>CALLYK010000108.1 GCA_937858365.1 uncultured Isosphaeraceae bacterium | reverse complement strand
ATCAGGCCCGTTCCCTGACCCAAACGGGACCGGCACTTCTCTCCGAGTTGCTCGCGGAGGCGGGCGACTTACTCGCCGAGTTCGCGGGAAATGGCAACGTCGCGGGCGTTGGCTGCTTGCTCCACCTGGGTGCCCCCGTCGATGCCTTGTACGTCCGAGGCGACGGCTATTTCGGCGTCGCCCCCAAGAGCACGGCCCTTCATGTCGCGGCCTGGCGCGCTCGACACGACACGGTCCGGGCCCTGATCGAGCGCGGCGGCCCGATCGAGGCGCTCGACGGTTGGGGGCGGTCCCCGCTCGCCCTGGCCGTGAAGGCTTGCGTGGACTCTTACTGGACCTCTCGGCGCTCGCCCGAGTCTGTCCAGGCCCTCCTCGCCGCCGGCGCCTCCGTCCAAAGAGTCGGTTACCCCTGCGGTTATCCCGAGGTCGATCGACTCCTCGCGGACCACGGCGCGACCCCTCCTTGATCTGATTGGCCGGCCCTCATCGGCGATGCTCGCGGCCCGACTCGGCTTGACCCAACTTGGAAAACGTCTATCGTGCGCAGGTCCCCGGTCATGGAAGACCGCCGCGCGGCCGGCCTCGGCCCGTTGGGGACGCCCTCGGGAGTCATGGGTCATGGACCCGATCCAACTCTTTGTGCCCACGTTCCGGATCGAGGAATGCCTGGCCGAGGTCCGTGAATGCCTGGAAAAAGGCTGGACCGGCATCGGCTACAAAACGGTCGAGTTCGAGCGCGCCTGGTCCGAATACACGGGGCTTCCCCACTCGCACTTTCTCAACTCAGCCACGTCGGGCCTCCATCTGGCCATCCGCGTCCTCAAGGAACGTCACGGCTGGTCGGCCGGTGACGAGATTATTTCAACAGCTTTAACTTTTGTATCGACGAATCACGCGATTCTCTACGAGGACATGCGTCCGGTCTTCGCCGACGTGGACGAGTTCTTGTGCCTCGACCCCGACTCGGTGGCCGATCGGATCACGGAGAAGACCCGGGCGATCGTCTTCGTGGGGTTGGGTGGGAACACGGGCCGGCTTCAGGCGGTGGCCCGGGTCGCCCGCGAGCACGACTTACCCTTGGTCTTGGACGCGGCCCACATGGCCGGCACGCGGTTCCACGGTCGCCACGTGGGTGCCGAGGCCGACGTCTCCGTTTTCAGCTTCCAGGCGGTGAAGAACCTGCCCACGGCCGACTCGGGGATGATCTGCTTCGCCGACCCCGAACTTGACGCCGAGGTCCGCAAGTGGACCTGGCTGGGGATCAATAAAGACACATACGCGCGAACGGCCTCTCAAGGGGCCTACAAGTGGTATTATGATGTCGAAAACCCTGGGTTCAAATATCACGGCAACTCGATCATGGCGGGCATAGGGCTGGTGGCCTTGAAGTACCTCGACCAAGACAACGCCTTCCGGCGGCAACTGGCCGCGTGGTACGAGGCGCACCTGGCCAACGCCCCTGGGATCGAGATGGTGCCGATCGCGCCTGGGTGCGAGTCCTCGCGACATCTCTTCCAGGTGCGCGTCGAGAACCGCGACGAAGTGATGGCCTCCATGAACGCCTTGGGGGTCTTTCCGGGTGTCCACTATCGCGACAACGCGCTCTACCGGATGTTCCGAGACAATCGGCCCTGTCCGAACGCGCGCTTGGCCGGCAATTCGCTGATGTCGCTCCCGATGCACATGCGGTTGACGTACAAGGACATCGCGCGTGTTTCCAACGCGCTTATGGATGTGGTCAAGCAAATGCGGACATTCCAAAGGGGCATGAAGAGTGCCTAAGCGGCAAGCGCCAACGATCATGGGCTATCGGGTCCGACTCCGGCCGCTCGACCGGGCGGACCTCGAACGAACGCTCGCCTGGCGCAACCGCGAGGACAGCCGCAAGTGGTTCGTCCACGCGGAGACCATTACCTGGGGGTCCCACCTGGCCTGGTACGACACGTACGCCGAACGCGACGACGACTTCGTCTTCGTGGTTGAGGACCTCGACCAGGAAGGCCGGAGTGTCGGCCAAGTGGCGCTCTACCGGGTCGACTGGGAAAGGGGCGAGGCGGAGTTCGGCCGGCTCTTGATTGGCGAACCCGCCGCGCGAGGCAAGGGACTGGGGCGCGATGTGACGTCGTTGTTGGTCGGTTTCGGCTTCGAGCGATGGGGACTCAACCGCATTCACCTCGAAGTCTTCCGGACGAACGCTCGCGCCATTCAAATCTACGAAGCGCTTGGATTTGAAATAGTAACGATGACGGATTCGTTGATAGAAATGGAGCTGGCGAAGACGAAGTGGGTCGTTGAAGATATGGTTCCCGCGAATTGAGGCCGAGCGATCGATTGACGCACCGGCGGGAGACTTGATAGATTTTGGGTTGTGACGGAAGGCGACTGGGTCAAGGAAGGGTTGTCGGAGAGGTGGCTGAGTGGTCGAAAGCGACGGTTTGCTAAACCGTTGAACTGGGAAACCGGTTCCGGGGGTTCGAATCCCCCCCTCTCCGCTTATTCTAGAAACCGCCCTTCGACGAAACGTCGAAGGGCATTGCCGTCCGTGAAGACGGGATTTGCGGCTCGAACCTCGAGTTCAAGCATCCTTGCGGTATGATCCACTATTCCGAATGAGTTGATGCAATTGCTTTCGGGGTCAAACGATCCGCTGCTCAAATCCCGTCCTCCGTCTCGGCATTCGGTTCACAAAGCGCCAGTTGTAATCTCAATGTTATTCGTTCGAATGAATAGAGTTTGGCGAAGGAGGGCACGAGATGGACTTGTCCGCTGAGCGTTGGGAGGGAGTTACAGCAGCAGAGCGTGGATTTCTTGCCGCGAGCTTGGCAAAACAGCTCCCGTCCGGCTTTACGTTCCAGGCCATCCGCCGCTTCCTGTTCGGCGAGTGGCAACACCATGTCGCCCTCTACCAAAAAGACAGTGCCACGTTCGCGCTCATCCCCGGTAAAGCGGTGTTGCTCGGATACCAAGCTGACCGACGGTGGGAGCCGAACCCCGACGAATTGGAAAGCTGGCAAGCCACCTCGGATAAGTACGGGATTGGCAAGACCATTCGGCAGTACATCGCAGAGGTTACGTTGCCCGTTCGGCGAGTGGAACTCTCACCCTTTCTCATCGAGACGGCAGCCGGGGAGCTGGGATGGGAGCCGATAGGCATTGATGACCCCGAGGTGCAGGGTATTCTCCGCGAATACCCGACACAGGGACAGGTGGAGTTATCTCGCGGTGGCACGAGTACACGGGTCCGCAGAGAACAAAACAAGATTCTCGCCGAGCGCTCCCTGTCGAGCACCCACGCCGACTTGGCCGCACAGATCGCGAAAACGGGCTTCCACTTTCCGACCTCGGACGAGTGGGAGTACGCCTGCGGCGGTGGCACTCCGACCCTGTTTCGGTGGGGCGATCACGTCCCCTGTGACCGCTACCCCACGGATATCAGCCCTGCCGAAGCTGCCTGGCGGAGGCAATGGGTTCTGTCGGCGGGCATTTTGAAGCGCCCCGCAGAGGGCTTTGCCTCGGATTGGGACTATCACCGACAGCCAAATGGGTTCGGCCTGCTGATTGCTTCGGACCCGTATAAGTACGAACTGATGGCCGAAATAGGAGTTACTCGCGGTGGCGACGGCGGCTGTACGATCTGTGGTGGAGCGGGTTTCTTTATGGGCTGGCTTACGCTGGCCACGGCGTACTTTGAGGAACACTCTTGCAAG
>CALLYK010000107.1 GCA_937858365.1 uncultured Isosphaeraceae bacterium | reverse complement strand
ATCTCCGCGCCAAAACGCGCGGGGAACGGTCGCCCCACTCAGGGAATCGTGGAACTTGTCGACCTCTACCCCACTCTCGCAGAACTGGCGAATCTCGTTGCCCCGCCCGACCTTGATGGCCGGAGCGTCGTTCCTTTGCTCGACGACCCCAACCGCGCCTGGAACAACACGGCACTGACTCAGGTCACCCGTCAAGGTCCCCAGCGCAAAGCGTTCCAGGGCTATACGCTCCGCACCGACACCTATCGTTACACCGAGTGGGACGGCGGCAGGAAAGGTGCCCAACTTTACGACTACGAAACCGACGCGAACGAATGGAAAGACCTCGCCGAAGAGCCCAGCCTCGCCCCAGTCCGCGATCGACTCGCGAAAGTCCTGCGCGCGAAGAGCGAGAGCGGCCGTTGATCCATGACGGCCCGGCCTGATCCGATGCGTCGTCCTCGACCGTTCGTTCATCTCCTCGCGATGGGAAGACGCATGAACGACTCAACCCTAGGCAGGTCTTGCGCGGGGCTCATCGTCTGGACGCTCCTGGGTGCCGCCTTGTCGGCCCAAGCGCAAGACCTTCAAGACGCGGCGGCCGAGTTCACGAAGTCGGCCCGGCCGCTCTTGGAACGACACTGCCTGAATTGCCACTCGACCGAGAAGATGGAAGGAGAACTCGACCTGGAGCGCTTCGCGGGGCTGGCCGACGTCCGCAAGGAAACGGCCGTTTGGCTCAAGGTCGCCGAAATGCTCGACAACGGCGAAATGCCGCCCAAAGAAGCTCGGGCCATGCCCCTGGGTGAGCGCCAAGCCCTACGCGGCTGGCTGACGCGCTACCTCAAAGCGGAAGCGCTCGCCGGCGCGGGGGACCCCGGCCCGGTCGTCCTCCGACGCCTCACGAACGCGCAATACACTTACACCCTGCGCGACCTGACCGGAGTGCCACTTGACCCGGCCCGTGAGTTCCCCGCTGACGGCGCGGCCGGTGAGGGCTTCACCAACGCGGGCAACGCCCTGGTCATGTCACCCTCCTTACTGACCAAGTACTTCGACGCGGCCAAAGAAGTCGCGGCCCATGCCGTCCCGTTGCCCGATGGGATGCGTTTCTCGACCGGCTCGACCCGGCCTGACTGGACCAACGAGGCCGTCGATCGCATCCGCTCCTTCTACGCCGAATTCACCGACTCGGGCGGCGGTACGCAGGTCAATCTTCAAGGGATCGTCTTCGGCACGAACGCGGGGGGACGTTTGCCCCTGGAGCACTATCTGACCGCGACGCTCGCCGAACGCGACGCCTTGACTCAAGGGACGAAGTCCATCGCGACCGTCGCCCAAGAGCGCAAGCTCAGCCCCAAGTACCTCGGCCTCCTCTGGTCCACGCTCACCGGCACCGACCGCGATCTCGTCCTGGACGACCTCCGCAAGACATGGAAGACGGCGCGACCCGAGGACGCGAACGCGCTGGCCCAGACGATCGGCAAGTGGCAAGCGGCCCTGTGGACGTTCAACAGCGTCGGCCACATCGGCAAGGTCGGCGGACCGAAGTCGTGGATGGCACCGCTTTCGCCGGTCCTTTCTCGCCAGGAGTTCCGCCTTCCCCTCGAAACGCAGGCCGACGGCGCCGACGTGACCATCCTCCTCATCGCCGACCAGACCGGTGATGCTCCAGGCCAAGGTGGTGTCATCTGGGAGCGTCCAAGACTCGTCGCGCCCGGCATGACCGACCTGCCCCTACGCGACGTCGCCGACGTCTTCCAAGCGCTGACCGGCTTCCGGGAACGGGCCTTCAGCCACACAGCACAGGCGCTGGCCGCCGCCGCCGAAGCGAGCGCGTCGCCGGACACGTTCGACCGGGCCGAACTGGCAAAGCAACACGCCGTTCCCGAGGACGTGCTGGCCGCATGGTTCGATTACCTCGGCCTCAGCTCGGGCCCCCCGGCGATCAGTTCGCACCTGAAAGGCAAGACGTTGAAGGTCGCCGGATACGACTTCGCCAACGGCTGGGGACCGGGCGAAACACCCAACATGGTCGCTAACTCGTCGGACATGCACGTTCGGGTCCCCGGCAACCTCAAGCCGCGTAGCGTCGCGATGCACCCGTCGCCGACCTTGCGGGTGGCGGCCGGCTGGATGAGTCCACTTTCCGGCACGTTGAAGGTGCGTGGTCGCGTGCAGCACGCCCACCCGGAATGCGGTAACGGCGTGACCTGGTCGCTCGAAGTGCGGCGCGGTTCCACGGTGCAACGCCTCGCGGCCGGCGTCTCTCAAGGCGCGCGCGAGGTCCCCCTCGGGCCTTTCGAAAAGGTCCACGTGCGAAAGGGCGACCTCGTGTCGGTCGTGATCGGTCCGCGTGACGGCAACCACGCCTGCGACCTGACCGCCGTGGACCTGACCCTCAGCAGCGAAGACGGGAGAGAATGGGACCTCGCGGCCGACGTTTCGCCCGACGTCCTGGCCGGAAACCCGCACGCCGACCGACAGGGCAACCAGGCGATCTGGCACTTCTACACCGTGCCCGATCGCGGGGGCGATGCCGAAACGGTCGTACCTGAAGGCTCGCTCCTGGCCAAGTGGCAAGAAGCGAGCAAGGCCGAAGAAAAAGAGGCGCTGGCCAAGGCCACGCAGGCCCTTCTCACCACCGGTCCACCCGCGGACAAGGACGGCCCCGACGGCAAACTCAGGGCGCAACTCGCCTCACTCCGGGGCCCGCTCTTCCGCTCCGTGCGCGATCGAGTCGGCAAGGCATCGGCCCTTGAGGTTGGCCCCGCGCGATACGGCCGGGCCGTCGACGGCTCCGCGATCGACCCATCGAGCCTCGGCGTGCGGGCCCCCGCGGTCCTCGAATGGAAAGTCCCCGCGGACCTCGCGCGTGGGTGCGCGCTCGTCACGGCCGGGACGCTCGACCCATCGAGCGGCGATGCCGTCGTGCAACTCGCCGTGACCCAAGCGAAGCCGGCGAGCGGTCCCAAGCCCGACCCCGCGCGGCCCCTACTGGCGTCCGAAGCGGGGGCCGCCCGGAAGCGCTTGGAAGGGGCCTTGGAGACCTTCCGCCAGGTCTTCCCGCCCGCCCTCTGCTACACGAAGATCGTGCCGGTGGACGAGGTCATCACTCTCAGCCTCTTCTACCGCGAAGATGACCACCTACGCCGCTTGATGCTCAACGACGAGCAAGGCGCACGTCTGGATCGCCTCTGGCGCGAGCTCCGTTTCATCAGCC
>CALLYK010000106.1 GCA_937858365.1 uncultured Isosphaeraceae bacterium | reverse complement strand
CATCTCGACATCGCGAGCGAGATCGGCAAAGGCAGCACCTTCGCGGTGACCCTGCCTCTCGGTCACGCCTCTGTCACAGAGAATGCATAAAGGACCGGCGACTGCTTTGCAGGGACCGGCGACGTTGTGGGCCCCGTCCTGCTAGAGGCGTGTCGAGTGTATCGACGTTACCGGTGGCTATCGGTTGTGCAGCCATCTCGTGTGACCAGTATGCGCCGCACCGGCCGAGGAGTGTGCCAAGGATGACCGACATCACGGACCTGCAGAGCAACCGGCATACGGTCCGCTCCTTCGACGAGGACCTGTCGCTCCTGACCGCGAAGGTGATGGAGATGGGTGCCGTGGCCGAGAAGCAGGTGGCCCAGTCGATCGAGGACCAGCAGAACCGCGCCAGCGCGCTCGCAAGCATCGCCGAGACGCAAGCGATGCTGGTGGCCACGTGAGGTCGCGGCCGGTCTTGCCTCCCCTTTTTCTCGCGGGGGCCCGCCGATGCTCCAAGCCGTTCGGGTCGTCTTTCCGTTGCTGATCGTGCTCGCCCTGTCGGGCCTGGGTCGCGGACAAACGACCATCCGCGTCGCCACGCCGATGCCGCCGCCGGTCTGGGCCGTCTTGGAGCGGGAATTGCTCCGGGCCAACGCGCGGGCCTGCGCCGACTTCTTCGCCAAGTACTTCGACGAACGCGGCTTCCTCCTCTGCGTGGAACGCTGGGGCGGCGACGACGGCCCCGACGACGCCATCGAGAACGTCAACGACTGGCCGCTGCTTTACGCCCTGGGCGCGTCGGAAAACGTATGGACGATGACCCAGAAGGCCTGGGAAGGTCACTTGCGCCAATATACGCTGGCCAAAACCAAAGACGTGGAATTCGCTCGTGATGGGATGTATTACAAAGAATTCCCCGTGATGATGGATTGGATGCACAACGGCGAGGGCCTGACCGTCTTCAACGTGATGGGCCTGGCCGACCCGACCGACGAACGTTTCGGCCAACGGGTCCGGCGCTACGCCGGCCTTTACATGAACGAGGACCCCGGGGCCCCCAATTACGACCCCAAGCACAAGATCATCCGCAGCCTATTCAACGGCAGTCGGGGCCCCTTGATGCGCAAGACGACCGCCCTGGACTGGGCCGGCGACCCAATCGACGTGGCCCACCGCTTCCGGCCCCGTCACGGTGAGAATTCCTATGAACAAATGCTGGCGCACTTTGAATTCTACAACGACACCCTAGGCGACCACCCCCAAAACCTGAGCGCCACGACCCTCGCCCTCAACGCCCACATGCTCACCCACGAGGCCAAGTATAAGGAATGGCTCCTCGACTACGTGGGGGCTTGGCGGAAGCGTATGAGCGAAAACGGCGACATCGTGCCCACCAACATCGGCCTCGACGGCAAGATCGGCGGCGCGACCGACGGCAAATGGTACGGCGGGGTTTACGGCTGGGGCTTCTCGGTCATCGACCCGGCCACCGGCAAGCTCTCCCACCGGCCGCGCGTCCACCTCGGCCTCATTGGCTTCGGCAACGCCTATCTCCTCACCGGCGACGACTCCTGGCTGGGGCCCTGGCGGCGGCAAATCGACCGTGTGAACGCCAACAGCAAAGTGGTCGACGGGCAGACCATGTATCCGCACATGTACGGCGACAATGGCTGGTATGCCTATTCGCCCCAAAAATATGACGACGGCGCTGAGGAACTCTGGTACTGGTCGATGAAGGGGGAAGACCGCGAGCGCCTCCCGCGTTCGGGCTGGCGCGACTTCTTGGAAGGGCGCGACCCAACTTATCCCGAGCGGGCCCTTCAGGCCGATTTCGCGACCCTCCAGCGCAGGGCCGCCGCGATGCGCCTCGATGCGACGACCCCCGACACGCGCCTGGCCGACGACCCGATGGAATACAACCCGGCAACCGCGGCCAACCTCGTGAACCTGATGCTGGGCGGCTTGTACACGCACAGCAAGGGTCAAGTGTTACACGCCCGCTTGCGCTACTTCGACCCGGCGGCGAAACGCCCTGGTCCGCCTGAAAACGTCGCGGCGCTGGTCAGTTCCCTCACGGCCGAGGCGACCACGGTGACCCTGGTGAACATCGACCCCACCCGGCCTCGGACCGTGATCGTCCAAGGAGGCGCCTACGCCGAACACCTGATTGAGCGTGTCGAAGTGGAGGGGGAAGTCCGCCTCGTGGACGCACCTGTCCTGACGGTCGAACTTGGCCCCGGATGCGGGTCGAAGCTGGTCCTCAAGATGCGCCGGTACGCCAACGACCCCACGCTCGCCCGTCCCTGGGACCGGAAGTGATCATCGCCGTCTCACGTATCGTTCGAGAGAATCCGATTGGGATGCGCACGCGTCGAAGACGCCCTCGGCGGAGGTACTACGAACGATTTGTCCCCTGCGTGTGCGCGACCCAATCAGGGTCCCCTCTCGAAGGACGCTTTCCAAGGTCGCCTTCGAGTCGTCGGGGCCGAGCTTCGCGGAGACCGCGATACTCGGGAAAAGACCGTGAGGGCCGACACGACGGCCCCGACGCGCGCACCCAGCCTCTCGCGAGAAGTTGGAAGCGCGGCGGGGCCCCTGGGGCCTTCTTCGTCCGGATTGCCAAAGAGCCGATCGCGCGCCCGAAGTCGCGATCGAGGGCTTGCGCCCTAGGCCGCCGCCGGTGAGGCCCGGCCCGTCACGTTCCTTTGTTCGTCGGCGCCGTCATGATCGTCACAAGTCGAAATGGCTTCGGACCTGCTCGCGACCCGGGTCTTCAATGACTCGTCGTCAGCGCCGTCATGATCGTTACAAGTCGAAATGGGTTTGGACTTGCTCGCGACCTCGGCCTTGGGACGGTCCTCGTCACAGGCCCGTTCCTCGTCACAGGCCCGTTCCTCGTCACAGCACGAAATGGCTTCGGACTTGCTCGCGACCCGGGCGGCCCGTTCGCGTTCGCGGCGGGCCTGCTTCAGCGCGTTGAAATTGCGGTGGAAGGACCTCTCGGCCGCCGCTTCGTACATGTGGATGCGGTCCAGTTCGGCGCTCGCTTGGAACCTCGCCTCAAGCGACGTGGCCCGATGTTTGGCCGGGTCGATCTCCGCGGCGAGTTCGTCGGCCTCGCGATACATCGCGTCGCCCAGGTCGCGGCAGTGCGCGGCCAGCGTTTCCATCGGCTCGCCCGCCCGCACCATCCGACGCGTTTCCTCCCATGACTCGGCCACCTTCGGCCAAAGTTTGAGCATCCGAGTCACGGCGTCGAACTCGTGGTCTTCGATGGGCGTCTCGCTGAGGGCCTTCTCGGCCAGGAGTTGAAACAAGGACGCGAGGAACCGCATGGCGCGCGGCGATTCGAGCAGGTCCTCGAACGGACCCGTGTCTTCGTCGAGGCGCCCGACGGCGGCCGTGAACTGGTCGGCGATGCCGAGCGCCTCGTTGTTGAGCAACGCGCGACGGTGCGCGTCGATGACGCGGGCCTCGCGGATTTCGCAGCGGTCCAAGACCATCGCGGCGCGGACGGCCCGTCGCAGGATGTGCATGTCGGCGTCGGTCTGGGGATTTTGCTGTTCGACCCAAAGGGCGCAGCGCGCCTCGTACTCGGCGCGATCGGCCTCGGGGACCGCCTCGACACAGCACATGCCGTGTCGAAAGTTATTCATGCGCGATTTTTCTTTACCCTCGGGCGTGCGCGGGCCCGTGGACTTTTGGGCGTTGGCCTTGTTGGCCTTCTGACGAAACGAAGGGACGGAGGCGGCCATCGTGGGCCCCTTTCCTGTGGAAGAGGGCGAGTCTTGGCCGTCGCGCGACGTCGCGCGATTGGGCCGATCGCCCACCATGGAGATACCGCGCGGGGTCGGTCAAGGCGGGGGATTTCTTGGAGTTTTCCTTGGCGGACTTACGGGTTGGATGGACCTTGCGGACTCCGGAAACGAGATGGGTTCCACCACGGAGGCACGGAGAACACGGAGAAGATGAGAGAGAGAAGAAGTCGAGACGTGGGCCGAGGTTCGCGGGCGATTCGTTGGTAGTCCCGCCTCAAGGCGGCACGACGAACGATTCGTCCCCGCTTGTGTGCCGCCCGATCGTGGTCCGCCCCATCGCTTTCTCGATCGAGGGTCGCGATGTCGGCGCGGACCCGACCCCAAACATCACCTTAGCGCGTTCCCAAGAGGGAACTGATCACGCTGGGCGGACGAGTGCCCGGAACGTAAATCCGATCACCGGGCAAGACCTGATAATTCGTCAGTGTGTCGCCGCGCTGCGTGATGGCGTCCCAATCAATGCTCAAGATCGTGTCGGGCGCTCCGGCCGGGTGGGGACGGGCGAGATACGACTTGCCGGGCAGGCTGTTCTGTTTCAGGCCGGCCTGTAAGATCGCGTCCAGCACGGTCGTCTGACCGGTGATCGGAAAGCGACTTTGATTGTTGACGGTCCCAATCACATAAAAGAACTTGCTCTGGTCGTCACTCATCCGCACGACCACATCGGTGGGGGGCTTCCGGTCCGCTTCCTTCAGCGCGACCATGCGAGCCAAATGCAAAAGCAACTTCTGCTCAATCTGTTCGAGGGTGAGGCCGGCCACATACACGTCGCCGTAGTAGCCCAGGTCGATCGTCCCTTCAGGCTGCACGACGTACCGGGTGGCGGTGAGGTCGGGGTCGCTCGGGCGGACGACCACTTCGAGCTCATCGGGGGGCTGGACGATGCGCGGCGGGATCGTCACCTGCGCCAACTCGCGTGGCTGGCTCGGGTCCACCGTCCCCAACTGGGGGATTCGGTTGATTTCGTGCTTGCTCGGCGTGCTCCGACAACCAGGCGCCAGCACCAGGGCGGCCGACAAGGGAGCCGTCACCATGAGCCGGGTCCGCGACCCGCGCTTCCATGCGGCCATGGATCGAACGCCTCCGTGGTCATCCCTGGAGTGATCACGCGGAGCGTCTCCGACCCTCAGCGACACCTTCAAAGAGGATCATCGTCCAACCGGGCGCCGACCTTGAGGGAAGTTCGGATTGACCCTCCCGCCCTCTCCGGCTACTTTGCCGACCGCCACCGACCGGAGGCCGGCGGCCCCATCGCCACGACACGGACGTCGCATGAGACACCACATATCGGCCCCCGTTTCGCGCGTCCTTTTCCTCGGCCTCGATGGCGGCACGATGACCGTGCTCCGACCGGCCTTCCAACGCGGCTGGATGCCCAACCTCGCCGCCCTCTGGCGACGCTCGGCCACCGGCTCGCTCGCTTCCACTGTGCCCATGGTGACTCCCGTCGCCTGGACCTCTTTCAGCACCGGCTGCCTACCTTCCACGCACGGAATTCACGAATTCTATTATGTCGATTCGGCTGACCGCACGATCCGTCCCAACCACGCTCGCCGCGTGAAGGTCCCCACGGTATGGGAGGCGCTTGGGGCGTCGGGGCGTTCGGTGGTCAGCCTGAACTTGCCCATGACCTATCCGCCCCCGCGTGTGAAGGGCCTTGTCGTGGCCGGCTCCGACGCACCTGGGCTCGATTGGGCCTTCGCGCAGTGTCCCGAGTTCGGGGCCCAGGTGCGCGCCGCCTTGCCCGATTTCACGCACCGGATCGTTTGGAAGCGACGGCCCCGCACGCTGGATGAACTGCGCACCACGGCCGCGCAGAACCAAGCGATCTTCCGGGCCCAAGCGGACGCCGCCGAGCTGGCCGATGGCCAGGTGGATTGGTCGGCCATGATGGTCCACTTCCATAATCTGGACAGCCTCCAACATCGGGTTTGGCCCTATCTCGACCTGGACGAGACGGCCGAGGGGGACGAACATTGGCACGGCCCGGTGGTGGCCTGCCTGAAGGCCCTCGACGACGCCGTGGGCCGCCTTTTGGAACTGGCTTCCAAGCGGGACGCGGCCGTCATCGCCCTCTCCGACCACGGCTTCGGGCCTTGTCGTGCCTTGGTGAACATCAACGGCCTCTTGCGCCAAGCAGGACTTCAAAAAGGGCTCGCCTATGGGACGCGGTTCCGCTATCGGGCCCACCGCTTGAGCGATCGCCTGAGGCGCTGGTTGGCCCGGCGGGCCCCGGGCGGCTCGGGCAGACGCCTGCCGCGTTCCATCGACGGTCAAGTCGGTTGCGACTGGAAACAGACACTCGCCTTCGCGCCTTTCGGACAACTCGGCGGCTGCGTCTTCCTCGGTCCCACCGTGGCCGACCACGCCGAGCGGGCCGAACGGACGATCGCCGAAGTGGTGGCCGTTTGCCGCGAGGCCCGCGACCCGGAGACCGGCGCCCGCCTCTTCGCCGACGCCTTCAGCACGGCCGAACGCTACGACCTCGACCCCGCGCGCGAAGGGATCGCCGACGTGATCGCCCCCTCGGCCGACGGCTACCAGGCCCAAGCGAAATGGGGCCCGTTCAACCACGACTTGTTGCGGCCCGACCCCAACCTGCCCGCCACGCACTACCGCCAAGGCGTCCTGGCGATCGCGGCGCCCCGCGTGCGAACGGGCGAGGACCTGCCGGCCGAGCTGCATGACGTGGCCCCCACGGCCTTGGCCCTTCTGGGCCTGCGGGTGCCGCGCTCGATGGATGGAAGGGTGTTGCACGAGGCGTTTGAACGGCCCTTGCGGGTGCGGTTCGGCGCCCGCCCCGTGGTCGAAGTGGACCCCCGTTTCGACGCACCGTTGATCGAAGCGGGATTCGGCCCTACCGAATGAGCGAAAGGAAAAGCGAGATGAACACGGCGGAAGTCAAGGACACGGTCCGCGAGTACCTCCTCCGCGAGTTCCTCCCCGGCGAAGACCCGGCCGAACTCACCGACGAGACCCCCTTGATCTCGGGGGCGATCCTGGACTCGATCAGCACCCTCAAGCTTGTCGTCTTCCTCGAAGAGAAGTTCGAGGTGGTCGTGGACGCCTACGAGGCGGGCCCGGAACACCTGGACAACCTGGAACGGATCGCCTCGCTGATCGACCGCAAGACCCGCGCCGCCTAAAGAATCGGCCTTGGCAATCAGGGATTGAACAAGTAATGTCCCGCTGTTCGCACGGGCGCTGGACAAGGAGGTCCCCATGCTCTTCGCGTACTTCGGGCCCGAGACCCTCTTGCCGATCACATCGGTGATCGCCGGGGTCGTGGGTGTGCTGATGGTCTTGGGCAAAAACACGTTCCGCTTTCTCGGCCTGATCTGGTCAGGCCTCTGGAGGATGGTCCGGCCGAACGAGCCCAGCGTGCCGGCGCCACACATCACGCCGACCCCAACGGGGACCGGCAACGCCCTGGAACGCCGCCGCGCCAAGGCCAGGACCGCGCAGGAAACCGAAGCGCGGGACGAGCATGGCCGGTAAGTGCCGCCGCGCGGTCTTGATCGGCCTGGATGGCCTGGAGCCGCGCCTCGTCGAGCCGATGCTGGAGCGGGGCGAACTGCCGAACCTGGCCTCGCTCCGAGCGCGTGGTTCGTACATGCGGGTCGCCACGACGTCCCCCGCGCAAACGCCGGTCGCGTGGTCGTCGGTCGCCACGGGGACGAACCCAGGGGGTCATGGCGTTTTCGATTTCCTCCGCCGCGACCCCGCGACGTACCTCCCCGACCTGGCCCTCAACAAATACGAGCGCAAGAACGCCTTCACGCCACCGCGCGCGGTGAACCTCCGACGCGGCCAAACGGTCTGGGACCTCCTAGACCAGGCGGGGCTGCCATCCGTCGTCTTGCGCTTCCCCTGCACGTATCCGCCGTCCCTTCGCCTCGGTCGGATGCTCTCGGGCATGGGCGTGCCTGACCTGCGCGGCGGCTTGGGCACAGGCACCTTCTACACGACCCGTGAAAACGTGCTCGCGGGAGAAGGCGAACAGGTCGTCAAACTGGAAAACTCCGCCGACGGTACGTATACCACCCACTTGATCGGTCCCAGGGACCCGCGTCATCGGGGCGACACTCACCTGCCGATGACCCTCAAACCGGAAGGTGAGCGCCTGCTCGTTCGGTGCGGCGGCCAGGAAATCCGCCTGGTCTCCGGAGTTTGGAGCGACTGGCTGCGCATCACGTTCAAGCTGGGGGCCCTTCAGTCAGTAAGGGGCATGGCCCGGTTGCTTCTCGTTCCTCCGGCAAACGGCGACGAGCTCGCCATGTACGCCTCGCCGATGAATTTCGACCCGGCCGCGCCCCCGTTTGCGATCAGTCAGCCCGAGCGGTTCGCGGCCGAGCTGGCCGACGACCTGGGCCCGTACTACACGACCGGAATGGTCGAAGACCACGCCGCCTTGAGCAACGGGCGGATCGACGAGCGGGCCTTCCTCGATCAATGCGCCGAGGTCTGGGACGAGCGCGAGGCGATGATGCTTCGCGAGCTCCAGCGATGTGATTCCGGCTTCTTCTACTGCCTTTTCGATACGACCGACCGCGTGCCTCACCTTTTTTGGCGCTATCGCGAGCCCGACCACCCGGCCAATCGCGAGCGCCCCTTGCGATCGGAGTTCCGTCACGCGATCGAAGAGACATATCGCCGGGCCGACGCCGCCGTGGGGGCCGCCCTCGAAGCGGTCGACGATCGTGACCTTGTCCTGGTCCTCAGCGACCATGGTTTCGGCCCCTTCCGGCGCTGCGTGGACCTCAACGCCTGGCTGCGTGAACAGGGCCTGCTCCACCTCGCCGACGGCCGTGCCCCAGGGCGCGACGCGGGCGAGATGCTCCGCGGCATCGACTGGTCGCGGACGCGCGCCTACGCCGTGGGCCTCGGCGGGATCTATCTGAACCTTCGCGGTCGCGAGGCGAAAGGGACCGTCGAACCGGGGGAAGCCGACCAACTGGCCGGCGAAATCCAGCGAGGCCTGACCGGCTTGATCGACCCAGCGACGGGTGAGGTCGCCGTCCGCGCCGTGCCGACGCGGGCCGAACTCTATCAGGGGCCCTTCGCCGCCGAGTCGCCCGACCTGGTCGTCCACTGTGGGCGCGGTTTCCGCGTCTCGTGGAGCACTTCGCTGGGCGGTGTGGCCGCTTCCGTCTTCGAAGACAACACGAACGCGTGGTCGGGCGATCATATTATCGATCCAGCACTCGTTCCCGGTATCTTGTTCTCGAACCGACCGCTCAATGGGCGAGACGCGCGCCTGGTCGATGTCGCGCCGACGGTCCTGGACGCCTTGGGCCTGGCCAAAGGCCCCGCCATGGAAGGGAGTTCGCGATTGCCATGAAGAAGAAGATCCTGGTCCTCGGCCTCGACTGCGCGGCCCCCGAACTCCTCTTCGGTTACGAGGAACTGCACAACATCAGGCGCCTCATGGACGCCGGCTGCCACGGCCCGTTGGAAAGCGTCGTGCCGCCGATCACCGTGCCGGCCTGGATGTGCCTGAGCACCAGCCAAGACCCCGGCACGCTGGGCATTTACGGCTTCCGCAATCGGACCGACCACAGTTACAACGGCCTCGGGATCGTTAACTCAAGGTCGATCGACGCCCTGGCCATCTGGGACCAAATCGCGCGGGAAGGGGGCCGCTCGATCATCGTCGGCGTGCCGCCGTGCTTCCCGCCTCGCAAGGTGAGCGGTTTGTCGGTCGGCTGCTTCCTCACGCCGGATACAGATAAGGACGTGTTCACGCATCCCGCGAGCTTGTCCGACGAGATCAGGCGTGTGGTGGGTCATTACCCGACCGACGTAAAGGGCTTCCGGACCGACGACAAGACCTGGCTCCGCGACCAGATCTTCGCCATGAGCCGGACCCAGTTCCAGGTCCTCCGCCACCTGATGACCGAACACGATTGGGACTACTGCCACTTCGTCGACATCGGCCTGGACCGGATGCACCACGGCTTCTGGCGCTTTCACGACCCGCTCCACGTGCGGCACGAACCCAACAGCCCCTTCCAGCACGCGATCCGTGACTACTATCGCCACCTCGACCATGAGATCGGTCAGGTGCTGGAACTGCTCGACGACGAGACCGTGGTGCTGGTCGTCTCCGACCACGGCGCCCGTCGCCTCGATGGCGGCTTCTGCGTGAACGAGTGGCTCGTGCGCGAAGGGCTCCTCGTCCTCAATTCGTATCCCGACAAGGTCACACCGTTCGGCAAGCTCGACGTGAATTGGGACAAGACCAAGGTCTGGAGCGAAGGGGGTTACTACGCCCGCGTCTTCTTGAACGTCCAAGGCCGCGAGCCGCGCGGGACGATCGCCCCCGCCGACTTGCCGCGCTTCCGCGACGAGCTGAAGGCCCGTTTCGAGGCCACCACCGACGAACACGGCAAGGCACTCGGGACGCTCGTCTTCAAGCCCGAGGAGGTCTATCGGCAAGTACGGAACGTCGCGCCCGACCTGATCGTCCACTTCGGCGGTCTGGCGTGGCGATCCATCGGCGGTGTCGGTTATCCGACCATTCATGTTCAAGAGAACGACACAGGGCCCGACGACTGCAATCACGCCCAGTTCGGCTCGTTCGCGCTGGCGTCGTCGAATTGCCCGATCCAAGGTGAATACCAGGGTGCCCACTTGCTCGACATGGCGCCGACGCTGTTGGAGTTGGCCGGTTTCGACGTGCCGCCGTCGATGCAAGGGCGTTGCCTCGCGGCGGGTCGCGTCTTGCAGGAGGTCGGGTATTCCGACGAGGGTGAAGCGATCGTCCGCGACCGGCTGAGCGGCCTGGGCTACATCGGCTAGCAATGTGGGCCCCTCGTCGGCCCTTGAAATCTCGCGACCTCACAATCGCCCCCGCACGGAGTCTTCTCCACACGCGTCCGCATCTTGCGGCTTGGGTGTTCCCCCCCCATTCGAGCCGAGAGATCCGAATCATGTCGACGGTTTTATTGGCGAGGCGTCCGCGAGTCGCGCCTCGGTCCTTCCCTTCAACCCCCTCGCAGACCCATGTCGGACCGGGAGCGTCGCGCGGCCCGGCGCGACGCATGATCGACGAGGCCGTTTGGCTCACGGCCCTGGCGGCCCTTCTCGACCTGATCATCGTCGAAGGGCATTGGTTCCTGGTCGGCACGGTCAGCACCCTTCAGATGCGTACAAATCACCATCATCTCTGGATGCGCCCGCTCGCCTTGACCTTGCTGATGATGCCTCTCGGGCTGGTCGCCGCGTACAGCCTCCACCGCCGTCCGGCACGGAAGTTGGCGGCCCCGCTCACACGTTTCCTCCTCTGCTTTCTCGCGTGCCTTTCGCCGCTTTGGGCGTTGGAGGAGCTTCATGGTTGGTCGTCGGTGGCGCTAGCGCTGGGGCTGGGCCGTTGCTTGGACATGGCCCTCAGACGCTGGGGGGGCCTCTTGCTCGCTCTGGGCCGTTGGCCGCTCATCGGGGCCTCCATCTTGGCGATCGGCGTGGGCGCTTATCGAAACGCCCTGGCCGGTCCGCTGTCGCTGGCGGCCTTGCCCACCGCCGACACGAAGGCGCCCAACCTGGCCCTGATCGTGCTGGACACGGTGCGCGCCGACCACCTCGACCTCCACGGCTACGAGCGACCAACCATGCCCCTGCTCAAGCGTCGCGCCGAGGAACAGGTCTGGTTCGAGGAGGCCCGAAGCACTGCGCCTTGGACGCTCCCTTCTCATGCAAGCATGTTCACCGGAAGATGGCATCATGAACTGTCGGTGGACACGGTCCGCTCATTGGATGACGAACACACGACGATCGCCGAGCACCTGGCGGGACGGGGCTATCGGACGGCCGGCTTCGCCGCGAACACGACCTATTGCAACGCCTGGTTCGGCCTCGACCGCGGGTTCCATCATTATGAGGACGCGCTGGAGAACCAAGCGATCAGCCTTTCCGAGGTCATGCGTTCCAGCGGTCTGGGCCTGCGGATCGTCCGCTTCCTCCGTGAGAGGCACGTGATCAAAGCGCCCGGCGACTCCGCGAGGAAGCCGACCGGCGAGGAAGTGGTGACGCGCGCGGTGGATTGGTTCGATCGACAGGATGGCGATCAGCCGGCCTTCCTCTTCGTGAACCTCTTCGACGCGCACGGACCATACGTGGTGCCCGACGGCTTTCCGCGCCGCTTCCTCACCAGTGAGAACGAGGTTGAATTTCGCAAGGTCGTGAAGAAGATGCGCCAAGTCGCCGGCAAGGCGTGGACGGACGAATCCGAGCGCGTCGAGGCGGCCCTCTCCCAATTGGGTCTGGACGCCTACGACGATTGCTTGCGTTATCTCGACCAGCACCTTGACCGATTGCTCACCGAGTTGGAGCGGCTGGGCAGGGCCCGGGGTCGTGAGACCTGGGTGGTGATCACGTCGGACCACGGCGAGCACTTCGGCGAGCGCGGCCTGCACCGCCACGGGAACAGCCTGTACCGCCCGGTCCTGCACGTGCCGCTCATCGTCCTGCGTTTGGGCGGCGAGGCGCCCGCCGGTCCGGCCCTGGTCACCGCCCCGGTGAGCCTGCGCGACCTGCCCCAAACGTTCGCCGAACTGGCCGGGCGCGACGTCTCGGCCGGCTTCCCTGGGCGTTCACTCGCTCGATTCTGGATGTCCCACCGCCAAGCGGAAGACCCAGCGGGACTGGTCGACCCTGTCCTCTCCGGTCTGCACACGCACCCGGCCCTGGTCCATCGCGGACCGACTCCAAAATACCACCCGGGATCGCGTTTCTATCACGCCCTCGTCCATGATCAACAAACGTACATAGAACTCATGCCTGAAGGAGAGGCCCTTTACGACCTCGCGACCGACCGGGAAGAGGCGGCCGATTGGGCGATCTCCGAGGCGGCACTTCCCGCCTTGGGACGATTTCGCGAGGTGCTGCGGGACCTGACCGAGGGTCAACCGCGATGACCGCGCCCCGTCCGCGTTGCGCGGGGACCAGGAGACTACCGTGAGACCTCGTTTCGCCGAGAAAACACTCGTTCGACCTCTTTCGAAGACCTTTCGCAAGACGAGCGCGCCCGACCCCGCGATCGGCCGCGTGATCAGACAGGCGGTCGCGCTGGCGATGCTGGCGACCGTGCTGGAAACGGCCCTGCGCCTGGCCCATCACGCCTGGGTCGGCAAGGTGACGATGGTCACGATCCGACTCAACGCGCACCACCTCTGGTTGCGTCCCCTGGGCTTGATGGCCCTCTTCCTCACGGTGGGGGGCGCCGCCGCATGGTGGCTCCGCCGCCGGCCCAAGGACCATCGCGTCGAGGCCGCCGCGACCGCCTTGATGTGCGTCCTCGCCATGCTCTCACCCCTCTGGGCCCTGGAAGAGCTCCATCCCCTCGCCGCCTTCCTGCTGGCTTGCGGGCTAGGGCGAGTGCTCGATTCGGCCGTCTTGCGCTCGCCCCGACGACGCCTCAAGGTCGCCGGCGGCGCGGTCGTCGTCGCCGGGTGCGTCATCGCCGGGACCGGCCTCTATCGGAGCACCCTGGCCGAACCGCTGAGCATGGCCTGGCTCGCCGGGCCCAGTCCCCAGGCGCCCAACATCGTCTTGCTCGTGCTCGACACGGTGCGCGCCGACCATCTGTCCCACCACGGCTACGACCGCGACACCATGCCCAAACTCCGCGAACTGGCCGATCGTGGCGCCACGTTCGAGAACGCCCGGGCCACCGCCACCTGGACGCTTCCATCTCATGCGAGCATGTTTACTGGAAAATGGCCTCATGAATTGACGGTTGACATCGACCGACCTTTGGATGGGCGTGACCCGACCATCGCCGAGGTCTTGACCCGCAACGGTTATCGCACCGCCGGGTTCGCTGGGAACACGACCTATTGCAATGCCTGGTTCGGGCTCGATCGGGGTTTCGCCCACTATGAGGACGCGGTCGAGAACCAGGATGTCTCGCTCTTGGAGACGTTTCGGTCCAGCGGTTTGGGCCTGAAGCTCATCCACGGCCTTCAGCGGATACGCTGGATCAGGACCCACGGCGACTACGCGCGGACGCGCCTGGCCGAGTCGGTCAACCGCGACGCCCGCGCCTGGCTCGACCTTCAAGACCCCACGGACCCCTTCTTTCTCTTTATCAATCATTACGACGCGCACGGTCCTTACGTGGTGCCCGACGGCTTTCCCAAGACCTTCTCGGCGGCCGACTCCGAAGCGTTCAAACAACTGGTGAAGCAGTATCGCAAGGTGAACACGAACCACCTGCGCGCCGCCGGCCCCGAGCTTGAAAACGAAATCTCCAGACTGGGCAAGGACGCCTACGACGATTGCCTGCGCTATCTCGACGCGCAGCTCGCCGGCCTTGTGGAAGACCTGGAGCGCCGATCGCTCACGTCGGGACGGCCGACCTGGTTGATCGTGACGTCGGACCACGGCGAGCATTTCGGCGAGCGCGGGTTGCATCGCCACGGCAACAGCCTGTTTCGACCCTTGACCCACGTCCCGCTCGTGATCGTCCCCCTGGGACCAGCCGCCAAGACGATCGAGCGGCGCCTGACGACGACGGTCAGCCTGCGCGACCTGCCCGCGACCATCGCCGACCTGGCCGGCGCGAAGGAGGCCCCCTTCCCCGGCGACTCCCTGCGCCGCCATTGGTCCAGCCCGAGTGCGGGCGCGAAAGAAACGCCGGTCCTTTGCGAATTGCTCTTTCACCCGACCATGGACCAAAGCGACGGCAAGGAGACGGCGCCGCGGGCCCCCCGCATGTATCACGCTCTCATTGAACGAGACATGACCTATATGGAGACGATGCCCGAAGGGGAGGCGGTCTTCGACGCCCTCGACGACCGGGAGGAGGCCCACGACCTGACGAAGGGGCCCGACGTTCAGGCCCTCTTGCCGAGGCTGCGCACGCGTCTGAAGGCGGTGCTGGGAGAAGGTCCTTCCGTCACTTCTCAGCGCTCCAAGGTCATCAAGTGATGGGCCCGGGGGCTGGGCGCGATCAGCCCTTCGAGAAGTCGAGCGCCCGAGCGATCCAGCCGCCACCGACCACCATGTCGTCACGGTAGAGCGTGACGACCTGTCCGGGCGTGATGGCAGGCTCCGGGCGATCGAATCGCACGCGCACCCGACCTTCGCCCGTCGATTCCACGGTTGCCGGCACGGCCTGATGGTGCGCGCGGACCTGCGCCAGACATGGCATCGTCGCTTCGGGTTCGTGCCAGACGAATCCGGTCGCTTCCAGGCCGGCACACGCCAGGGCCTCGCGAGGGCCCACCGTCACGGTTCGCCGGCTTGGTTCAATCTCAAGGACGTACAAAGGGGCGGGTGCGGCGACCCGAAGTCCCTTGCGTTGGCCGACCGTGAAGCCTTCATAGCCGTCGTGTTTGCCGAGTTCGCGACCCTCGCGGTCGAGGATAGGGCCGGACGTGTCGGGGTCTCCCAATCGGTCGCGGACGAAGCCTTGATAGTCGTTGTCGGGGATGAAGCAAATCTCCTGGCTTTCGGCCTTGTCGTGGACGGGCAACCTCGCCCGACGCGCGATCGCGCGGACCTCCTCCTTGGTGTACTCGCCGATGGGCAGTAAGACGTGGTCCAGGACCTCGCGAGCCAGGCCAAAGAGAACATACGACTGGTCTTTGTGACGATCAAGGCCGCGCGCGACGCGCGGGCGGCCGTCCGGTCCATGCACGATCCGGGCGTAGTGTCCCGTGGCGACGTGCTCGGCCCCGACCGCTCGGCCGTGCTCCCAGAGCTTGCCGAACTTGAGCCAGACGTTGCAAAGGGCGCACGGGTTCGGGGTCCGGCCCTGGGCGTATTCACTCACGAAGTTGGCGACGATCGGTTGAAAGTCTCGCTCAAAATCGAGGGCGTAATAGGGAATGTCGAGACGGTCGGCGACGGCCCGCGCGTCGAGCGAGTCAGTCGCCGAGCAACAGGTCTTGGCCCGACGATCGAGCGAGTTCGCATGGTCGCCGGTGCGCATGAAGAGGCCGATCACATCGAAACCGCGTTCTTTGAGCAAGAAAGCGGCCACCGAGCTATCGACACCGCCGCTCATCGCTAGGACAACACGACTCGCCATGACACGCCTCAACGGGAAGACCTCAGGAGAGAGAAGTGTAGACGTGGCCAACCGCACTGACAAGCGCGCACGCGCCCGGCCGCGACCATCGAGACACCGCCGGCTCGTGGACGGCACCCACGACTGCACCCACCAACAGCCCGCTTCTCGGGCAAAGTCCGCCGCCGCCGAACCACACAGTTCAGCAGCGGCGGGGGCCGCGTGAACTGTGGGGACCTGAAAAGCCTACCCGCCCCCGGCGTCCGCCGCGGCGCTTGGCTCGGCTCAGTCCTTCGCCGTATGCGTGAGACGGTGACCGAGTCGTCTCCAGCCGAGTTGCGCGAATGCGGCGACCCCCAACCAACCCACCGCCGCCATCAGGCACGATCCGACAGCGCCTGGGAGGCTTTGTTCCCAGGCTGGGGGCTCGCCGCGGATCGAGCCGTCCTCGCCGGGAGTATGCCAGATGCGGACCCTCCGGCCCTTGTCCGCACGGACCGCGGCTGCCGCCGCGGGTTCGTTGACGTAGCCGTTCGGGGCGTCCAACGACACTCGCCCCAGCCCCCCGGGGTCGCACTGGGCGTCCCATCGGACCCGCCACGCTTTGGCCCGGTGTCCCGCCGGGGAGTGACGGTACTCCGCCTTCACGATGACGGCCTCGACCGGGACAGCGTGCCAGTCCGACCGCGCTTGTCTGACGGTCCAAACGGCCAAGGGCGTCCCGACCAACGTCCAAAGCGCGGTGATGAGAAACAGTATTCTCAGAGGGTGCCGTTGCGTGTCGGAGGGAATGTGTGCCTCCATGACCTCGCCACGACATCGCCGAACGCCCCGGCCCAGTGGACCGAATACCGAAGCGGCGGGGCGAGTCCACCGCGGCCGGTTGCTCAAGGAAGCCGCCAGCGCGGCGTGACTTCAGTCGTGAGAGCTTACCGCTTCCGCGCGCCCGACACCACCTGGCGGCCCTATCGCTTCTTCGCACCGACCCCGGGCATGGCCGCGACTTGTTTCATCCACTCCGCGATTTGGTTTTCGTCGAGGTCGTCCACGGATTCGAGCTCCACGCCCCGCGTGGACTTGCCCATAGCCGCGGGCGTCACCGGTGGTACGGGCACGAGTGCCGCGCCGTTCACGAACATGAGCTTCACGTGGCCGGCGAAGCCGCCGCAACAGAAGCACCAGCCATCGCCCACGCCATAGTATGACATGCCCCATTTCACGGAGCGCTTCAGGCCGGGAAGTGTCTTGGCCGCGAGTGCGTCGATGCGCTCCGCGATGCCGCGCTGCGGCTCAGGCAGGCCGGCGATGTAGGCGAAGACCGGCTTGTCGCCGACTGCGGCCTTCGCGGGGCTTGCCTTGCCGGTCACCATGGATTCCGGCAGCGTCGTGCCGGCAGCGTCTTTTGCCGCCGCTCGCTTGGCCGGTTTGGGGACCGCGGGCTTGAACAGCTTCTCGGGACCATCGGCGGGCATGGTGGTCTCCTGCACTTCGGATGCGTGTCGGCCGAACGACCAAGCTCTGCGAACCGGCCGGCCGAAACAAGCCCAAAATCGCGGATCGGGCGCCGCGGCGGCGCTGACGCCCCCGTTACTCCGCCGGTCTCGGCGGTAGGGGCACCGCCGCGCCGCATCCGGGGCAAGCGCATTGACCACCGCCCTGACTGATGTTGATTGCGACGAACGTCGCCGCGCAACTCGGGCAGGAGACTTCGGCGAAAGCACTTGGCCCCAGTCGGCTCGGTATCCAAAGTCGACGCCGGCAGCCCGGGCATCGACTCGGGGCGGGTGTTGACTCGGTCCCGAATGGGATCGCCGTCTTGCAACCGGGGCAAAGATACGCCGGCACCCGCTTGGCCATCGTTACACCCTCCGCCTTGAACAACCCCATTCACCGCTCCGGCCGCGACATCAGTTACTCACTCCGACGACCGGCGAGCAAGGGAAACGGACCGGATGGCCGGGTCCGGCCTCCCTTGGTCGGAATACCTCCCGCGCGAGTGGCCGCTCTTCCTGCAACCACGGCTCGTACTGCCGCCCGCGCTCGTGACCGAGCCAGGCGAACCACGTGAACACGGCCGGACGCGACCGCCGGCGCGGGGACAGGAGGCCGACGGCAGCGGCACCGGCGGACGTGCCGAAACACGCGGCCTATCGGCCGGGGTAAAACGTGATGACCAGTCCCAAACCGCCAAGCGATAGTGCGATCTCAACGCCGATCCATGCGGACGATTGTCGGGTCTTCGTCGCTTCCGCCAAGATGCCCTCCTGCGCCGAGAGACGATGAACGGCGCCCGGCCAAGCGAAATCGGGGCATCGCCGCGGAACGCGTTGGCGACGGGTTCGACGGCTCGCTCCCGAAGTTCGCGACGTCTTCAACGATTCTCACCTCCCGGATTCACCCAGGCAAGAGAACGCGGCGGAGAACGACCCGCCACTTCAAACGAGGGCCCGCCACGACCGGCGCCCGCATGGTCGCGCCCGAAGCGGCGGGTCCCATCGGCACGCCCGCTTCAAGGCTCATGGCCCCGGCCCGCTCTCTTCGGGTATCCTGGGCCCGTTCACGCCATCTTTCCCTGGACCATGTTCGGGCCCGACCAAGACCATGACCACCGACGAACTGCGCGAAGCCTATCTTGACTTCTTCGTCTCCAAGGGCTGCGAGCGCCGACCGAGCGACGTCCTCGTCCCCAACGACCCCACCGTGCTCTTCACGCCGGCCGGCATGAACCAGTTCAAACGCGAATTCATGGGCCTGGGCGACCCCAACTTCAAACGCGCCACGACCTGCCAGAAATGCATCCGCACGGGCGACATCGAAAACGTCGGCAAGACGCCCCGCCATATGACCTTCTTCGAAATGCTCGGCAACTTCTCCTTCGGCGACTACTTCAAACGCGAGGCCATCCACTGGGCCTGGGAACTCATGACGAGCGTCTTCAAGGTCGCCCCCGAACGCCTCACCGTCACCGTCTATCTCGACGACGACGAGGCCTACAGCATCTGGCGCGACGAAGTGAAGGTCCCCGCCAACCGGATCAGCCGACTCGGCGAGGACGACAACTTCTGGCCTGCCAGCGCACCGTCGCAAGGGCCCAACGGCGTTTGCGGCCCGTGCTCCGAGATCTTCTATCACGGCGACGGGATTGAGGCCGTCGAAGTTTGGAACCTCGTCTTCACCCAGTTCAATCGCGTCGGCGTGAACCAGCTCGAACCCCTGCCCAAAAAGAACATCGACACCGGCATGGGCCTGGAACGCATGGCCGCCGCCCTCCAAGGGGCCCGCTCCAACTTCGAGATCGACATCTTCAAGCCGCTCGTCGCCGCCGCCGCCGACGCCTTGGAGGTCAACTACGCCAAAGTGGCCGAATCCCCCGACGGCGTCCGCGTCCGCCGCGCCGGCGACCACGCCCGCGCCCTCACGTTCACCATTCATGAAAATGTACGGCCTTCCAACGAGAAGCAAGGCTACGTCGTCCGGCGCCTCCTGCGCCGGGCCGTGCTCGACG
>CALLYK010000105.1 GCA_937858365.1 uncultured Isosphaeraceae bacterium | reverse complement strand
GTCTTCGACACGCTCACGAAACGGGAATACACGACCCCGGTCGTCGGCGGCCGGTTGAAGAAAGAGGAGGCGAAGCCGGCGATCGTGGCAGGGGCGAAGCCCGTCACCGCCGAGCCGCCCTCCGCAGGGTCGTCAATCCTGTCGATATCTCTGTTCTCCCTGGGAGCGGCCCTGCTGCTCGCGGCGACATTGATCGTCATCGTCAGACGATTCGGTCGCTGAACACGAACGGGAATGTCCGGGCCCAGCCGCACAGGCCACGATGACGTTCCCAGCCGCACTCGTCGTTGGGGCCGACGGGAAGTAAGTCGATCGGTGTGGCCTCAGCTCACATCCGAGACGATGGAGAGGAGAATCGTCCTGCCAAGTGCGGGTCGCGATTGCGTTGACCTTGGAGGTCCTCGTTCGCCGCCACCGTGACGGGCCATGGCCCCATGAATGATCGGTGAATTCGCCGCGAACGGGTGGTCGCGACCGCCCTCGGCGGCTAGCTTAGGGCCTTCGGCGGCGCTCCTCGCCGCGCTTCCTCTTGGAGATACGATCATGCGTCGATTGGTCCTCGCCTGGGCGGGCCTCGCCCTCATGGCGACGAGCGCGATGGCCCAGCAAGCCGCGAACACCGCCAAGGGCCCCGAGACGGTCTGGCCGGGGCTCACACCTTCAGGCTCCGTCGTCTTGCCCAACGGTTGGTCCCTCAAACCGGCGGGCCGGCAGGTGCCCCTGGGAGACTTCCCGATCACGATGACCGAGCACCCCAGCGCCCCCGTGCTGGCGGTCCTCCACGCGGGCCACGGCGAGCACGAGGTCGTCACCCTGGACACCAAGACCAATCGCGTCATCGGCCGAGTCGCCCTGCCGGGGACCTTCGGCGGCCTGGCCTGGTCGGCCTTCGGTTCGAAGCTCTTCGTCGGCGGCGGGTTCGACGAGGTCGTCTATCAGTTCGACCACGCCGACGGCCTACTATCCAACAAGCGGACGATCACCCTCAGACCCACGGCGCCGTCGCGGGGCGGCCAGGAGACCGAGCCCCTTGTTCGCGCCGAGCGCGGCGCGCAGAGGGCGCAGGGGGCCGTCGCCGGGCTCGTTCCGACCAAGGACGGCTCGACCCTCTGGGTGGCCGACGCCTTCGGCCAGTGTGTCCATCGCGTGGACCTGAAGACGGGGGCCGTCGCCAAGGAGGTCCTCTTCGAGGTCGACAGTTACCCCTACGGCGTCGTCCTCGACGAGGCGCGCGGCCGTTTGTACGTGAGCCTCTGGGGCAAGGCCGAGGTCGCCTTGATCGACACATCCAAGAATGAAATCGTAGGTCGATGGAAATCGGAAGAGCACCCCAACGAGATGCTCCTGGGCGGCGGTGGGAAGGTGCTCTACGTGGCCAATGCCAACCGTAACACCGTGAGCGTTTTCGACGCCGAGGCGGGGAAGGCCCTGGAGACGATCGGCACGGCGATCCACCCCAAGGCCCCGTCAGGATGCACGCCCAACGCGCTAGCGCTCTCACCCGACGAGTCGGTCCTCTTCGTCGCCAACGCCAACACCAACGACGTGGCGGCGATCAACGTGAGGGAACTCGGCAAGAGCGCCCCGCTCGGCTTCATTCCCGCGGGCTGGTATCCCACGTCGGTCCGGGTCTCGCGCGACGGCGCGACCCTCTGGGTGGCCAACGGGAAAGGCACCAGCTCGAAGCCAAACCGCGAGGGGCCCAACCCGCTCTCGGGCGGACCTTCGGTGCGCGAGTACATCGGCGGCCTCTTCAAAGGCACCCTCTCCGCGCTGCCGATGCCAACGGGCAAGCAGATGACCACGATGACCCAAACCGTCTATGAGTGCTGCCCGCTCGTGCAAGGGACCCCAACCGCGACCACCGGCCCCAAGCCGCCCGCCGGCAATCCGATACCGGCCAAAGTCGGCGACCCTTCACCGATTAATTATTGCATATATATCATCAAAGAAAACCGTACTTACGACCAAGTCTTCGGTGACATGCCGCGCGGCAACGGCGAGCCCCAGCTTTGCCTCTTCCCCGAACGGGTCACGCCCAATCACCACGCGCTGGCCAACGAGTTCGTGGTCCTCGACAACTTCTACGTGGACGGCGAGGTCTCCGCCGACGGTCACGAGTGGACGATGGGGGCCTACGCCAGCGACTTCGTGGAACGGACCTGGCCGATCAGCTACCGAGGCGACCGGCGGGCCCCCTACCCCGCCGAAGGCAAGTTCGCCATCGCCTATCCGTCGGGCGGCTACCTTTGGGACAAGGCCAAGGAAAAGGGCGTCTCCTACTTCACCTTCGGCGAGTTCGTCGACGGCGGCGGCGGCGACGGCTCCAAGGCGACCACCAAGTACAAGACCCTCGAAGGACACTTCGACCCCAAGTACCCCAGCTACGACCTGACCATCCCCGACGTGGTTCGGGCCGACCGGTTCCTCGAAGTGCTCAAGGAGTTCGAGGCCAAGGGGGAAATGCCTCGCCTGATCACGATGCGCCTGCCCAACGACCACACGTCGGGCACCCGACCGGGCTCACCCACCGTCACCGCGATGGTGGCCGATAACGACCTGGCCCTTGGCCGAGTCGTCGAGGGCCTCAGTCGCTCCCGCTTCTGGAAGGAACTGGCCATCTTCGTCATCGAAGACGACGCCCAAAACGGGTCCGACCACGTGGACGCCCATCGGACGGTCGCCCTGGCCATCAGCCCGTACATCAGGAAGGGGACAGTGGACTCCACTCTTTACTCCACCTCGTCCATGTTGCGGACGATGGAACTGGTGCTCGGCCTGGAGCCGATGAGCCAGTTCGACGCGGCCGCGCGACCGATGTGGGCCGCCTTCACCGACAAGGCCGACCTGGCCCCCTACACGGCCCGTCCGGCCCGCGTGGATTTGAACGAAAAGAACACGGCGCGGACGGTCGGCGCCGCCGCTTCGCTCAGGCTCAAGCTCGACAAGGAAGACCAGGCCGACGACCTCGTCTTCAACGAGATCATCTGGAAGGCCGTGAAGGGGCCCGATTCCGTGATGCCCGCGCCCGTGCGAGCGGCCTTCGTCATCCCCGCGCCCCCCAAGACCGAGAAGGATGACGACGATGACGATGATTGATCGTCAAAATACGTCAATCGAAGAAAGGACCGTGGGACCGTACCCACGGTCCATGACGTCTTGTCACTTCAGCGGGGTCGGCTTATCGTCGCCCGAGTCGGTCCACATCCGACCGATTTGGTCGATCGACTTGGGTACGGAGACACGGGGCGACTCGTAACCGAATTCCTTACGGCGCCTGGCGCCGATGGCCTCGGTGGAGACGTTGAACTCGCGATCGCGAGCAGCGACGACCCCCGGGTCAACCTGACCATCCCCCATGAGCGACCAGATCAAGAGGG
This sequence comes from uncultured Isosphaeraceae bacterium, assembly GCA_937858365.1. Taxonomy (GTDB): domain Bacteria; phylum Planctomycetota; class Planctomycetia; order Isosphaerales; family Isosphaeraceae; genus CALLYK01. Next base: position 776 of record CALLYK010000105.1, on the reverse strand, counting down.
GCTCGCCGATGGGGACGTCGGTCTTGGGGTCGGGCCAGGTGTGCCAGGCCTTGCCCCATGTGGTGAGTAGACCCTTCATGAACGTGCGTTCGGACTCAGCGTCCATCCCAGGGGCGATCAGGCCGCCGCCCAGGACCTCGTAAGAGTGCGGGTGCCAGAACTTCTTCTCCGTCTCAGGCAAGCGGCGATAGCGTTCGTCGGTAATGATGTACTCAACGCCCAGCAGCTTGGCGTTCTTGGCCCGCGAGTCGAATAGCAAGCACTGAAAGAGCTGCTCGGCGGAGTGGCCCTCGCCGGTGTGCGCGGTGCAATAGTGCTGGGTGACGATCTGAAACTTCGGGTCTCTCTTGGCGATGTGAATGCCGCAGAAGAAGGCATGGGGCCCGGCGACGGGGGAGTCGCCATCGTTGTTTTTGGGTGCGCCGTGGTCTTCGGCGCAGGCCTCATGGGCGACGAGCCCCGTGCCCAAGGTGCCCAGAAAGGCCAGCCATTCGCGACGGTCCATTGAAGTGCCTCGCTGTTGGAAGGGAGCGGGGTGTGGCGACACCCCGATGAGATACCTGGTATCTCAGCCCAGCGGGAATCGGGTTGCAAGTGGTCATCCCTTTCGGGTGTGGATTAACGCGAAGGGCCTGCGTCGGGTCGAGAGCACGGCGGAACTGGTGGATCGCCACCGGTGTTCTCATGAAGACGTGCCTTCATGAACTCTCGCGACGTTCCTCCCGCGGCCCGGCGGCGCCGGTGACTTCGCTGAGGTTGCCGGCGCGCCGCTCGTG
>CALLYK010000104.1 GCA_937858365.1 uncultured Isosphaeraceae bacterium | reverse complement strand
CGAAGCCGCTCGAGCCGCCGGGATCGCCCGACGACGAGGCCGTCGGCGAGCCGCTCGACGCGTTCGGCTCGCCAGGAAACTGGTTGCCGTCGTCGCTCGAGCCGCAGCCCACCGCGATGAGCATTCCGAGAACCGACGCAACGCCCGCACCCTGCAGCTTGTTCATCGTGGATCCACCTCCGCCCGGAGGGAGCCGAAAGACTCCCAGCAAAGATCCTCACACAACGGATGGCAGGTCTCTACGGCGTCCATCACCCCCAGCGCATTTTTGTGGTCACAGCGGACACATGGAGAGCCGTGTGGTAGGTCCGTGCAGCTTGCACGGAATGAACAAGTTGTTCGTCCGGGAAATGCACGAAGGCCAGCGCTCCCCTCGGCTGGGGAGGCTGGCCTTCACCAGTTCGATTCGTTCTACTTGGAGTAGAGCTGGGCGGCGACGACGCCGGCGCCCTTGCTCACGGTGACGACGTACTTGGCCTGCACCGGCATCGGCGAGAGGGCCAGCTTGATGCAGCCCCCCTTGGAGCCGAGGACCGCCTGCGAGCCGGTCGGGGTGGGCTTGCCCGCCGCCGAGCCGAACTGCGGGTTGAACCCGGGGATGGGCACGGGCGCCGTCGCCACCATCGAGATGTCGACCTGCATGCCCGGACCGGCGCCGACGGCGATCGCCGTGTAGCACTTGCCCGGCTGCAGCGTGAACGACTGCTCGAGCGTCTGACCCGTCTGGAAGTTGCCGGCGATCATGTTGCCGTCCTTCACTTCCACCTTGCCGACGCCTGGTCCGGGCTCTCCCTGCTTGGTCGATCGGTAGAGGAACTCCATCGTGATCTCGCCGGTGGACGACGGGGTCTCGATCATGGCCTCGGGGTAGCTGTTGATGACCGGGGCGGTCATCTCGATATTGCTCTTGCTGATATGATTGAAGAGCGGCCAGAAGAGCATGTCACCCGTCAGGCCGTTCGCCTTGGGATTGCGGGCGACCGCGCTCCGGTAGGCAGGGTAGTGCTTGACCTCGATCGTCCCGGGGGCGGTCCCGCCCGGATATCCTTCGGGAAGTGGGCTATCGGCATCGGCCGCTTTCGGGGTCACGTTCCCCTTGACCCCGAAGCGCTCCTTCAAGTCTTGCGTGGGTCCCTCGATCATGGTGCCGCCCCCCAACCAAAGGGCGAAAAGGACGCCTGATTGCACTAGATTGAGCATGGCGAGTCAAACCTCCGAGAAACGTCGAGATCGGCCCTGTCTAGGCGTTGTGGTAGGCGCCCGCGCGAGAAACGTCAAGGACACGCGATCGTTCCAAGGAGGACAAAAAGTGGATGAATGCCCGCTACCAGGGTGTCCCGCCCGGGTTCCATCTTCGGTATGGTATTCAGCCCTGGACGGTCGTCTTGCTTTGGGGTTGACGGCTGAGGAAAGGACATCTGACTCATGAACAGAAACGCGGTGGTGAGCTTGGCGACCGGTCTGGGGTTGATCGGGCTCCTGTGCCTATGGGGCCCGAATGCTCACGGCGACGACCCCAAGGGCCCGCCGGCCGACACCAAGAGCAAGCTGGAGGTCAACCGCAAGGCCGTCGACCGTCTGCTTACCCCGGCCGAAACCAAGCCCCCAGCCCCAGTCCCTGTGCCAATCCCGCCGCCGGCACCGGCCGTCGCGACCAAACCGGCGAGCACACCCACGCCGAAAGTCGTCGAAAAGCCCAAGGAACAACCCAAGGCGAAAACCGCCGCCAAGAAGAAGGCGCTCGCGAAGGCCCTGGCCAAGGCGGACCTCGCCGCGAAGAACAAGTCCGAGACCGAGGCGAAGCCTAAGGCCGAGCCCCCCAAACCCAAAGACACGACCGAGTACGGCCGCCCGGCCCGGACCGTCCGCGCACCCACGCTCACGTCGGCGGCGCTCGATGAGAAAGTCACCAGTCTCGTCACGGAAGCGGGTATCAAACCCGTGGAAAGAACAAGTGACGATGAGTTTATTCGTCGTGTTTACATCGACCTTATCGGTACGCTGCCGACGCCCGTCCAGATCGGCAAGTTCCGTTCGGCGGGCGGCCCGAACAAACGCGAGAAGCTGATCGACGAGCTCTTGGCCTCCCCCAAGTTCGGCGAGAACTGGGCCGCCTACTGGCGCGACGTGATCGCCACGCGCGCGACCAACCAGAACCCGGGGCGGCTCGAAGGCTACAAGGACCTGGAGAACTGGCTGGCCGAGCAGTTCAACAAGGACCGCCCGTGGGACGAGATCGCCACGCGCATGATCACGGCTGCGGGCAAGTCCGACGATGAGGGGGCCGTCGGCATGATGCTGGCCCATCTCGACGGCGGCAAGGTCGCCGAGGTCGAGGTGGCGGGGGAAGTCGCTCGGGTCTTCCTGGGCCTCCAAATCCAGTGCGCCCAGTGCCACGACCACCCCAGCGACCAATGGAAACGGGACCAATTCCACGGGTTCGCCGCCTTCTTCGCGGGTGTCCGCGCCAAGGCGGGGGCCATGCAGGCCGCGGCCGTCGAGAACTCGCCCCGCGCGGCCTACGCCATGCCCGACCTGAAAGACCCCACGAAAAAGGTCCCCGTGGCGCCTCGGTTCTTTCTGGACACGTCGGCGGGGACCATCCCCAAGGACGCCCCGCCCGAGGTCCGCCGCGCCCTCGCCGCATCGAGGGGTGCCGAGACCTGAGTTCGTGCGTTTTCGTACCTTCGGGACGTTCGGAATTCCGTGTGAATGCTGACGTTTCGGGGCGCGCATGCCCCTTGACGCCGACGTGGAAACCACGGATAGTGCACGGGTTGCAAACTTGAGGGTGAGCGGTCGGATGACCGCGGAGAATCCCAAGGGTTTGCGGATTTTCCACCCCCGCGACAGCCGGCCACCCTGGTGGGTCGGACGCCGCTGTGGGATGACGTCGTACGGGCCGTTCATGATGGCTCTGATGAGCAGTGGACCAGAGGACAAGACTGGAGGCGGATGTCCACGCAGCAGCTTGGAGGGATGAAGTCTGAGGGTGAGCTGCGGGCTCTGATCGTTCGCGGTCAGGAGCTCGGTTTCCTCGGCCTGGAGGAGGTCGCGGAGGTCCTGGACGGTCTGGGCCTCGACGCCGACGTGGCCGAGGAGGTGTACCAGCAGCTCGAGGAGGCCGGCATCGACCTCCTGGAGCAGACGGAGGCCGCCGCCCGCGCCGCGGAGCTGGCGGACGAGTCCGACCGGCCGCGCCGCCCCACCGCCGTGGTGGAGCAGACCACCGACGCCCTGCAGCTGTTCCTCAAGGACATCGGCCGCGTGCCGCTGCTGACCGCCGCGGACGAGGTCCGGCTGGCCAAGCGCATCGAGAACGGCGACCAGGAGGCCAAGCGCCAGATGGTCGAGGCCAACCTGCGGCTGGTGGTC
>CALLYK010000103.1 GCA_937858365.1 uncultured Isosphaeraceae bacterium | reverse complement strand
GGCGAGCATGTAGCGATCGAACACGTAGATCAGGATGTCGAGGACGGTGCCGGTCATCTCGGCCATGTCGAAAACGTCTCTATATAAGAGTGGCGCCCCGCGTTCAGAGGTCCGCGGATCGCGCGCGAATGTAGCGGCCGCCGGGCAGCGGTTCGATGCGCCCCTCGAGCTCGAGAATGAGCAGCATGGATGCCACCGATTCGCCAGAGAGGCCCGTGCTCGCGAGCAGCGCATCGACGCTGGTCGGCTCGAAGCCGACGGCATCTAACAGGATTTCCGCGGGGTTGTCCAATGCGCCAGCCCCTTCGCACGGTGCCCGGGCGAGCGAGGACAGCCTTGCAAGTGACTGTTGCGTAAGGACATGCCTGAATTCGGATACGACATCTTCTGCCTTCTCGACCAGCGTTGCGCCCTGCCTGATGAGGTCATGGCAACCCTTGGACAACGGGCTGTGGATCGAACCAGGCACGGCGAACACCTCGCGCCCCTGCTCGCCGGCCCAGCGCGCCGTCGACAGCGAGCCGCTCTGGCGCGCTGCCTCGACCACAAGCACGCCGAGTGACAGGCCGCTGATCAGGCGGTTGCGTTGCGGGAAGTGCGCGCGCCGCGGCTCGCTGCGCGGCGGGAACTCGGAGACCAGCGTGCCGATGCCGCTCGCGACGATGCGCTCCGCGAGCGCGCCGGCCGAGCGCTCCCCGCTGGTCAAGAGCCGTAAGACCTCGCGACGAGTCGGGTCCGACAGGGCCTTGAACACAGCGTTCTTCATGCCTTTCGACCGCCCGTGTCTTTTATTTCGACAACGATCGAATTATCGCGCCGGGTCACGGGGACGTCAAGGGATGAGGGTTCTCCTGATAAGATGGCGGGACCGCTTGGGTCCTGTCTGAAGGCGATGGGAGTGGTCGGTCGTGCAAGGCTGGGTGGCCGGCGAGTGGGTCGCGATCGCGTTGGGTTTCGCCCTCTTGGTGGCGGCCCGGCGGCGGGGTTGGGTCGCGGCCCTTTCTTGGGCGGCCGTCCCATTCCTGGTTTGGGTCGTCCTGGGTGCTTGGTGGGTCACGCTTTATGTTCAACCGGCGGTCCCTTCCTGGGACGGCGCAAGGCTCACGGCGGCGTTGGTGGTCCGGCTGGGTTTGACGTTGTACCCGGCCCCCGAGACCGGTTCGGTCTTGAGTTGGTTTTACGGTCCGGTCGCGGCCCTGGCCTACATGCCGGCCACGCTGGGGACCAACCCGATCGCGATGCTCCTCATCGCTCGGGGAATGAGCCTCGTCTACTTCTTTGGACCGCTTCTCTGGCTGCTGGGACGTGAAGCTCAGCGCGGGCGGACCGGACACGTGACGACCGTGTGCGGCGTCGCGCTGGCGGCGACGATCGCCGACTCTTCGGCGGGTCTGCGCTACGCATCGACGGCGGTCCTCGCCGACAATCCGGCGCTGGGACTCGGACTGGTCGCCCTGATCGTCTTGACCCATCGCGAGGGCCCTCCCGGGCCCTTTCGCCTGGCGTTGGCGATCGCGGCGGCGACCCTGGCGGCCTGGTCCAAGCAACTGGCGGCCCCGCTCCTCCCTTTGATCGTGCTTTGGGCGTGGTGGGTCGGCGGCCGGCGACACGGCCTGTGGGCCCTGGCGTTTTCCATAATCGCGACCTTGATTTCGACAAGTGTTTTCATCATTTACTTCGGAGGGCCCAACCTTCTTTTCGGGCTGGGTTCGGTCTTGGTGAGATATCCGTACCGGGTCCAGGGGGCCTGGCCGGTGGCTCGGGCCGCGGCCGAGGCCCTGGGACCGGACTTGGTCCCGCTTCTGGCCCTGAACGTAGTGGGGGCCGGCTTGACCCTTCGTGGTGCCGGCAGGCCGTTCGGGTGGGGCCTCTTTCCGTTATGGGCCTTCTTCAACTTGCCTTTGGCATCCCTCTCGTACGCGAAGGTCGGCGGCGACGTCAATTCGCTCGCCTTCGTGACGACCCCAATGCTGGCCGGTGGGTGCCTGCTCTGGGTGCGAGCCGCGATGGACCAACGGTGGGCCGCGTGGGGCCTTCTCGCCTTGACGCTCCTCTTCGGCTGGCTTCAGTCCCAGCGGCTGGAGGAGGTACGGGCCCCCCGACCGCCCGCCTGGTTGGTCGAGGAACGCATGGTGATCTCCTATCTCAAGGCCCATCCCGGCGAGGCCTATTTCCCGGAGCGGCCCCTCGACCATCTTGCCGTTGAAAGGCGTTTCACCCACCAGGAATATGGACTCCTGGACCGAGACCTCGCTGGTTTTCCTCTGGCTCACGAACACATCCGGCAAGGAATGCCGCCCGACGCCCGAAGGCTGGTCTATCCCGCTGGATTGACCTATGCCGGTTATTTCGCGCACAGGGCCTTACCGGAATTCCAACACGAGACCCAGGTCCCGGAGCTTCCCGGCGCGATCGTCCACGAGCGCGACTGACCGAGCGGCGCCTTGGACCTCATCGGGCCGTGGCTTGGGGACGCCTTGAGGCTTGTTGCACCGCCAGCGACAACGCGGGGTCGCGGTCGAGACGGCCGAATTCGGGCGCGGGCACCGACTCTTCCGGCCGGTCGCCGCGCAACGGACGCGCCGCCGTTCGGACAGGCATGTCGGGCTCGACCCCTTGCTCGCTATATGACCGGTTCTTCGGGGAGTAAAACTTGGCCGTGGTCAGCTTCAGGCCCGCCGGGGCCGCTCGGAGCGAGAAGATGCTCTGCACCGATCCCTTGCCGAAGCTCCGTTCGCCGATGATCACGGCGCGTCGGTGGTCTTGCAAAGCGCCCGCCAAGATCTCGCTGGCGCTGGCGCTATCGTGGTCAATCAGCACGGTGAGAGGCATCCGCCAGATCGCCTCGCCCCGCGATCGATAGACGAAACTCTGTCCGGGCGCACGCCCCTTGGTGGAAACGATCACGCCCTTGTCGATGAACCGCTCGGCGATGTCCACCGCGACGTTGAGCAGGCCGCCCGGATTACCTCGGACGTCCAAGACTAACGACTTCATCCCCTTGCCTTGCAAGGACGCGATCGCCTTGGTCAATTCGTCCGTTGTGGACTTTTGGAAACCAGTCAACTGAATGTAGCCGACGCCGTTGGACGGATCGACGATCTTGGTCTGCGCGACGCTCTTCACTTCGACAGGTCGACGCACGAGTCGTACGTGAATTTCACTGCCGTCGGCGCGGAGGACGCCGATTTCCACGGCCGACCCTTCGGCCCCTTGCAGGCGACCGGCCGCTTCGTCGAGCCCCAGACCGGCCACGTTGTGACCGTCCACCCGCGTGATTCGATCGCCCGCCTTCAGTCCGGCTTCCGACGCCGGACCACCCGCGATCACGCCCACGATCCGCAGGCCCTTCTCGTCTTGCTTGAGCTCGACCCCCAGGCCCACGAAGTTGCCGTCGATCATCGCGTAGAGGTCGTCGAGTTTGTCGGGCGTCAGGTAATTGCTGTAATCGTCGTTGAGGCCGTCGGTCGCACCGAAGACGAATTCGAGCACGACTGCGGGGGCGGGCAGACCAACCACTTGCCGGGCCAGGTCGCAGGCGCTCGAGACCTGCGCGCGGGCCTCGGCCCGATCGCGAGCCGTGACGCGATCGCGGAGGGAGCGGAACGTGTCCCGCAATTTCATGACGCGCTCGGGTGTGGCCCCGGTCAGGTTCGTCTTCAGGAAGCCCGGGTCGCGGAGGGCCACTTCTAGATTGTCCAGGCCGCGCCGGAGGAGTTGGTCCAGGGCCACGTTTTCCACATACTGGGTCTCAATCCGTTCCAAGACTTCGTCATAGAGTTCCAAGGCGCGTTCGCGCGGGAGCCGCAAGAGGACATTGCGGAAGCTGTTGTCTTGATAACGTCGACCGATCCGATAGTGGGTCTCACAGAGACGGAGTCGATGGACGAAATCGACACGAAGTTTGGAAAGTTCGGGACGGTCGGGCCAATGGTCGAGGGCCTCGCCATAGAGTTCGATGGCGGCCGACCACTTCCGTTGTTTCTCCAATTCCAGGGCGCGACGGAACGTGTCCTCGGGGTCGCCGTGGTTGGCGGCCGAGCTCGCGTCGTTGTCGCCGGAAGAGGCCCGCGCCAGGCCTGCGGGCAGGGCCGTGAAGGCCCCCAGGAGCACATACGCTCCAAGACACAAAGAAACCCGGGAGAGGGCGGCGGGCATCGAGGTCGTTCCTCCCACCGGACGAGCGCGCGGGTGGGAGGAATTGACGGGGCCGGCGGATGGGAGTGGCCCCCCCCACGCACGCGCCGGTCCCTGGCTGCGTCATCGAATGGCTGCGAACACTCGGGCGGGCGCGGCGGGGGAGATGAAAAAAGACCCCCAACTGCCGTTCCGGAGAGGCGGTCCTCATGGAGGGCCTGTCCTCGTTGACGACTATATCATACGCCCCCTGGAACATCAGGAGGCGAACGGTGATACGATCGGCGAGGCCCGGGCCGCGTCGGCACAATCGTCCCGGGCCGCTGGACCGGCCCACTTCCCGCCACCGGATCGCCGGCTCGACGGTGGCCTTGCGGGGGAGTGCGCCCCGTGGGCACCGCGTGTCCGTGTCCGTGTCCGTGTCCGGCGGCCTCCACCGGCCCGACGGTGTTGGCAAGGCGAGCCCGCACGTCGCGGGCCGCATATCTCGGACGCACTCATGTCTATTATGGCCATGATTCCCTCTTATAATGTGATCGCGCCGAAAATCCGGCCGGGACGACCGCGAAAAAGGGAGCATTCCCCATGCCGCGACCCTTCCCCCTCGTATAGAATAATGGTTGGGTCGGCGAATGATGGAGAGATGTCGAACAAGCGACCGCGCAAGTGCGGTCGCAACAGTTCCGTATTTGGGGGTCCTCCGGAGCGTCTCGTCGATGAGTGTCCCGCAACGGTTCACCCTGCTAGTCGTGGATGACGAGCCGGATGTGTGCGACTCGGTCCACGACCTTCTCCGGCGCGAGTTTCGGGTCTTGAAGGCAAGCAACGCCCAGGACGGTCTGCGCCTCATGCAGGAGGAGGAAGTCCACATCATCATGACCGACCAGCGGATGCCTCGGATCACGGGCGTGGAGCTTTTGGAGCGCGTGAAGGCCCGCAATCCCCAAGCCGTCCGCCTTTTGTTCACAGGTTTCACCGACGTCGAGTCGATCATTGCGGCCATCAATCAAGGCCACGTCTTTCAGTTCCTCAAGAAGCCTTGGCAGCCCGAGGACCTGGTCCAGGCGGTCCGCGACGCGGCCGACGAATACACACGGGTCTTGGAGTGGGTCGCTGAGCGCGAGCAATTGCGGGCCGAGGTCGCGAGTTTGCAAGACCGTGTGGCCGGCTTGGAGACCGAGGTGGCCCGTCTGCGTCCGGCGCGGGCCGGTCTGCTAAGGCCCGAGGTCTGAGAGGGTCAGGCGATGGGGACCGACAAGCACGCGACGAACGAGAGGCGTTCCCAAGCGTACCTGCGCGCGTGTCAGGCCCCGGTCCTGGGTCTGGGAGGGTGTTGGAATGGCTGAGTCTCGCCGTCACACACTCCTCGTCGTCGATGACGAGGCCGACGTGCTCGACAGCTTGCACCACCTCTTCCATCGGCGGTATCGGGTCCTCACGGCCACCGACGGCGACGAAGCGATCCAATTGCTCGAGCGGGAAGAAGTGCATCTGATCCTCTCCGACCAGAGGATGCCGGGGATGACGGGAGACACCTTCCTCGCCAAGGCGCGCGAGCTCCGTCCCGACGCGATCCGGATGTTGTTCACCGGCTACGCCGACATTCAAGCGGTCATCAGCGCGATCAATCGCGGTCAGATTTACCGTTTCATCCTCAAGCCCTGGGAAGTGCCTGAGCTTGAGGCGACGATGCGCCAGGCATCGGAACAGTACGACCTGATCGCCGATCGTCGCCGCTTGTTGACGGCCCTTCAGGAGGCGAACGCCCGCCTGACCAAAGCCAACGAGGACCTTGCGGAGTCGGACGCCCTCAAGACGGCCTTCCTGGAAGTGGCCAGCCACGAGTTCAACACGCCGATCAACCTCGTCGGCGGCTTGACCGAACTGCTCCGTCTGATCGAGCCGAATCGGTCGGAGGAAGAGCGCGAGATCTTGGAACAACTGAGCAAGGCGTCGCGCCAGTTGGGCCGGCTCGTGGCCAGCACGCTGACCTTGATGGAGGCCGACGATTACAAGAAGACCCTGAACCGGGAGCCCAACGACCTGGCCGAGTTGCTCCAGGGGGTGGCCGACCAGGTCCGTCCGTTCGTGCGTTCGCGGCAGCAAGAACTTGTCGTGGACCTGGGGCCCGACCTGGGCGAGTTCGACATCGACGCCGACAAGGTGCGCGACGCTGTCGTCAACCTCCTCACGAACGCGGTCAAGTTCACGCCCGACCAGGGAAGGATATCGCTCCAAGCCCACCTGATCGGTCCCGACCACGCGGAGATTCGCGTCGCCGATGAAGGGGCCGGCCTTTCCGCCAAAGCGCTGGGACGCCTTTTCCATCCTTTCTTCACCGAGTTCGACCCCAGCCACCACTCGTCGGGCGATTTCGGGTATAACAAACGCGGGCTCGGCCTGGGACTGAGCCTGGTGCGCAAGTTCATCGAACTGCACCAGGGGGAGGTCCGGGCCGAGAGCGAGCCCGATCGCGGGGCGGTCTTCACGATCCGCCTACCGCGTCGGGCCGCGGCGCCCGCCTACACACCGTCGCCCGAAACGTGGGCCCACTGATCGGCCCCCCGAGCGCGGCGTCTCGGCCTTGAGGCCCCCGACCTCCCGCGGGGGAAACTCGCACCATGCCGATCGCCCTCATCATCGACGACGAGCCCGAGGCCAATCGGCTCCTGGCCCGCCTTGTCCAGCTCAAGGGGTTCCAGTCCGTGCCCGCCTTCACGGGGTCGGACGCCGCGGCGGCCCTCGCGGGGACGCGTCCCGACATCATCTTCCTCGACCTGATGCTCCCCGACGTGAGCGGCTTCGAGGTCTGCGAGTCCCTCAAGGCGGCCCGAGACACGTATTCGATCCCGATCGTGATGAACACGGCCCGACTGGCCGCCGAAAACCGCCTGCAAAGCTACCGCCACGGAGCCGACGCGTTCATCCAGAAACCGTACACCCCCGACCAGATCTTCAACGCCCTGAAGCAGGCCCCCATCTGGCGGGACCTGCCGGCGACGAGCCCAGCGCAAGGGACGATCGCCCTTCAAGGCCACGACGAGGCGGCCGCGCACCAAGCAATCGGGCGCCTTTGGGGATTGCTCCTACACAGGACGATCTGGGAGGCCGAACAGGTACGCCGACTGGTCATGGACCTCGGTCACTGGGCCCACGATCTGTTCGTCTGGACCAAGTCGCGGCCGGACCGTCCCCTCGCGACCCTCGCCTATGAGGTCCGGCCCGATCGCGTCGAGCTCCTGGTGCATGACGAAGCGGGCTGGGGGCCCCATGTCGACCTGAGAAGACTCGGCCCGCCCGGCCGGTTCGATGAGGTGCTCGAGGAAGGGGGCGCGACCCGGTTTCGCGTCCAGCCGCGCTAACAGCGCGATCAGCTCGAGCGGGCTTGGAGTCTGATCACCCCATCGCCTATAGTGGTGGGGCCCGCCGCTCCGCGTTTTCGATCGCGTCGGACCCTCTTGCTCGCCCTGGACCTTGCATGAATCCGCCTCAGACCCTCGACCCGGCCGCCCCCCCCTCGATGGACGCCGTCCGCCCCATGTTGAGCGGCTTGCTCCGCAACGTCGGCTCCGTCGTGTTGGGCAAGGCCGACGTCGTGAAGATGGCCGTCGTGGCCCTCCTGGCCGAGGGGCACGTCCTCATCGAGGACGTGCCCGGCGTGGGTAAGACCCTCCTGGCCCGCGCCCTGGCCGCCAGCATCGACTGCTCGTTCCACCGCATCCAGTTCACGCCCGACCTCCTCCCCTCCGATATCCTCGGGTCGAGCATCTACAACAGCGCGACCGGCGAGTTCCTTTTCAAACCCGGCCCAATCTTCGCCCAGGTCGTCCTGGCCGACGAGATCAATCGGACCACCCCGCGCACCCAGAGCGCGCTCCTGGAGGCGATGAGCGACCGGCAAGTCTCCATCGACGGCGTGGCCCACCCGCTGAGGCCCCCCTTCTTGGTCCTGGCCACCCAGAACCCATACGAGTTTGAAGGCACTTACGTTTTGCCCGAGAGCCAGCTCGATCGGTTCATGCTGCGCATCCGGATGGGGTATCCCGACCGCGCCGAGGAGCGGCAATTGCTCGCATCGCATCGCGTGGGCGAGCCGGTCGATTCGCTCGGCCCGGTCATCACGGCGGAGGAAGTGGTCCAACTCCAGCAGGCGACGCGCCGCGTCCGGGTGGATGAGTCGATCGCCGATTACATGCTCGACATCGCCCACGCGACGCGCGAGAGCGACGAGCTCCACGTGGGCGTGAGCACTCGGGGCGTCTTGACGCTCTACCGAGCCTGTCAGGGCTTGGCCCTGGTTTCCGGGCGTGCTTACGTGGTGCCCGACGACGTGAAGGCCCTGGTCGTGCCTGTTTTGGCCCATCGGGTCTTGGGCAAATCGTTCCTTCAAGCGGGCGAGTTCGGGGCCTCCGAAGCGATCATTCGCGACCTTGTGGATCGATTGCGCGTCCCCCACTGATCCGACAGCTCGGCGGCAGGACCTCATGAAGCCAATCCCGATCCTGGGCCGTTGGGCGCGCACGCTGGCCCCCGACCAGTCCTTGAACCCGACCTGGGACTCGGCCGGGTTCCTGGTGGCCCTTCTGACGCTGCTCGTCGTCGGTTGGTATCAACAGAGCAACATGATCCTGTTGGTGGCCGGCCTGGCCTCCGGTCCTTTGGTGGCCTCTTTGTTCGTCGGTGGTGGCCTGGGAAAGTCCCGACCTTCGCGCCGGGCCCCGCGCTACGTCTTCGCCGGTGGGCCGCTGGCGATCGACTATGTGATCGAGAACAAGAGGCGCGTGGTCCCGGCCCTGGCCCTCTGGGTTGAGGACCAACTCGTCGCGGAGGACCGGACGGTCTCGGGCTGGACGGCCCCCTTGCCGCGCGTCTTCTTCGCTCGGGTCACCGCCAGGGGCAAAGGGCGCGCACGCTGGGAAGGGACCGCGCCCGGCCGCGGTCGCTACCAATTCGGCGCGCTCGAACTCGTCTCCCGGGCCCCGTTCGGTTTGATCGAACGGCGAATGCCGGTGAAGGCCCCCGGAGAACTCCTCGTCTATCCGGCCATTGGTCGATTGACGCGGACCTGGCAGCATGTCCAGCGGCAAACCACCCAAACACGGCGCGGCCGGCGCCATGACCGCAGCGCCCAGCAACAGGAGTATCACGGACTCCGCGACTACCGGCCCGGCGACAGCCCGCGCTGGGTCCATTGGCGGACCTCCGCGCGACTGGGCCGCCCCATGATCAAAGAGTTCGAGCAGCAGCACGAGGAAGATCTGGCCATTCTCGTGGACGCCTGGCTGCCGCGCTCGAAACCGACCACGGCCCAGCGCGAAGCGGTGGAGGAGGCGGTCCGCTTCGCGGCCACGCTCTGCATGGACACGTGCCGTCGCCAGGGACGACGCTTGCTCCTCGGATGCACGGGGACGGCGCCGGTGGTGCTTCACGGTCCCGCGTCTGTGAAACTTCTGCACTCCCTCTTGGAGCAGCTCGCCGTGCTCCGGCCCGCCGCCGAGGGCTCGATCGCGGCGGTCCTCGACGCCATGCCGCCGGCCATGTTGCGTGAGGCCCGACTCGTGATCGTCTCCACGCGGCCGATCCAACTCCACGAGGAAATCGGCCGCTCGACCCGTTTGGCCGAGAACGCCCGACGGGCCTTCTCTGGAAGCCGCGTGATGCTCCTGGACGCATCCAAGGGAGACCTCAACGCCTACTTCCAACGTGAGGACCGGGGCGACTCGTCGAGTTTCATGGCCCGGGCGTCTTTCGAGGCCGGGAAGGAGAGCGCGTCATGACGACGGGACACTTCCATCGCGCGTGTCTCTACCTGGCGCTCACCTTCGCAGCCTTGGTCCTCGTGGGCGAGCACCCGGAAGAGGAGTTCGTCCCGTTCATGTCGCCCGCGATCGTGGCGATCGGCAGCATTTTGGCCTGGACGGTCGTCGATCGTCCGGGAGGGCGAGGACTGCCGGCCGCCCTGGCCAATCCGTTGGGCCTGCTCGCGGTTGGCCTGGCGTATCTGGAGTACGAATCGAACCGGGTCAACAACCTCATCCCGGCCCTGGGCCACCTTCTCATTTACCTCCAGGTCATCAAGGTCCTGCAACCCAAGAAGAAGGGGGACGACTGGTATCTCCTGACCCTCTCGCTCGTCGTCGTCTTGGTCGGCAGTTACATCGGTCAGGGAGACTTCTTCGCGGTCCTGCTTTTGGGTTGGATCATGACGTCGCTCCTCGCCTTGATGCTGGGACACCTGGAGCACGAGGCCCAGCGCGCGGGTTTGACGGAAGGACAAGTCCACGAGGGGCCCGGCCCGGACCCGTATCGGGGCCTCTTCGACGGCGGGTTCCTGGCCACGGCCTCCCTCGTCGTGCTCTGGACCCTCGGTTTCGGTCTGGCGACCTTCCTGGCGACGCCCCGCCTGGGTGGGGGCACGACGACGCCCCTTGCCGGGGCCTCGCCCATGAGCGGCTTCAGCGAGGAGGTCCAACTCGGGCGCATGGGGGAGGTCCTCGAAAACGACGCGGTCGTGATGACGATCGAGTCGTTCGACTCCGCCGGCAACCGCGTCCAGCCCGATGAGGAGACCCATTGGCGTGGCATCAGCCTCGTGAACTATCGCGACGGCAAATGGTCTCGGGAATCGCCGGCCGGCCGACCCATCGCCGCGAGCGGTGTCGGCAGCGAAGCGCGCACCCGGGGGACCCACGTGGTACGCCATAGGATCAAGTTGGAACCGAGTCGCACGCAGCCGATCTTCGCGCCTCGGCCGGTCCTGCGTGCGAAGGTCACGGGGACGGGGAACGACCCGCGATTCTCGACCCAAGACGCGACCCTCTCGCGCGGCCCCAACGACGGCGGTTACTACGAATACGAGGTCTGGACAGCGCCCGGGTCACTCTTCCAACCCGACGAGGAGGTCCCCACCGAGGACCAACCCCGCTACGGCCGTTTCCTTTCCCTGCCTGGATTGACCGCGCCGGGGCGAGCCCCGCGGTCACAACTGAAGGAGCGACTGGAAGGGTTCGCGCGCCGGGTCTTGGCCGAACGCGGCAATCCCAAAGCGGCCCTCGATCGGGCCCAAGCCCTGGAAAGCTATTTGCGCGATGGCCGCCGCTACCAATACACGCTCCAGCTCGATCGCGTCCGCGACGGCTCCGACCCCGTCGAGGACTTCCTCTTCAACACCAAGAAGGGGCATTGCGAGTATTTCGCCAGCGCGCTGACCTTGCTTCTGCGGGCCTCGGGCGTTCCGGCACGCTTGGTCAACGGTTTCAAAGGCGGCGACTGGAACTCTCTCTCGTCGACCACGGTGGTCCGGCAGAAACACGCCCATAGCTGGGTGGAGGCCCTCGTCCAAGATGATGACGGACAGGCGCGTTGGCTGGAATTCGACCCCACCCCGCCCGACGAGCGGCGCCTCTCCGTCAGCCAGGTCGGGCGTTCGACCTTCCGAATCCGCCTTGTGAGTGATTTTCTTCGATACATTTGGGTCTATTACGTGGTCGGCTTCAACGCCGAGCGCCAACGCCGCGTGCTGTACGAACCCGTGATGCAAGTCATCCGGAAGGCCGGCGACGGTTACAAGGTCCTCATCGAGGAGGTCGATCGTCTGATCAACTGGCTCTTCGACTTCCCCGATTACTCGTCGCTTTTCAGCTTTCGCGGCTTCCTCGTGACGGTCGGATTGATGCTCTTGTTGGCGGGGCTGACGTGGGTCGTCCGACGGATCGCCGCGACATGGCGGCGCTGGCGACGGGGAGGGGCCGGCGACGACATCACGTTGCCTGGGGCCGCCTTCTATCGCCGGACGGTCCTTCTCCTCGCGGAATTCGGCCTGAAACGGGCCTCGTCCGAGACCCCGCGCGAGTTCGGGCGTCGTGCCGGGATGTTCCTCTTCAGTCGAGACGTGGACGACCTAACCGATCTGCCGGTCGACGCCACCGACGAATACTACGGCCTCCGATTCGGCGAGGAGGAGCTCGACCCCGAACGAGTGGGGGCGTTGGAAACGCGGCTCGACGCCCTGGAATCGGAGTTGCGCGGCCGGAAACCCGGACACACGGCCTGAACTCCCATCAGCCGTCTCCGTCCAGCGACGACATGGTGGCGCATTACGCACAACCGCGCAAACAAAAAGATCGAACACGAATATATCAAATTTTATGTTGTATTTATACACAAAACTGTCAATATCAATAACATGTAAAGATATAGGAGTCTAACAAGGCCATGATCGCGTGGGCCCGCGGGCAGATATCGCCTCGTGACAAGGGCCCTGAGTCTCGAAGGGCCTCGAGAAGGTAGGAAAGCGCTCCACGCAAGTCTAACTGTGGACACAAGATATCGTCAGGTAATCGAACCATCCATTCAACAAGGTGTCCATTGATGAGGATTTCGTTCATGTTTCGCGGCGAATCGATGACGTCAGTCTTGTGGGACTCGCCACAAACCACACTGTACCAGAGATCGCCCCACGACCCGTCCGGCCTCTGAACGTCGGCCAAGCCTTGAGCCACTTTCGAAAGGCGAGTCTTGATTTTGAGCGCCACTTCCGGACTCAGAATGCCTGTGGTCAGGGAGACCCGGTAAATGCAAGTCAGCGCTTTCAAGTTATGGATTGACCTGCACGTTGATTGATCGTAGTGCTCGAGGCGTTGCAGAAGCGTCAAGGCGAGGTCGTCGAAGGTCGTCGCTCGACCAAGCTTGTCCTTCCATTCGCGTGTCGGGGGAAGCGCCAACGCAAATGCGACAGCGGACCATTCGATCTCGTCTTGGTCTAGGTCAAAGCGAGCAAGCGAGTCGGCCAATAGCGAATTCAGGAAGGCCTGGTGTCGGCTGATCGAGTCAACATCCTTGGGGTCGAGGCCGGATTCGAGCAGTGAGCATAGCGTCTGGTCCTTGTGGCTCTCGGCGCCGTGGGCCCCAGGGAGGGTGGCCGGCCCCAGGGTCTTGCAGCGAATCCCGTATCTCGTCTTCGTGAAGCTGCTCTCACCAAAAGCCGCCTCGTTGGTCGCCTCATCGAGCACGATCCTCGCCAGTTCACGCGACCGGGGAATTGCCTCGCACCCTATCGCTTCCAGTTTGACGGCGAGACGAACGAGATGAAGCCGACGGCGAACGCGGCCCACTGCGGCGCGTGCAATCAGGCCTGTGCGCGCAACGAGGCGTGCAGCGCCGGTCGATGTGCCACGGTCACCACGGAGACGGGTGCTCCCTGCTGTTCCGACGCTGCGTGCGGTGGGGCGGCGGG
>CALLYK010000102.1 GCA_937858365.1 uncultured Isosphaeraceae bacterium | reverse complement strand
TGAGCACGGAGCGCGTGGGCCGTCGAACGGGTTTGGGCGTTCTACGTCCCCGCAGGCGGCAAGGTTCTGCGGGATGCTGGCCGCGATCGCGCCTACGCGATCAAATCCTTCACCACCGTCCCGCTCACGTCCGTTAGCCGCATGTCGCGGCTCATGTGGCGGAACGTCAGCTTCAGGTGGTCGATGCCCAAGAGGTGCAGGCAGGTGGCGTGGAGGTCCGGCACCGACATGCGGTTTTCGACCGCGTTGTAGCCGAACTCGTCGGTGGCGCCGTACATCTGGCCCCCCTTCGAGCCGCCGCCGGCGAGCCACATGGTGAAGCCGCGCGGGTTGTGGTCGCGGCCCACCGAGCCTTGATTGGTCGGCAGCCGGCCGAACTCGCCGCCCCAGATGATGAGCGTATCTTCCAGCATCCCGCGCTGCTTGAGGTCTTTCACCAAGGCGGCGCAAGCTTGGTCGGTCTCTTTGGCGACGATCTCCATGTTCTTAGCGATATCGCCGTGATGGTCCCAACCGCGATGATAAAGCTGGATGAACCGCACTCCGCGCTCGGCGAGGCGTCTCGCGAGCAAGCAGTTCGACGCGAACGAGCCGTCACCCGGCTCCTTCACGCCGTAGAGTTCGAGCAGATACTTCGGTTCGCCTGAGAATTCGGTCAACTCGGGCACGCTCGACTGCATTCGGAAGGCCATCTCATACTGGCTGATGCGAGTGAGGAGCTCGGGGTCGGGGGACCCTTCGGCGCGGAGGCCGTTAAGGCGGTTGATCTCGTCAACGACCAGTCGCTGAGTGCTCTGGCAGACCCCTTCCGGGTTGCCGACGTAATGCACGGCCTCGCCGCGTGACTGGAAGAGGACCCCTTGAAATCGGCTTGGCAAGAACCCCGCCGACCACTGCCGCGCCGAGACCGGCTGAGCTCCAACGCCCGCCGTGCGCGACATGAGCACGATGAAGCCCGGCAGGTTGCGTGTTTCCGCTCCCAGGCCGTATAGCAGCCAAGAGCCCATGCTGGGCCGACCCTTGACGATCGCCCCGCTGTTCATGAACGCCTGGGCGGGGTCGTGGTTGATCTGTTCGGTGTGCAAGGAACGAATGATCGCGATTTCGTCGGCGATCGATGCGATGTGCGGCAGATAGTCGGAGACTTCCTGTCCGCTCTGACCGTGCTTGCGAAACTCGGTGACGGGCCCGAAGGCCAGTAGCTTCGTGTTCTGAAGCTGAGCGAGTTGTTGCCCATGCGTGAGAGAATCCGGGAAGGGCTGGCCGTGCAGACGCTTGAGCTCGGGTTTCCAGTCGAGCGTCTCGAATTGCGAAGGACCGCCCGCCATGCAGAGGTGGATGACGCGGTTCGTCTTCACGGGAGTCTGGGGCTTGTCGATCACCCCCTTCCATTGGCCCGAGGTCGAATCGGTCTCGCTCCCCGAAGCATCGGGTCCCATCAAGCCGGCGAGGGCCAAGGCGCCTAGGCCGTAGGAACCTTGCTCAAGGAACGAGCGGCGCGTCAGGGCCGTTATGAGCGGATCGCGCGAGTGTTGAGCTTTCATGGTGAACGAGCCTCCTTGTCAGTATCGCGTGATCGTTTCATGGAGGTTGAGAAGGACCCGGCAAACGCTTGTCCAGGCCGCGAGTTCGATTGTGTCACCACTCGGCGCGGGGGCCGCCCCGACTTGGAGGACCTTCTTGGCGTCGTCGGGGCGAGCGCGATACTCGGATCGCACTCGGTCGAGAAACGCGCGAAGCCCCGAGAGTTCGGCCGGTCGCGGCGGACGCGCGAGGGCCGTCTCAAAGGCCGCGACCCATCGTGCTTCATCGTCCTTTTCGCGCTGAAGCAAACTGGTGGCCCAAACGCGCGCGGCCTCGACGAACTCCGGGTCGTTGAGCAGGGTCAGGGCTTGTTGAGGACTGTTGGCGGTCGTCCGGACCGCCACGCAATCCTCGCGGCTGGGGGCGTCGAAGTTGGCAAGCATCGGATGGAGGAAAGTGCGTTGCCAGTGCATGTAGACGCCTCGACGATATTGGCGGTCGTCGAGTTCGGCCTGATATTCGCGGTCGGGGAACTGAAGGCCCCCGTAGTAACCCGCGGGCTGATACGGGTGGCTCGGCGGACCGCCCATGTCCAGGTTGAGCAACCCGGCGACCGCAAGGGCGTTGTCACGCACGACTTCCGCCTCCAGGCGTCGGGGCGTTTGTGAGGCCAGCCAACGGTTGTTGGGGTCGGCCTCACACACGCTTGCCTGCTGCCGATAGGTGTGACTCATCACGATGAGCTTCGCCATGCGTTTGAAGTCCCAACCGCCTTCGCGGAACTCGACGGCCAACCAGTCGAGCAATTCGGGATGGCTGGGAGGGTCTCCTTGAGCGCCCAGGTCGTCCACTTGCTGGCTTAGACCGTTGCCGAAAAGCTGCTTCCAGAGCCGGTTCATCACGACCCGCGCGGTGAGTGGGTTTTCGGGTGAGCAAAGCCATCGGGCCAGGTCGCGACGATCGAGTGTCCGACCGTCGGCCCCGCTCAGGGTCGGCAGGAAAGAGGGTGTGCTTGGCTTGCAAACTTCGCCCGACTCGTCCATCCAGTTGCCGCGAGCCAGGACACGAATCGTCAGCGGCTTGTCAGTCTTTTCGGTGATCATCACCGGGGTCTTGCCGCCTCGGCATTCCAGGACCTCGCGTTCGATGGCCTTGAGTGCGGCGAGCGCCGACGCCTCTCGCACCGTGGATCGAAAATGCAGTCGTCGCGCGGCCGCTTCGTCCTTAAGGAGCGCCGCGGGCTTGTCGAACCTCGTCCGGCCGATTTCGGGGGCCAGGGGTGAGAGGCCCACGCGAAGGGCCCCGATGACGTTGTTGGGCAGCGAGACGCGGACAAGGTCGCCAGGACTCAAGTCGGTCGGGGTGTCCAGAAAAAAAACGGCGGTGTGCTTTTTCCTTGAGTCCTCAGCGGCGATCCGCCAACCGCCTTGGACGCCAAGGACATCGAAGCCGTTGACGTAGATAGGGGCGTATCGATCGGCCTGAGCGTGACGGATCGCGAGGGCTCGGGGCTTTTCATTCTCTCGCACGAGGAAAAAGGCGGGCTTGATCATGGTGGAATCGCCCGCTCGTAGGACCTTGCCATCCCACTTCGCTTCTGGCAGCAATTCCAAGCGGATCGCGGCGAGTTGGTCGAGGTCCGCTGTCAAGTCGATCTCGGCGGGGTCCGCCCCCTTGTCCAGGAAGACGACGCGGCTGTCGTCTTCGACCAAGAATCCCGGTCCGTCAGCCGGCCTGGCGCCGTTCTTCGCCGCGGGCCCGATGCGTACGGTCGGCTCGGGTGAGACCCAGCCGCTGGGGGACTCGGCGAGAAACGCGCGGACCGACATTAACCACTTCGGATACGCGGTATCGTCCACGCGCGACGAGGCCACCAGTTGCTCCACGCGCTCTCCCAGGCGTGCCAGTCGGCGCTTGAGCGCGGGGCTTTCCACCTGGATTTCCGGTGGGAAAGGATGGTCGTTGGTGAAGTTCTTCAAGTCGGGGTTCGGTGTGTAGCCGTAATCTTGATAGACACCCCATTGCTTGACGTCGGCGAAGAAGGCCCCCAACGAGTAGAAGTCCTTCATGGTGAACGGGTCGAACTTGTGGTCGTGGCACTCACAACAATTCAGCGTGGTCCCAAGCCAGGCCATGCCGACCGTTCGGACCCGATCGGCCGTGGACTTCGCCAGGTACTCGTTCGGTTGCGCGCCCCCTTCGCGGGTCATCATGTTGAGCCGATTGAAACAAGTCGCCACGAGTTGCTCGGTGGTTGGGTTGGGCAACAAGTCGCCCGCGAGCTGTTCCAGCGTGAACTGATCGAAAGGCTTGTTCGTGTTGAAGGCGTCGATCACATAATCGCGATAAGCCCACGCATTTTGGTTCTGGTCGCCGTGGAAGCCGACCGTGTCGGAGTACCGGGCCACGTCGAGCCACCCTTGGGCCATGCGCTCGCCGAATCGGGGTGATCGGAGGAGGCGATCCACGAGGGCCTCATACGCCCCCGCAGACGCATCGCGAACGAACACATCGACTTCCTGAGACGTCGGCGGTAGGCCGATCAGGTCCAGGCTGAGCCGCCGGATCAAGGTCCGTGGATCGGCCTCCGGCGCCGGCTGAAGGGCCTGCCGAGGAAGGGCCACCTGGACGAACGCGTCGATCGGGCCGCGAACGAGTCTGGTGTCGGCGAGGACAGGCACGACGGGGCGCTTGGGCGGCACGTAGGCCCAGTGCGGCTCGTATTCGGCCCCGGTTTTCACCCACTGCTTGAGGGTCTCCTTTTGGGCCGGCGTGAGCACTTTGTTGAACTTGGGCGGTGGCATGACGACGTCCGGGTCGTCGCTCAGCACACGGACTAGTAGCTCGCTCTCTTCCGGGTCCACGGGCGCAACCACCGCGTATCCACCGCGATCGCGGATCACGTCTTCGCGTCGGTCGAGACGAAGTTCCGCCTTGCGCTGCTTGTTGTCGGGCCCGTGGCAGGCGAAACAGTAGTCCGAGAGGATGGGTCGGACGTCGCGGTTGTAGGTCACCCGGTCTTCGGCGATTGTCGTGCCGGCGGAAAGCGCGAGGAAGGCGAGCGTCCAGGTCGAGAGCGTGGCGTTCATCGCGGTTGTCCGAAAACGGTGGGGGAATCGAGGCGGGAGGTCGCGGCGGGAGTGGACATCGCCCCGCTCATCGGGCAAATTCACTCTAGCACAAGCGAAAGTCGGGGGCGACAACCCGGCCGCTTCGCATCAGATGCCCGTCCTCCCCTTGTGATTTGATTTCATGGAACATTCCCTATCCGTGACCGATTTCCTGGGGTCCTTGGTCGCGGTCCTTTTGGCCGCCAAATTAGGAGGGGGATTGGCCCGGCGTCTGGGGCAACCATCGGTGCTGGGCGAACTGCTGGCGGGCATCGTACTGGGGCCGTCCGTGCTCGGTTGGGTCGACCCGACCCGCGAGGTATTCCACTTCATGGGCGAGCTCGGCGTGATCGTGTTGCTTTTCCTGATCGGCTTGGAGACCGACTTGAAGGCCCTCCTCAAGGTGGGCGGCACCGCCGCGATGGTGGCCGTCGTCGGCGTCGTATTGCCCTTTGGACTGGGCCTGCTGGTGAGCATGATCGTTGTCCCAGCGGGTTCGCACAAACTCGCCGCGATCGTTTGCGGAGCGGCCCTCACGGCGACCAGCGTGGGGATCACCGCTCGGGTCCTTTCCGACCTGGGCCAAATGAAGACCCCCGAGAGCCGCATCATTCTCGGGGCGGCGGTGATCGACGATGTCCTAGGGCTCATCATCCTCACGATTGTCGAGGGACTGGCCGATGGCGGAGAACTGTCACTCATCAGCGCGACGCACACGGTGGGACTGGCCTTCGGCTTCCTCGCGGCGACCTTGATCCTGGGGTCTTACGCGGTGCCCCGCGTGGTTCGTCTCCTGGTCATTTTGGACTTGCCGGGCACGCCCACGGTCTGGGCGATCTCGTTGGCGATCGGGTTGGGCTGGCTCGCCGACCTCTCTGGTTCCGCCGTCATCATCGGCGCCTTCGCGGCAGGGGTCCTTCTTTCGGGCATTCCTGATGCCCACGAGATCGGGGAAGGCGTGACCCATCTGGGACAGTTCTTCGTGCCCATGTTCTTCGTCACGGTCGGGGCCTCGGTGGAACTCGGTGCGTTGGACCCTTCCAGACCGGAAGGTCGCAGCGCGCTGTTGATCGGGGCCGCCCTGATCGTCGCCGCCGTGATCGGCAAGATGGCCGCTGGATACGCCCCCTTCTGGTTCCCAGGCAGAAAGCTCGTCATCGGCGTGGGAATGGTCCCGCGCGGCGAAGTCGGCCTGATCTTCGCGAGCATGGGCCGCGAGACGAACGTGCTCGATGCCGGTCTCTTCGGCGCCGTGACGCTGATGGTGGTCTTCACGACCTTCCTCGCGCCTCCGGCCTTGAAATGGCTGGTTGGCAAGGGCCCGGCCACACTGCCCGAGGAGATACCCACGGGGATCGAGGACCTGGTCGCGGAGACATGAGCCGCGGGCTTCCGGCGAAACGAACCTTGATCGTAACGACTCGAGCCCGTCATCCTCGATCGGCGAGGGTCTCGGCCTTGCTCAGAATGGCGAGGTAGCGTTCACGAAGCTCCAGCATGATCGCGTCCCACGATTGGGTCTGCGCGTACTCGCGGGCGGACACGGCCATCCGCCGCCTTCCGTCCGTGTCGTCGATGAGATGGACCAGGGCCTTCGCGAACTGGTCGGCAGGCGCAACGGGATCGATGAGCAGCCCCGTCTCTCCTTGACGGATGATCTCGCCGGGACCACCCGATCGGACGGCCACCACGGGCAGTCCACTGGCCAGCGCCTCGAGCACGACATTACCAAAGGTCTCCGTCTTACTGGCGAACACGAAGAGGTCGCATGCGGCGTAATGGTCGGCCAGGTCCTCGCCGCTCTTATAGCCGACGAAACGCGCGAAGTGACCGAGCCGCTTCTCCATCCCCGGCCGAGCTGGACCATCACCCACGAACAAGAAGCGCACGTTCGGCCGCTCTTGGTCGACACGCTCCATGGCGTCGGCCAAATACTCCACGTTTTTTTCGGCGGCCAAACGACTCACATGGCCAATCAGGATGGTGTTCGGGTCGATGCCCAAGGACTCGCGAAGGGCCGTCCTTCGTGGCCGGTCCGGGTAGAAATGCGCAGAGTCGACTCCGCGCGGCCAGAGCACCAATCGCTCGAACCCTAGGGGTCGCAACTGGTCAATCGTCACCTTAGAGGGTACGTAGGTTTCGAGGGTCCGGTTGTGAAACCAACGCAAATACCACCGGACGATCCCGCGCGACCATCCGACACCGTAATGACGAGAGTATTGATCGAAGTTCGTGTGAAAGCTGGAAACAAGGGGCCAACCTCTACGGCGAGCGTGTCGAAGAGCTGAAAGTCCCAGGGTCGCCTCCGTCGCGATGTGGACGATGTCTGGTTGAAACTCGCGCATCAGACTCATCTCACGCCCAAAAGGAGGGAGCGGCAGATGAAGTTCCGGATAGAACGGGACCTTCGTCGAATGGACAAGCAGGTCGTCGGGATGGGCGGGCCCTTGGCCGTAGTTGGGATGGACGACCTGGACGCGGTCGCCGCATTCACGCAAGACCCGAACGAGTTGACCCAGAGTGCGCGAAACACCGTTGACTTGAGGAAAATACGTTTCTGTTACCAGAGATATACGCATAGTTTCAGCGTAATTATGCCGACGGGTTGGTCAAACCACCCGCGCCTCCAGGAGCGCGACCAAGGTGCGTACGAAGCAGCCCGTGGCACCCGCGTCGCGCGTGGCCGATTCCGCATCGGCCCAACTCGGGCCCGCGATGTCCAGATGCACCCAGGGGACCCGACCCACGAATTGCTCCAGGAACTTGGCGGCCGTGATCGCGCCGGCCCATTTGCCGCCCACGTTTTTCATGTCCGCGATCGGACTTTTGAGAAGGTCGCGGTAATCATCGTCTAGGGGCATGCGCCAGGCCCGTTCGCCCGTGACCTTGCAAGCGGTGAGGACATCCTCGGCCAAGCGGTCGTCGTTGGCGAAAAGGCCCGCCACTTTTGACCCCAGGGCCACCATGCAGGCCCCCGTCAACGTGGCCAGGTCGATCATGGCGGCGGGTCCGCGCTCCGCGGCGTGGGCCAGAAGGTCGGCCAAGACAAGGCGTCCTTCGGCATCGGTGTTCATGACTTCGACCGTCTTGCCATCGCGATGCGTGAGGACGTCGCCCAGTTTCATCGCACGGCCGCCGGTCATGTTCTCGACCAAGGCGAACGTGCCGACCACGTTAACAGGCAGACTGAGCTTCGCCGTGGCCACGAGCGCCCCCAAGACCACGGCCGCGCCCGTCATATCGCTCTTCATGTCTTCCATCGATGAGGAAGGCTTGAGGGAGAGACCGCCCGAGTCGAAGGTCACCCCTTTGCCCACCAGCGCGATCGTGGGCCCGTCCCCTGCCCCTCGGTGCTCGATCGTGACGAAGGCCGGCGGTTCGTCCGACCCAGCGGCGACGCCCAGCACCCCGCCGAATCGCTCGCTTCGGAGCCAGGCCGCGTCGCGAACGTCGACCTTCAAGCCGACCGATTCGGCGACCTCGCGAGCACGCTGCGCGAGTGCGGTCGGGGCCTTCTCAGCGGGAGGCAGATTCACGAGGTCGCGCGCCAGGTTCACGGCCTTCCCCACCACGGAGCCTCGGTCCACGGCCCGCTCGAACTCGGCGAAGGTCAACAAACTCCCCGGGTCCCGAACGAGCCGCAGTTCGCGGAACTCGTGGCGGG
>CALLYK010000101.1 GCA_937858365.1 uncultured Isosphaeraceae bacterium | reverse complement strand
GCGAGTTCCGCGAAGGCGGCAGCGGCCGACGATCGATCGGCCTGGACGTCGGCCACGCGGCGGCCGGTCAGTCGGCTGAACTCACCGGGATGAGGGGTGAGCACGACCGGCCGCTGGACCCGTTCGAGCAACTCAATCTGTCCCACCAGGGCGTTCAGAGCGTCCGCGTCGAGCACGGTCGGGACGTCAAGTTCCTCGACGCACCAACGCACCAGGGACCTCGTCCCTTCCGAGAGGCCCAGGCCCGGCCCGATCGCGACCACGTCGGCGTCGGCGGCGAGGCGCTCAAGGTCGGTCCGAGCAATCGTGAAGTCCACACAACCTTGAGAGTCCTCGGCGAGCGGCCAGGTCATGTAGCTCGGTTCGAACGTCGCCACGATCGGTTGGGTTGACGACGGTGAGGCCACCTTCACCAAACCGGCCCCGGATCGGAGCGCCGCCGCGCCGGTCAGACCGGCCGCGCCCGCCATGCCGCGACTTCCGGCGAGGATCAGGACCCGACCGTGGTCCCCTTTATGACTCTCGGCGCGACGTTGGGGGAGAGTGGGTAGTTCTTTGATCGTTTCCAAAGGCATCAGCCGGTCCCAGCCCCGTTCGCTTGGGCGGCCTGTCGGGCCTGGCCCATCCGGCGGGCGATCAGGCCGGCGACGTGCCCGCCGTTGAATCCGGCATCGATGTTAACGACCACCACGTTCGACGCACAACTGTTGAGCATCCCGAGCAGTGACGCGAGGCCGTGGAAATGGGCCCCGTAGCCGATCGAGGTCGGCACCGCGATCACCGGACAATCGACGAGCCCTCCGACCACGCTCGGCAAGGCCGCCTCCATCCCCGCGACGCAGACGAGGACGTCGGCCCCTTGAAAGTCCTTGAGCCGTCCGAAGAGGCGATGGATGCCCGCGACCCCCACGTCGGCGATCAGGGAGACGTCGCAGCCCCAGTTCTCGGCCGCGACCCGGGCCTCTTCCGCCACGGGCAAATCGCTCGTCCCGGCGGTCACCACCACCACGCGGCCCAAGGTCGGTGGCGGCGGACCCGACGCGCGCAGTCGGAAGGTCCGACCGGTCGCGTTGTATTCGCCGTCGGGAAACAGATCTCCGAGATACGCCCCGATCTCCGCGGGAACGCGCGTGGCCAGGCCCCCTTCGCCGTGGCGCTGAAGGGTCCGCAAGACGGCCTCGATTTGCTCGCGCGTCTTGCCCTGGCCGAAGACGACCTCCGCGGCCCCGCAGCGCAGCCGTCGATGGAGGTCCACATGCGCGAACCCCCCCGTCTCCTCATAAGGGGCCTGCCACTTGAGTTGACTGACCGCCTCCTCCGGAGAGGTCTCTCCGCGACGGACGGCCTCGAACAACCTGAGCGCGTCCCGACTATCCATCCTCGATGTCCCTCGCGAACCGGCCCAAGGGCGAAGTCCAGTTCTTGTACCCGATCGGCCCTCACGACGGCAACCGACCCGCGAGCGCAAGGCCTCTTTCCTCTATCCCGGCCGGCTCGGGAAACGATACTCTCAACGGAAAGAGCGGTTTGATCGCGAAAGGGAGGCGGGGGCGTGGCGGAAGTCTGGTTGTTGCACGTGCTCGCCGACCTCGACTCGGCCGAACAAGTGCGGCGGGCCCTGGCCGCCGCGGGCGTGCCCACGCGGCTCGTCGCGGCCAATCCCGGCCCAAACCACGATTGGAATCGGGCCTCGCAAGTCCTCTTGCTGCACACGACAGCCTCACGTTCCGACTCGAATTGGCTTACCCTGGCCGGCGAGGCCCACCGCCTGGGCAGGCGGCCTGTGCTGCTGATCGGGGACGAGAGCAACGTCGCGCCTGGGCTCGACGTATCGCTCGGTGACGCTGGGCGATATGACATGCGCGACGGCCTATCGTCCCTCGTGGTGACGATCCGGGCCAACCCCAAGGCCAGGAAGGATGAACGTCGTGCGGCCCTGAAGGGCCTCAAACTCGACGAGCCGAACCCTGAGGTCCCGAACACGGCAAACACATGGAAGGGCTGGGGGGCCTCGATCGCACTACACGCGCTCTTGCTGGTTGTTTTGGCACTGCTCGTTTTTCGGACGAATGCGGAAGACCCAGCGCACATCGACGGGAGCATGATCGCGGGCGACCCCAACGGCGACCTACTGGGGCTTGCGAGGGTGATGGGAGGCACCGACGAAACGGCCCTACCCCACCACGACGACCTGACGGCCCAAGACGGCCCAACGCTTCAGTTGACCCCGCTCGCCGACCTCCGCTTGGGACCATCTTTCCCCAAACTCGGCGGCGGGCCTGGTCTAGGAGGCGGATTAGGCGGTGACGGTTTCGGCATGACCCGGTTTGGGCCGGGGAGCGAGACGATCCGAGGGGTGGAGGTCCGCACGGGGGACCCCCAGTTCACCCTCCTCTGGGACACCGGGGCCGACTTGGACCTCCACGTGATCGAGCCCGGCGGCGCCCACATTTACTGGGTCGAAAAGGGGCGTCCGACCAAACTCGGCGGTACGCTCGACGTGGACAACGTGAAGGGGTTTGGACCCGAGAACGTGTACTGGCAGCACGGGCAAGGGCCGCCCGGCGAGTACAAATGGTACGTCCAGTACTTCGGTGGCTTTGGAGGCTATGACGTGCCAACCAAGTGGCAAGTCCGGATCAAGCGTAACGGCGAAGAGAACATCGTCGAGGGCCGCTTCCGGAGGATCGGTGAGAAGAGCAAGGTCTATTCCCTCAAGGTCGGCCCGACCGCGTCCAAAGAGGGGCCCTGAGGGCCTTACCCACGAAGTGAGTCGGCCCCGCCCCTCGAAGAAGAAAGGCCCGCCGCGCGGAGCGGCGGGCCATCTTGAAAGTTCAACGAGACCTCGGACATTAGCAGTAGCGGTCAGTAAGCGTCGGAGCTGATGACCTCGGAGAGGTTCCGGCTCCCGAGCGCCTGGTAGGTGCCTGGGCGGGCCGTCCCCATGTTCCA
Source organism: uncultured Isosphaeraceae bacterium (assembly GCA_937858365.1). Taxonomy (GTDB): domain Bacteria; phylum Planctomycetota; class Planctomycetia; order Isosphaerales; family Isosphaeraceae; genus CALLYK01. The sequence continues at coordinate 5,344 of CALLYK010000101.1, read as the reverse complement.
GACGGAGCCTGGAAACTGAAGACCGACCGGCTCGGGGCCGCCACCCATGAGGCTGAGGTTCCGATCGAGCGGCCAGGAGTTGACCGTGTCTTTGAGGAACTTCACCGACCCGTCGACCATCGCGAAATTGCAGCCGCCGGGATGGAAGCTGCTCGCGGCGTCCAGAGGCACGATCCACCAACCGAGATTCGCGATTTCGCGGAGCACCTTGCGCGTGTAATTCGGCGGGTAGCGTACCGAGAAGGTGGTGTCTCCCCAGTATCCTGAGTTCCACCACTGGTAGTACGCCTGGTCGCTTTGGGAGAGAAGCCCGTGTGCGTTTTCGCCGAAGATGACCGTGTTGCTGGTACCGTCGGTGATGTCCGAGAGCCTCACGGTCCCGCCCCAGAAGATCGTGCCGTTGCCGGTGCGGACGTTTCCAGGCCACCAGATCGGCCAGGTCCCCTCGTTGCCTCGGTAGCTCACCGAGTATTGCTTGTAGGCGGTCGGGTTGGCGATCGCGTAGAAGGAGTCCAGGGGCGTGGGCTTGGCGGCCGCCGGGTCGCTAGGGCACCAGAGCGTGGAGATGCCGATCCCAGCGATCGTCACGTTGGGCGCCTCATACAACCAACGCGCGAAGTTGGTCGCGTTGTAGGCCGCGCCTTGTTCCAAGTACTGCGACATGTGGACGAAAACACTAAAGCCGCAAGCCGTGCAAGAGTTGTTGGCGTTCCAATTCGCGCTGGAGGGAGGCAAGACACCATTGGCCGACTCGTAGTTCGCGGCGGCCAGGGCCAGTTGCTTGAGGTTGTTGGTGCACTGGATGCGTCGGGCGGCCTCGCGCGCTTGCTGAACGGCGGGCAGCAGCAGGGCGATGAGCACACCGATGATCGCGATCACGACGAGCAGCTCAATGAGCGTGAAGCCACGTCGTCGGCTCAGGATGGGAGATGTCATGAGGACGTTCCTCCGGGACTGGACCAGAGCATCAGGAATGGAGAGGAATTGGGAGAGACCAGACTTCGAGAGATCGTGACGAGCGCGGGACGGGACCACCGTTGCCGTCACATGTCGGGCCGCACTCGGCCCGAGCCCTTGGACTGGGGCTGGCCTTTCTTGCCGACCGCCGCGTCGGGGCCGGCCTGGCCGTTGGCCGCGGCCTGGGCCTTCGCCTTGGACAGTTCGATGGTGCCCGCGTCTCTGGATGGGTCGTCACCGCAGCCCCCGATACCCGACAAGGCGGACCCGATCAAGATCACCGGGCAGGCCTTCGCAAGCGCACGTCGAAACAAAGTCACCTCCATCGGTCACAAGGACAATGGAATCAGGTGGTCAAAACTTGGACCCAAACGCCATCAGACCGCGAGTGCGCGGGACGACCGGCGAGCCCCCCCAAAAAAAGGGGAGCGCCAAGAGCAACGCCGCGATCCTCCCGAAGGAAGCCCTGCCGACCGAACCCGACCGCTCGGCCTGAGGCAGGCACCAAAGGTCTCTTGACGGAAACGTAGGATAACTGCTGAAAGGGGCGGCTTCAAGTCAATTGGCGACAAATCTCTGAGTCGCATGATTCTCGCTCGCAACCAAGCATGACTCGGGAAACCACAATTGCGTCATAGATGCGCGACCCGCGCGGACGCCTGGGCCCATGAATCCACAAAGGGCCCACTCAAAGATGTGTCGGCCACTTGCTTATGCGGTGAATCCTAGCCGTCTGCGATGATAAGCAAGCCTCTCGGTCACGGTCATCGCGGCGAAGTCGGGCGGGCCGTTCGTGGGCGCTTGGGCGGTGGGTGAAGGCCCGCCCACGCTCGACCTCTCAACCAAGGCGCGGGCCGGGGCCCCTACGCTCGCGCCGCCATAACTCATGGCCCCTGAAGTCAGCTTCAGATCGTCTTCCAGCGTCCGGCGCGGGGCGATCCCTAATTTTCCAAGCACGGCGTGATAAGCCCGCACCGCCTCCTCCGGTCCGATCGCGCCGTCGGCGATGAGCCGAAGAAACGTCACGAACGCGAGTTGGTTCTCGGCCGAGTTGATCTTTCGCCCGTAAAGGGCCACGCGCGCCCCCGCCTGCTTGGCGTCGTGGAGCATCTGAAAAGCGTCTCGCGTGGTCCCGGCCGAGCCTCCGAGAATGCCCACGACCAAATGGGGGTCATACCGCACCAATTCCGCGACCGCCTTCGGGCCATGATAGACCATTTTCAGAAAGAGGGGCCGACCCGGTCCAGCCACGCCCGCGAGCATCCGCGCGATCATGTCGTTGATGTACGAGGGCAGTTTCTCCGGGTCCACCGCCCCTGGGACGTTGGGGTCGAACACTTCCAAGAAGTAGCGAAATCCCTTCCGCTCGGCCTCCTCGCGAAACTCATGAAAACGCTTGAGGGTCTCGCGATCCAGGACCGTGTCGTTGTTGAACGTGACGCTGTAGAGACCGAGGTTGGCCCCTTGGGACCGTTCCTGAGAGGAGCAATCCAGGTGCCCGCATTGGGCATGGTCGAGACTCGCCGAGCGGAAGGGTAGGGCGGGCGTCTCGACATAGCGCGACCCGCGCGCGATGTGGACGTCGGTCGTGTCGTTGGCACGAATCGCCGGCGTGACGTGACTTTCTGCGAAGAGACGTTCTTCCAGCGTTAGCTTGTGACTGGTGCTCACCGACATGAGCATGATGTCCACCAGCCCTTGCCGCGTGATGGCCCGGATTTGCTCTCGATACTCTTCCAAGGTGCGGAACCTAAGCTCACCCGCGTGGGCCTCGGGCGACTGCCCCGGGGCGCCGATGCCGAAGGCCATGTCGGCGTCCTTGGCGTCGGCCAGGATGAACTCGCGGCAGCCGTGCGGGTCGGCATGGATCGCCGCGAGTTTCCGATCGAGCGATTTCTCGACGAGCATGGCCGTCCACTCCTTGAAGGCTCAGCGCCCGCCGACGCCGCCCGAGATCGTCACGCGCGACGAGCCGCCGCCGCTCCCCATCGTCACGCGTGGCCCCTTCGCGCTAACGGCGGGGGCCGTTTTGGCGACCAGAGTGGCGGTCTTGCCCGCGCTCGGGTTTTTCTGAAGTACCAGGTCGATCGTCTCGCGCAGGACCTCGGCCGAGCGCTTCAGGGCGGCGACCTCCTTGGCCCAAAGGTCGATTTCCAATTGGGCGATGACTCCGGAGCGTCCGAGCACGGTCGGGACCGAGATGCAGACGTCCTTGATGCCGTAAGGCCCGTTCACCAGCGAGGCCACCGGCAAGATCCGCTTGGAATCCAGGGCGATCGCGTGGATGAGTTCGGCGATCGAGACGCCCACGGCGAACCCGGCGCCTCCTTTCAACTTGATCACCTCCGCGCCGCTGCCTTTGGTCCGAGTGAAGAGGGCCTCACCGCGTTGGGTCGTCCAGCCGGGGAACTTGTCGAGGGGCAAGCCTGCCGCCTGCGCGGCCGACCAGACCGGCACCATGCTGTCGCCGTGTTCGCCCAGGATCGTGGCCGTGACCTGAGTCGCCGGCAGATTCAGGGCCTCGGCGATTAATGAACGGAAGCGCGACGTGTCCAGCAAGGTACCCAGGCCGATCACTTGCGAGGCCGGCAGACCAAGCTGTCGGGTGGCGAGGTAGGCCAAAACGTCGACCGGGTTCGACACCACGACGACGATCGCGGAAGGCCGCGGCCCGGCCGCCTTGATCTGTGCGAGGATGTTCAAGAAGAGCTCGACGTTGCGATTGATCAGGTCGAGCCGGCTCTCGTCGGGCTTGCGCCTCAGTCCGGCCGTGATGCAAATGACGTCGCTCTCGGGGATGGCCTCGAAACCGACGGCCCGAATTCGCTGATCGGCCAGAAGGGCGGCGCCGTGGAGCAGGTCAAGAGCCTGCCCCTTCACGAGGTCGGCGTTCACGTCGATCAGGTCGAGCCCCGCGACGACGCCCCCAGCCTGCAAGGCGAAGGCCGCGCACGAGCCCACGAGCCCGCCGCCGCCGATGATGCTCACGTTCATGGAGACCTCGTTTCGCTTTTGGTTCGTGTGGCGGCGCCCAGCCACCGCGTGGCGTTCTCGATGATCTTCAGGACTTCCGGTTGCTTGAAGATCGGATACGTTTCATGCCCAGGCCGGAAGTAGAAGACCTTGCCGCGACCGATCTCCCAAACCGAACCCGAGCGAAACCGCTCGCCCTGGTCCCAGCGCTCCTCGAAAAGCTGTTCGTCCGGGAAGGGGACGTGAAAGGGCTCGCAGTACATTTCGGTCCGAGGGATGTCGAACGTTTCGGGCAAACCCACGCAAACCGGATGACTCGGATGAAGGGCCCGGACGTGACTGGCCTTGCCGTCTCCCCGATAGCTGGGAAAGCAGCAGTTCGGCAGGGCGAGCTTGATCGTGTACGTGTCTTCGTCCGGGCCGTTGTAGAGGACCGTGTGTGAGGGCGAGAGCGCCTCGTCGGCCTTCGGTTGCGCGAACAGATGCGTGGGCGACTCCACGATCTTCGCCTTCGCCCGAGCTGATTCAGGAAGGGCCTTTAAGGCGTCGTTTCGGGCCCGCTCGTACATCGCCTCGACGAACGGCGTGGACCAGTGCGCCGAATGCAGCGCGATCAGCGCTAGCTTCCCGTCCTTGGTCCGCCTGACGATGTCCTTACCTACTTCCGCAGGCACTTCGCGATGGCGCACGTGCCCCCACCAGATGAGGACGTCGGTCGCGTCGAGCGCTGCGGCGCCGAGGCCCCGTTCCGGGTCGTCGAGGCAAACCGATCGGACGCGCAGGTCTTTGGACCTGGCCAGGTGCTCGGCGATCGCGTTCCCCAGGAAGTTCGCGTAAGCCTCTTTTTGGGCGGGTTGCCGCTCGTCCCAAACCAGGACCGAAATGGGTCGCGTATCGTCCGCACGCGCCATTCCCGCGACGACCAAGAAACCAAGGAGGACGGACCAGGCCCTGAACATCTCGCCCCTCCGTCAAGCCTTGGCCGGACCGCCCATCGCGGCCATGACGCTGTCGGTGATCTTCTGGACGAGCGCTTCCATATCTCCATCGGCGGCCGCCTTGGGCGCCTTGCAGGAACACGAGCCGCCGCAGCCGCCGGAATTCGGCCTCAAGGAAATGAAGTCGTCCTGGAAGGTGATCGTGCCGCCCGAGAAGCGCCCGACCAAGAAGATGAACAAGCTCAACCTGGAGAATCTCTTCTCGGTCACCCTGCGCGATGCCGGCCAGATCGCGCTGATCGACGGCGACTCGAAGAAGATCGTCAACGTCATCAAGACCGGCTATGCGGTGCACATCTCGCGCGCCTCGCACTCCGGGCGCTACGTCTACACCATCGGTCGCGACGCCAAGCTCGACCTGATCGACCTGTGGATGCCGGTGCCGGACAAGGTCGAGGAGATCAAGGTCGGCCTCG
>CALLYK010000100.1 GCA_937858365.1 uncultured Isosphaeraceae bacterium | reverse complement strand
TGAAGCCCAACGGCGGCGGCAAGAAGATCCCCGCCTCGCTGCAGAAGGCCATCGACAGCGACCTCGGCGGCTACGACAAGATGCGCGCCGACTTCGTGCAGGCGGGCCTCACCCAGTTCGGCTCGGGCTGGGCCTGGATCGCCGTGAAGGACGGCAAGCTCGTGATCAGCAAGACGCCGAACGGCGAAAACCCGCTGATGCACGGCGCCTCGCCGATCCTCGGCGTCGACGTGTGGGAGCACAGCTACTACATCGACTATCGCAACCTGCGTCAGAAGTACCTCGAGGCCTTCGTCGACAATCTCGTCAACTGGGACTACGTCGCCGAGATGCACGCCAAGGCTTAATTGCCTCAAGGTTGCAATCTGTTGTAGCATCATCCAATCGCACCCCGGTGGTGGTATCATCCACTTCCGGGGTGCTCTCCTGAGGGTGCCTCGGGAATCTTTGTTGAGCGTTTCCAATGGTCCCCATCATCGACGGCCACAATGACGTGCTGCTGCGCCTCTTCGAGAAGAAAAGCGCGCGGGCGGCCCTCGACTTCATCGATGGCGACGGCATCGGCCAGCTCGACCTGCCGCGCATCCGCTCCGGCGGCATGGTGGGTGGCTTCTTCGCGATCTTCTCGCCCGGCCATGACGAAGACCTTCCCGACGACGACGAGGACCTGAACCCGCCCTATGCGGGCGCCCTCTCGCAACGTTCAGCCGAGCGTGCGGCCTTCGCCATGCTCGACATCCGCGACCAGATCTTCGCGCAGTCGGGTGGCGCCGTGATGGGCTGCACCACCGCGAAGGGCCTGCGCGAGGCCATGGCGTTGGGCAGGCTCGGCGTCATCACCCACATCGAAGGGGCCGAGGCCATCAAGCCCGATCTCTCCAACCTCGGCGACTATTATGCGCGCGGACTGCGCTCCATCGGGCCCGTGTGGTCGAGGCCCAATGTCTTCGGCTCCGGCGTGCCCTTCCGCTTTCCGTCTTCACCCGATGTCGGCGCCGGCCTCACGCCCGAAGGCGAGGCGCTGGTGCGCGAATGCAACCGCATGCGCATCATGGTCGACTGTTCGCACATCACTGAGCGCGGCTTCTGGGACGTGGTGCGGGTGTCGTCTGCGCCCATCGTCGCCACCCACTCCAACGCCCATGCGGTTGCCGCCTCGTCGCGCAATCTCACCGACGAGCAGCTGCGGGCCATCGGCGCCACGCGCGGCATGGTGGGGCTCAACTTCGCAACGGGCTTCCTCCGTCCCGACGGGCGCTGGAGCACCAAGACCGATCTCGAAGTGATGATCCGCCACCTCGACCACATGATGTCGGTTGCGGGCGAAGACTGCGTGGGCCTCGGCAGCGATTTCGACGGGGCACGCATTCCCGAAGCGATCCACGATGCCAGCGGCCTGCCGCATCTCGTCGAGGCCATGCATAGGGCAGGCTACGGCACGGCGCTCACCGCCAAGATCACCCACGGCAACTGGCTGCGGGTGCTCGAGGAAACCTGGGGCGCCTGATGGCGAGACACCGCCAACCGTCCATGCTTTAGTGGCGGAAGTTCAAACACGATCAGGTCCCATGCGCGCCGTCTACTACGAGAAATTCACCGCCCTCCCCACCATCGAGAATGTGCCCGATCCCTCGCCCTCGCCCACTGGCGTTGTGGTGAGGGTGGAGGCGACAGGACTCTGCCGCTCCGACTGGCACGGCTGGATGGGGCATGACCCGGACATCAAGCTGCCGCATGTGCCGGGCCACGAACTTGCCGGCACCATCCATGCGGTGGGCCGCGACGTGAAGACCCTGAAGCTCGGCGACCGGGTGACGGTGCCCTTCGTTTCCGGCTGCGGCCACTGCCCGCAATGCGCGGCGGGCCAGCAGCAGATCTGCGACAACCAGGTGCAGCCCGGCTTCACCTGCTGGGGTTCCTTCGCCGAATACGTGGCGCTGGAATTCGCCGACCTCAACGTGGTGAAGCTGCCGGATGCCATGAGCTTCGACACGGCAGCGGCACTGGGCTGCCGCTTCGTCACCTCCTTCAGCGCGGTGATCGACAAGGGCCGCTGCCAGCCCGGCGAATGGGTGGCCGTGCACGGCTGTGGCGGCGTGGGGCTCTCCGCCATCATGATCGCCTCCGCCATGGGGGCACAGGTGATCGCAGTCGATCTCACCGACGAGAAGCTGGCGCTGGCCAAGGCGCTGGGGGCGACCGCGACGGTCAATGCCTCGGGTGGCGTCAAGGTGGCGAATGCCATCCGCGACCTCACGGGCGGTGGTGCGCACCTCTCCATCGATGCGCTCGGCCACTCGGTGACGGCGATGAATTCGGTGCGCTCGCTGCGGAAGCGCGGACGTCACGTGCAGGTGGGCCTGATGCTGGCGGAACATGCCCGCGCGCCGCTTCCCATGGACCGGATCATCGCCTTCGAACTCGAGATCAAGGGCAGCCACGGCATGCAGGCGCACCGCTACCCCGAAATGCTGCGGATGACCGCGCAAGGCATCCTGCAGCCGGAAAAGCTGGTGGCGAAGACCATTCCGCTCGACGCCGCGCCCGCTGCCCTTGCCGCCATGGACCGCTTCGAGGGCACCGGAATCACCATCATCCGGCCGTAAGGCGGGGCCATTTCCCTGCTGTTTCCAAGTCCATGTCGGTCCGCTAAACCAAGGGCATGACGGTTGCGCCGCGCCCCACCATTTTCCTTCTGCCGCAGGCGGGCTGGAAGGAGCATGTGCGCCTGCCCAAGCTCAAGATCGGCCCCATCGTGGCGAAACTCGATACCGGCGCGCGCTCGGCCGCCCTCCATGCCGACGAGATTTCGGTAAGCGGCCGGCGGGTCACCTTCGTCATCATCACCAACGGCCGCCGCCACACCTACCGGGCCCCGCTCGCGGGCCAGAAGCGGGTGAAAAGCTCCAACGGGATCAGTGAAATGCGCGCCGTCATTCGCGCGACACTCGAAATCGGCAAGGCCGTCTTCAAGGCGGAGATCACCCTCACCGACCGCAGCGACATGGACGTTCCCATGCTGCTCGGCCGCAACACCCTCAAGGGCCGCTTCCTGGTGAATCCGGCCCGCTCATTCCTGCTCGAACGGAAGACCAGAACGGCCTGAACCATGAAGATCGCCCTGCTCACCCGCAACCACTGGTCGGCCGGCCTCATCGTCGCGAACATCTCCTTGATCGGGGCCCTCTTCTTTCTTGGGAGGATCGCGCGCGAGTCGGGCCTGGACGCCGATGGCGCGGCCCGCGCTCAATGGTACTTACTTGTATTTCCGACTTCGTTTTACCTCTCTGCTTATTATTCCGAGGGGCCGTTCCTGCTCTTCGCCACGGCCGCGATGTCGTCCTACTTGAAGCGCCGTTACGACCTGGCCGGACTTCTAGGGGCCCTCGCGTGCGCGACCCGACACGTCGGACTGGCCCTCTTCGTGGCCTGCGCCCTGGGGGCGATCTTCGGTCGGCGACGTCGTCCAAGGTCTCGACTCAGCGCATTATGGCTGGGCTTGATGCCACTGGGGACGATCGCGTTCGCGTTGGTCCTGCAAATTCAACTCAATGATCCGTTCGCGTTCTTGTCGGCTCATGGTGCATGGGGGCGCACAGCGTTAGGCCCACAGGAAACACTCCTGCGCACCTTGACACGGATCGACTGGTCGCTGCCTCGCGACCTCATGAACACGATCGACATGATGGACGCGCTGAGTGCGTTGGCGTTCCTCATCTTGCCTCTCACGCTGGTTCGCCGGACCGATCCGGCCCTGCCGATTTTAGGGGTCTTGCTGGTGCTTGTGCCCTTGTCGAGCGGGGCCGTGAAGTCGCTGATGAGGTGCGAGTGCGTCGCCTTCCCATCCTTTCTTGCACTGGCCTATTTGGGGGGTCGTCCAATCGTGGATCGCGCGATCATGATTGGCTGCTCGCTCCTCTTGAGCGTGCTGACAATCCAGTTCGCGAACTGGTATTGGGTAGGTTGAAAGAGGATATGTCGTTTTGTTTGTGTCGAGGGTCTTCCTCGCGTCGGCGGTCAAAACAAGACTTCACGGTACTTGATTCATGGTGGAGAGTGGCACACGCCCCGATGGGGCCCCAATGCGGGCCTCCAAGCGTGAGCTTGAAAGTGATCGAAGCGGTCTTTATATTATTGTTGTGGGCTGATCGACTGGCATTGGTTCGGGCCCTTTCCGAGAAAAAGCGGCGTAGCTCAGCTGGTCAGAGCGGCGGATTCATAACCCGCAGGTCTCCGGTTCGATCCCGGACGCCGCTACTTGCGACGACCCCCGACACGGCCCGACCGTTTCCGCTAACTCCCGACGAATCCTGGGAGTTACGTCCCATCAAGGAAAGATCATCCCCTTTCATGGATACGTCAGCACGCGACATATCCCGACTATTTCCGGGCCCTCCGGTGGGAAAATAGTGGGAAAGAATGAGTGGTGATGTCTTGATGGTGCCTTCCGTTCCCGTGGCGGCCAACGTCTCGGGGTCTTCCTTGGTCGGGGCCAAGGATGGGAGGGCGGCGGCGGCCCCTTCGATGTCGTGCAAGGTTGGGCGAGTGTATCGTCCTGACAGCTCCAACGTCGAATGCCTCATGATCCTCTGGACCACTCGGGGCGACACCCCGGCGCCGTCCAAAAGGGTGGCGCACTGGCAACGCAGGGCGTGGAAATCGAACACCAACCCCGCTTCGTCCCTGTAGGGAATTCCGGCGGCATCTAGATCGACCCGGAGCATCGCGGCGCCTAGGTCCGTGGGTAGTGGGAACACGGGCGCGTCCAGGGCCAGGGTGGCGATGTGGGGGGCCAGGTCGGCGGCCAGGTCGATCGGGACCGGCAACGTGGCGGCCCGACCATTCTTCGCGTAGCTCGCCAGGACGGTCACGCTGGGGGTCGGGCCAAGGTCGAAAGACGCGACCGTCAGGCTGGCCAGTTCCGAATAGCGAAGACCCGTGCCGATCGCCAGCCTGTAACACAGGGCGCGGGCCGGACCCGTCATCTTGCGGAACGCGGCCCCCTTGTATGCAGCGTCGATCAAGCGTCGAACGTCTTCCAGGGGGAGGGTCCGTCGGTCATGGCGCCGGTCTTCCTTCGCGTTGAACCCCGAGACCCCGGCGAGAGGATCGTCCCGTAACCGGCCGTCCTTCCAGGCCCAACGGGAGAACGATCGAATCGCCCCGCGATGATGGTTCAACGTAGCGAGGGACCTGCCTTCCGATCGCAACGCGGCCAGGGCGCTCTGGACCCGAGCGGGAGTCAGGTCGGACAGTTTCTTGGCCCCCGTGAGGTCCCCGATGCGACGGGCGCGGTCCAGGTACAAGGCCGCGTGTTTCGGCGTGTTGCCCTTGGCGGTCAAGGTCGCGTGCCAGTCGCGCAGATGCTCTGCAAGCGGGCGGGCCTCATGACGCCGCCGGGCCTCATCTCGGGGGTCGGACAGTCCCGATCGGACCCGGCCCATCTCCACTTCAACAGCGGCGGCCATCTCCTGAGTGGCGCGCTTGTCGGTGCATCCCTTCCACTCGTGTTTCTGGCCGCCGGCATCGGTGAAGCGGAAGTACCAAACTCGACCCTTCTTGCGTAAACTCGCCACGGTTCGTCTCCTGATAACGCTGGTGGCGGATCCAGGGGCTGGGTCGCGTCAACGGCCCGGTCCCCACTTCCGCATGGTAACGGTGGTTTCAAGAATTCTCGATAGAGATGCGTTCCGCTCGGATCGCGGCACGTTCGTGATCATAAGCATCGGCCAGGACTTCCAGTCGACGGACCGGGTTTGACTTGTCGATGATGTTCTGATAGCCCATCGACACGTCGCCCCAGCGCCACTGGGCCGGTTCTCCCCAGTCGAAGAGTTGGGGGCTTTCGATTCCGGCGAAGATGTCGCCCCACCAACTAGCCAGGTCCACCCCCGCCGACATTGGCCTCGGTCCAGTCCTTGAACGAACCAGGGGGCTGGACGCGCCGCGCTCGGCCGGGCCAAGCTTCGTCGGCCCTGGCCCCGGCTTCGTCGGCATCGGTTGCGATGGACCACGAGGGACAGTCGAACAAGGCCCCGATCAGCGGCGCCTCGGGCTGGGCGCTGGCCTATCCCAGGGTCAGGACCGTCACGTTCAATGGCGCCAGTTCCTGCCCAAGCAAGAGGGCGTTGAGTTTGCCTTCCACGATGATTGCCGGGGCTCGCATCGGATCATCGCGGGGCCTGGATAGCAGACCATGCAAGTCGGGTTGCGGAAAGACTCGACGTATTTCGGGGTCCGCCCCTCGGGCTGGCGAATCCTAACGAACGCCAACCAATCCGCATTGAACCACGGGATGAGCACCCCGAGGGCCTGGAATGTCCCCCCGGTGGGCTTGGACGATTCGATCCAGGACGTCCAGCCCGGCCGGGCGGCGCGGATCGTTTCCTGGGCCAAACAACGAGGGCCTGTCAAGTTGGCCAAGCCTCCGGCCCCGTCGCTTTTCCTGAGACGCTCCGTGGCGGCTTCGACGAGGGCCAAGGCATCGGTCTCGGGCAGTCCCGTTGGTGTGATCGGGGGCTTGGTCCTGGCCCTCGTGGTGGGCCTTGTGTTGGTCCCTCCACGGGCCTCGCCAGGTCTCGGGGGATTCGGGCCCCCAGTCAGGTATTCCCTGGCTTCCAGGACGCTCGCATTGTGTAACTTCTTGACCAGCTCGATCTCATCGCCATGTTCGCGACAACCAAAGCAGTGCCACGATCGCTTGTCGGGATCGACACTGAACGGAGGTTTCCGGTCCTCGTGAGTCCCGAAGGGACAGGGCCACCACAACTTACGAGATGATCCCTTGCCACGCCGGCCTTGTGCTGGCCCCATCAAGTTTGTGACCACGGCGGCGATGTCGATCTGCTCGCGCTGGGTCTTCCTGTCGTCTCGGTCGCGACCGCTGGTTGTGCGACCCGAAGGAGAACAACTACCAGGTTGCATACGCGTAAGCTCCACCAGATAGGACAGACCCCTGAAGTCGGGGCCCACTCTTGTTGGGAATTCGGCAGGTTTCTTGGACAGAACCCAGAACCCCCTGGAGATCCGGGTTTTGTCTCTTGTTGCGGTTGGGGGGTAGGAAGTAGGACAGAACCAGATCCCTGTAGCGATCTGGGTTTTGTCCCTCGTGAGAAGGGCACTTGGAAGGGCGGACAGAACCCAGATCCCGCTAGGTTTAAGGGTCCTGTCCCGAGTCGGAGGGGCTGTCCGGAGTCGTCTCGGGGTCGCGGCGGATCAGGTGGAGAACGACCTGCTTGCCGGTCCCTTTTCCTCCATCTTTGACCAGTTCCCCGGCGCTCACCATCTCATCGACCGCTCGCCAGAACGTCTTTGCCGAGAGATCATTCGCCCTCTCGCACTCGATGGCCATCTCGTTTCCGATCCGGTCGTTCTGAGTGGTCAAGGCGTCGCGGATGAACTGCTTGGCCTTTTCGCGGGTCTCGGGTGGGCGGCCTTGCTTGCCGGACTCAGGAGGAGTCGGTGGGTTGAAATCGTAGGTGTTCCCGCTGTCGCTCATCGTCACCCCAAGGTCCGGCGGTTTTTTCGCGAACGACTTGGAGACCCACAGCCGTAGCCGGCCGGTGTCGTCGGGGTTCGGGCAGTCAAGTTGCAAGATGGTCCTCGTGATGCCCTTGATACGGCGTCCCAGGGCCTGGCCATCCCGCGAGAGATGCAAGAGCGGGATGATCGTCGTCTGGGTCCGTTGGGCGATATCGCGCAGCGGAGTCATCATGGCCTTGTTCTCCGTCGCCCGACACAGGTCGTAGCTCGTGGCGTTGGTCAAAGTGTCGATAAACACCAGGCCCGGACGCTCTTGCGAGATGAACGCCTCAAGCCGCTGGCGATCTTCCGCCGCGTCGAGTTCCGTTCCCCCGTACGGCTCCGGGGGCGTCGTGTTGAAAAGGATTGCCTGGTCAGGCAAGCCCAAGGCTTGGGCCGCCTGGACGAGGTCGTCTTGCTGGCCGTCTGCGCAAACCCAAAGTGTCGGGGTCCGTTCAAAGAAAGTTGGGGGCTGGCTGTCGGGCCAGGGCAGGGCGAACCAGATTCGGTAGGCAAGGTCGATCGCCAGCCGCGTCTTGCCCACCCCTTCGAACGCGGCGATCCCCGAGATTCGTGCCGATGGGATGTATCCTTTCCAGACCCATTGGCTCTTGGCCATGACCTTGCGAATGTCCGCAAGGTTCGCAGGACGGAGTGGAGGAGTCACCTCGGGGGCCGGCCCCGAAGGGCCGGCATCGGCGACGGCTTTCCCGATCGCGTCGCGATCGGGGCGACCGCGAAGGAACCCATCCCAGGCCCCAATGCGGGCCTCCAAAGGGAGCAAGGACAGTTGCTGGGCGACCTGACGGAATGAGGTCGAGACGGACAGAGAGTCTTCGAGTGGGTCTTCCGTCGAAAGTATGCGTGAAATAACATATGCGTCTGTCGGTGTCATCGCCCACCCTCCTTCGGTTCGCATTGCGTTGAAGCCAAGGCTGCGGAGAGGGCCGGCCCGACCGCCTTGCGCAGGCCGTCGATCCCGGCCGCGTCGGTCTTCTCAGCCTCGAGTTCCTGATTGAACGCTGTCGTGTCCATGACTTGGTCGATCGCCTCGGTCAAGAGCCGAGAACGTTCGGCCGACGTCAAGGCCTCCAGTTCGTGGGAACGGTCGCCGTACTTCTCCGCGAACTTGTCGTAGCGCCTGCTTGACTTCTTGATGTCAAATGTTCGCGGCAGGTTTCTCTCGAGGACTTGTTCATAAGTCAGACAAACCTTTATGGCAACGACGTCTTCAACACCGAAGTCGTCGCGCATCGACCTGGCGAAACTGTGGGCGATCTCCTCGCCGTCCGGGTCGAAGTCGCTCAAAATCAGGATGATGAGCTTCTGCCTTCCGCTGTTACGGAAGCGCTCGAACATTTGGTGGCGTGGGTCGAGTGAGCAGTATCCTCGTCCCAGCGTGTAGGGGATGCCGAACTTCATGGCGACGGGCTTGACAGACCCCTCGACCGTGTTCTTCTCTCCCACAATCTCGATGTGGTTGGGTTGGCTTTGCTGAAGGTCTCGCCAGTATCCGCCGAGGAAGCCGTCTAATTCTCGGCGAAGGAACGACCCCACGTTTCGGTGGAGGTCCCAGCTACACACGGTCCGTGTTGGGTCGGCGATTGCGTCAAAGGGGATGACGCCTGCCAACCTAAGACGGGTAAGTAGGTCGCAGAGGTCTTGGTAACTAGCTCGATCGTTTCTGTATCGCGAAGCGGGCTTACTCGTATGTTTCAACGGCGTGACGTTTAACATTTCGTAATGGATCGAGCGATCGGACAGTGGCCAGTATCTGCGCTGGTCCTCGATGATGCGCCTGATGGCCTCCACCATTTCCTGCTTGGCATCGCTGATGCGCTTTCGGACCTTCTTCCCTTCGAGGACCAGGAGGTCGCCTCGGACCGCCGAGGCAGCCTGGCGTTGCTCAAGGAGGGCCTCGTAGGCTTCATCGGGGCAGGTCGTTGTCACGACCTGCTCGCGGACGACTTCGTCGAAGGACTTCACTCGTTGACGGTTGTACTCGCACAACAGGCGCTGGAAGTCGGGGCTTGACCGGCGAATGTTCTCCACCCGGCATAAGACCTCGGCCAACCCGGCCAGCCGGCAGGCGGCGTAACGCCGGTGTCCGCTGAGGATATAGTTGTCGCGGGTGACGACCAACGGCTCACGTAGGCCATATTTTGCGATACTGTCGCCCAGCGCCTGGATACTTGGATCATCCAGGTTAAGCGGCCGGTACAGCTTGTCGTTTTCGGGGCTCGGCCGGATGGCATCGAGAGGAAGTCGGACTAGTCTGACTTCGGCCGAGGGCGTGGGGCGATCGACAACTGTCATGCCGCACCCCCTTTCTCGATCCAGTCGCGGACCGCTTCGGGCCTCCAGCGGGGCATTGACCCCACGTGGCAATCAGGCTTGGGGAACCTGCCGGCGGCCCGCAAGCGTTCAATCGTGCGCCGACTGGTGGCCAGCACACGGGCCAGGTCTACGATGCCCATCAGGGGGTCGAGCGGGCCCATGGCGGCCTCTTTCTGGATGTGGCGAGTCATCGGCCACCCTCCCGGCCGTCGGCACTTTGGGTGTCCTGTTGCTCGGCCAGAAGGGCGAAAGCACCGAGAGGGGCCATCGCATTGCGTGGAACGTCGGTCAAATGCTTGGGGCAAAGATCGCCCCCGCGTCGGAACGTGGGACCGAGGGGGCGGTTGACCTCGTTCTCGTTGAACATTAGGTCTTTGTGGACCTCGCGGGCATGACGGACTTCCACGCGAGCGACCAAGGTCGATACGGACCCACCACGCACCTCCAGCCGCTCGGCCAGTTCGTGTGCGCTCGAAAGAATAGGCGGCATCTGCGATACTCCCAGCACGGCCTTCAACCATGCCAGGATCAACATACGCGCGAAGCCTCTAGGAATTCGTCGTCGACTTTCCGGGCGTTTCTAGGTTTTTGTGGGCGGGTAGAGGACGATCCCGTAGCCGCCGTGAGGTTGGCCAGGCTTGTACAAAACCACAGCCCAGTCTTTGTCCTTCTTGGCCAGCCGATCAATGACTTTTATCGGGTCGCCGACCTTGCTTTTTCCTTTGAGTTCATCCTTACTCAGGCGGTCTGGGAATGCATCGATGAGCGTCTTCACGACTTGATACTGCGCTGGTGTCAACCGAGGTCTCTCCTTCCCCAAGACGATAGGCCCATCGGTTGCGCCTCGTAGGACTACTTGTGGGCCATGTGTGTCGGCCTGGCTGATCGCGCCTTGCGATGGGGGCCGATCAGCCGGGATTACTGACTGATAGGCTGAAGACGTCGGGTACAACTGAAAAGAGTCGCGAAGTTTGGGAGGAGCCAGCTCAGGATCGTCACCAAACCAATCCGCCGCTTCTTGCGCACTCAGAATGCGCCAGCTGCCATGGTAACCTGACTCGCAGAACTCCGGATCTTCGACCCACCACCAATCCGCAACCAGGAAATCGTCCCTCTCCGTCATGAACAAGGCACTATTACGCCGTAAGCCAATGAGAGTACAATTGTAGATATTGTGATATTTATTAATTTTTTGATTGTTTTGATCTTTGGTAATATGCACGCCCCGCTTCGGCGCCTCGCCGATCATCTCCCTCAAGACGTCGGGGGCTTGTTGAAGGTGATCGCAATGCGCCCGGCGCATGGCCCGAAGCTCTTGGGGGGCCGAGTCCCAGCCGGGTCTTTCGTTCGCCTCACGGTCCGTGGGCTGCGGAACGAAAGACCCCAGTTCCTCTGGCACCGGTACACCGAGATGATAGAAGTCCCGATACGCATCCAATTGGCTTTGTTCAATCCAGTATTCTTTGTAAATTACATTTATATGATCAGAATAATAACTGTGTGAAATCCAAGTATTTTTACTTTGTACAAATAATATCTCCAAGCTCATGTCGTCCCAAGAACTACGCTGTCGCTCATCCGGTTCTTCGCCTTCTCGGGGAGTTGGTCCCATGATCTCGAATCGCTTGAGGTGAGGGTCATCCAGGTCGAGCGGAGCGACGCCGATGCAGCCGATACGTGTGTAAAAGACGATTCTGGGCATCGTAGCTTCCGGTATCCCATACATAAGCCGGACGGAATGGCAACAGTAAGAGATGGCTTGGTCGTTTTCTCGATTTCCCTCGCCGGTTCTCCTCGCTCGGGGTCTTTCTCAGACTCAACCCCTAGGTCGCGCGCCCGTCTTCGGACAGACCCAATTCGCGCAACGCGGCCTTGGCCTCCTCGATCTTCGCTTCCGAGGCCCCTTCGTCGGGCCCGACTTGAAAGGAGACTTCGAGCTTGAGGCCGGGTTGCGAGGCGAACCGGGACAGGACCTTCGTGTAGAAGTTCATCCATTTTTGCGGCGGCACCGCTCCTTTCCACGAGAAGCCCGATGGCGGCGGTGGCGTTGTGGGCGGTGGGGCGGTCCAGACCGTGACCTGGCCCGTCGCCTCCTGGCCGCCGGCGCTGGCGCGGACCTCGAAATGGCCGACCGACTCGGCGGTGAGCCGGCCGTCAGCCGTGATGGTGCCCCCGGTCGTGGTCCAGTTGGCCTCGGGGCAGGGATAATCAGCGTCGCGCTGGTCGAAGGCCGCCAGCCGGAACTGGACCGTCTCGCCGGGTCGAGGGTGGCTGGTCGCCGGTCGGACCTCGATGCGGGCCAGGTGGGGCGGCTGGACCAGCTCCTTGGCTCGCTGGGGCTTGAGCAGTATCTCGTCGTCGCGGAACTGGATGGTGCCCACGGAGAAGCCCTCCGCGGGCTCGAACACGACATCGCCGTACCGACCCTCGCCCAGGTCGATTGCGAAGCCGAATTGCTTATTGTTGATCGCGTCCGCGATCGTGGTGGCGATTGCGTCGGGCTTGAGCAGGCGGGGCAAGAGAGGCGAGGCGAAGAACGCATCGCGGGCCGACTTCGTGGACCATTCCTGGAAGCCTTGGGGCCAGGCCTTGTTCAACCATTTCACGCCGGGCACCGCCACCACTTCGTCCCCTTCGAGAAGGCGGGTCAGGATGTAGTCCACCAGCGATGGGGCCGTGCTGGTCAGCGATTGACCGAGGGACTTCTCCTTAACGGTGCCGTCCTTGTCCAGGTAAAGAAGGTGGCTGTAGGTCTTCCAGACCTCGTCCTTGAGGTCCCGGGCCGCGTTCTTGACCTTCGTGGCCACCTCATCGAGTTGGACCTCGTCGAGTCGCTTACGGGCCTCGGTATCGCCTGCGATGTCCCGCCAGGCGATGTCGGTCGTCGCCTCCTCCTTCAAGGCGCGTTCGCTGGCTGGCGCGACGAAGATCAGGCCACTCTTGTGCGTGCGGCGCGATGTGCCCTTGTGCCGAACCAGGTCCTCGACGAACGCTTGGGTCTCGGGCAGTCCCGCCTCCTGATGGGGGGCCAAGATCACGAAGTGCAAACAGGGGTGGTCATCCACCTTGCCCGACGATTCGGGGAACGGGGTACGCTCCAGGGTCGCCGAAGACCCGCCGGTCTTGAACTCTTTCAGCACGACTTCGCGCACACGCTCATCCACTTTCGACGCGCTCACGGTGGCCTTGCGGTCGGTCAGCATTTTGTTCAGGTTCGGCACCGGGCTGAACTTATAGCTGTTGGTCCCGACGGGGACCAGGTAATGGCATGACGGCAGAAGCGCGTCGAGCACGGTCTCAACCAGGCCGATGTCCAGGTCAGGCCCTCCCACGGCGGCGCGCACTTCGGGCAGGGTCGCCGTGTCCTGGGTCTGACCGCCGTTGGACTCGAAGAAGATGACCGTCGCCACCTTGCGGTGTAACTGGGCCGCCCGGATCGGGTCCCCGTCCTTCAGGTCGCGGTCGAGCCGTCCCGCGATCGCGTCCTTGTTCCCGGCGATGTCGGTCGTCACGGGGCCTTCCAGTTCGCTGGTGCCGAGTTCCTCGAACACGGCGGCGCGGAAGTACGGGTCATCCAGCGGCGCGGTCCCCAGGCCGATCAACGGGTCGGGCCGCGTTTCCTTGTAGCCCCGGTCGTAGGCGTTCGAGACCCAGAGCGCCAGGAGCCGTAAGATGCCGCGCGTCTTTTGAAAGCGGCGGAGCGTTTGCCACTTCCGTTCGAAGACCGACAGGAGGCTCGGGTGGAACGGATAGCTCGCCTGGCAACGCTCGCGGACCGACTCGACGTCGTAGGCCCCGAGTTGTGACTTGTGGGCCAGGGCCCAGTCGCTGAAGGCCCTCGCGGTGTCCTTGGCGTCGTTGGGCAGGCCTCCCCATTCAAACAGCCGGCGCCGGATGATCTCCGATGTCTCCGTGCCGGCCGACATCAGCACGGCCTTGCCCAGCCGTTCCAGAAGGTGCTTGAGCCGTTGGAAGTCCGCCTCGTCATCAGGCGTCATCTCGGTCGTTTCGGACTTGGGGATCGACGCAGCCAGGACGACGTCCGATCGGGCGCGGACCTCTTCCGAGAGGTTCTGGAGGAAGTAGTAAAACTGGTTCGTGTCGCCCAGTTCGCGGACCCGACCGATGTAGTTCAGCACTTCGTCCATCAAGATCAGGCAAGGGCCCTCGGGCAGCATGGCGCGGATGGCGTCGCCGCCGGGGGCGACCCCCTTCTCGTCGTGTGTGGCGACGACCTTCAGCGACCTCTCCCCGCCCAGTTGCCAGGCGATCTCTCCCCAGGGGGTCCGTCGGACCGGCTCGCCCTGGTCGGCGCCTCGACCGTGAATCGGGTCGAATTGCTGGCCGACGAACGCCGCCACCCGGGCCCTGGGCAAGACCTTCACGTGGGCCTGGTCGAGGACCGACCGAACGCCGGACCACTCGTGCGCGGCGGGCCCCGCGTGGGCCAGGTGGTACAGCAAGCTGAGCGCGTGGGTCTTACCGCCGCCGAATTGCGTGGCCATGTTGAAGACGGCCGACGTCTCCACGGCCTCGCCCGACAGCCGGCGCACCACCTGGGCCGCCAGGTCCTTGAGCGTCCGTGTCAGATAGGTCCGCTCGAGGAACCGCTCGGGGTCCTGGTAGTCGATCCGGGCCCGGTTGTCGCGGATCTGGTCGAGATGGACGGCGAACTCGGCGGCGTCCAGCGGCTTGTTCTGGCGCAGGTCTTCGCGCGGTTTGACGACGTCGTACCAGGGCTTGAGTTTCATGGGGAATCGGCCTCAGACTTCAAAGTCCCAGTATGTCCATGTGAAACGTCGCCCATCATCGCTGATTCGTCAGACCATTGCAAACCGCCCGGGGTTGACTTCCAGGCGCCAGGTGTCGAAGTAGCCGTAGGGGAAGGTGTCGGCCCCGCCGCGATGGCCGACCACCACCAGGGTCTCCCCCGTCGTGGCCATGCGCTGGTCGATCGTCAGGCTGGCGATCACCTGGTCGGCGAGCATGGCGATCAGCGAAGGGCCCTCATGCCGTTCCTGACGATAGGCGAACACGACCCGCAGTTCGGCCCGCACGCACAGGACCTTCCACAGGGAGTAGCTCACGGACTCGCCCCGCTGTTGGTTTTCCAGCTCGAATACGGCCTTGGGGAGTGGCCAACGAACGCCACCCGTCGTCGTCGAACTGAACGCGGTCACGTCGATGGCCAGATACTCCTGGCGCGAGACAGGCAGGGCCCGGCCGCGATGCCCCTTCCCGGCGGGCCGCCAGCCCAGGGCCTCGCACGAACGGACGACGGCCGTCGTCAGGTGGGTCGTCCAGTCAGCCAGCTTCATTTCGGTGGCCGCCATGCGCAGCGACTGGGCCAGTTCAGGTCGGCGTAGCGCGACTTGAAAGGCCGTCTGCCAGCGATCCGCCACGCTGCGATTCATGAGAAGCCGAGCCCCTTCTTGCGACCCAGCACACCGTCCACCCACCGCTTTTCCTCCGACCCCGTTGGATAGAGCGCCGAGAGGGATTGCGCCAAGCGCCAGAAACGCGGGTCGGCCCCGGCTTTGCCTTCCTTGAGGAAGCGGGCCATCGCCTCGGATTGACCCTTCGCGAACAGGAGCATCGCCCGATGGACCTGGTCGAGCGTGGTCCCTCCCGTCGAGAACGACACTTCGGCAACGTCATTCGGCCCGTTTCCCGAGGCGCCCCGAGTCGTCGGCGCGGCGGTGGACGAGGTGAAGCCTTCGTCGGTCTCGCCGAAGCCTTTCTGTCCCTTGGCGGGCGTTCGCCCCTTCTTGCCCTTCGCCGTTGGCCTGGACGAAGCGACCTCGCTCGGCGCATCGATCTTGGGACCACCGAACAGGAACGCGCGACGTTCGGCCACGGATAACAGGCGGGCCGTTTGCCCCTTGACCTCGACGACTGAGCCGAGCGCTTCCAGGCTGGCGCCGAGCCCCTGGGCGATCTTGCGGGCCGCGTCGAACTCGAGCGCGAACCCGGAGAGCTTGCCGACGGGGCGGGCCTCTTCGTCGTCGTCGGCCTCGTTCTCGGTGTCGTCCGCGTCCGCCGGCGCGGGGACGTCATTGGTCCGGAGGGTCCAGAGCCACATGGCGGTCAAGCGGGCGTCGGCCTCCAGGCCGGAGGCGTCGGCGCCGCTGAAGATCATGGCGAGGGCCTCCTGGGCGACGGCCGCCCAGACTTGCTCGAGGTATTCGCGGAGCGTGACAGGGGTGCCATCGGCCCGTTCCACGCGGGAATACCGCGAGAAAACCTCCAGGGCCGGGCCGAGACAGGCGAAGATCGCGTCCGCCCCCACGACCCCTTCGTCGGCCAGACGAGGCATCCACTGGTGGATCTTGCGTGGCAAGGCATCGAGCACGTCGCGCCAGTCGCCGATCTCGGTCTCGCTCACCGAACCATCTTCGTTCTCCCGTGGCCGCACCACGATGTGCACGCTGCTCCCCAGCCGCGCCTGCCCCTGCGCGGCGACGCGGGTCTCCATCTCGGTATCGATGGGCCAGGAACCGGTGATGATGAACCCGGCGTCGATGACGGCCTGAAGGATCGCCTCCCACGAGGCCGTGGTCTTGCTGGCGAAGACGATCGTCCCCACGCCCGACGGGGCGAGCACGCGGCGGCCCTCGGCGAAGGCCCTGGTCAGTTCGCGCTCGTAGAACGTGATGTCCTTGGTGCTCTGGCTGAGCTGGTGCGGGCGATCGACGACGATCTCGGCATCCTTGGGCACGCCAGGGTCGCGGAAGAGCGACGGATGGATGTCGGCGAGCGTGCGGCGCATCCAGACGTAGAAGAAGTCGGAGAGGTAGGCGTAGGGGACGGCGTCGTAGTACGGTGGATCGGTGACAAACGCTGCCGCGGCGTCATCGGGTAGGGGGTGAGACGTTGCCGAGGCTTGCTCGACGTGGCCGGTGCGCTCGCCGGAGGTCACGTTGGCCTGAATGACTTTGACAACCCAATCGAGCGCGCCATCGAAACTCCCCGATGCGCCACTTGAGAAGTTGGCCTCTGCGAAATCCCACACCATGCCAATCGCCTGACGACCAAAGGTGGCATTCACGATGTCGCGCGTTGTGTGCCAGCGTGCCAGCGACGACAGGATGTCGGCCTGTCTGCCCACGGTAAGGGAGAGACACGTCTGCACCGCCTGCGCCAGCCCGGTATCGGCGGACGACGCCATCCGCACCCCCGCCTCGCGCACGAGTCGCGCGAGCGTGGTCAAGGCGAGGGCCTGCCTGGGGGAGAAGAGGTCACCCCAACGCTCCATTCCATAGATCGGAACGCTCACGCGGCGGAGTTCGTTCAGCGAGATCACCTCGTCGGGGACCAGACTCCGCCGGCTCCCCTGTCCTTTCTCGATCCCCTCGCCAACCTTCCGCCCCTTCTGTGACCGCTGCGTTCCATCTTCCTTCTCCCGTCGCTCCAGTTCCTCCGCCGCGGCGTCAAACGCCTCTTGATCGGCCTTCGTCGGCAGCCTGTAAAACCGCCCTTGCTCCGACGCGCGTGTGGTGACGACGCAAAACATCCGGGCATCGGCCGCCCCCCCGCGTCGCGACTTGAGCTGCGCCCGCACCCGTTCCACCTTGGTGGTATACCCCGTGACCGGGCAGGTGGCGCTGCCGCGCGCGACCGTGCCGCCCTCAACCTCGGATTCCTTGGCGGGCTCGAAGATCTCCAGGACCGGACGTTTCACACGCTTGACGATGTGCTGGCCGTCCTCGACGTAGGCGACGTCGACAGTCCGGGTCTTGACCTTCCCCTTCTCATCCCGCACCCACCGCAGCGCCCGCCGCCGCCCGGCCTTCTTGGCGAGCCACAGCGACCGCATGAGTGGGACCTCGATGGGGTCGCCACCCTGCCCGGGCGCCTCGGACAGGATGGTGCGGGCCCAGAGATAGGCGATGGGTGTCGAGCCGTCCTTGTCCTTGGGATAAAACTCGGCCAGTTCCTTCTCGGCCTCTTGTTTGATCCATTCGCCCCACGTGCGGACCTCGTCGGCGAGGCGTTGGCCGTACTTGGGGACGTATTCGAGGACCACCTTGTTGAGCAGCACGGGGATGGGGTTAAGGTCGCTGGCGAAGGCGTCGGCCCCGACGCGGAGGGCCTCCAGCGGGATCGAACCGCCCCCCGCGAACGGGTCCACCACCAACGGGCGCGTCCCTGGCTCGCCCCCCAGCGACTCGTGGGCCACTTGCACCAGGTGTCGCGCAAAGGCCAGGTAATCGGCGTTTGTCGAACAGTCCCAGTTGGCGAACTCGGCGATGAAGTCGAGCAAGCCCGCGCGGACGTCCTCGGGCTTCTTGTAATCCTTGTCGAAGACGGGCACGCTCTTGCCCGACGGAACGTTCACGGCCGTCTCGCGGGCCCCGAGGAGCGTCTTGCGGGCCTCGTCCAGGAAGCGCGGGGGACACAGCCGGTCGGCCGGGTCGGGCCAAAGGGCCGCCAGGATGACGGCCCGGCAAGCGGCCAGGGGGCGTCGGGCCCACCAGATATGGAGCGTGGAGATATGCCCATGCCGGATCGACTTCTCCCGCCGCGCATGGGCGCTGATCCGCTTGATGGGCAGGTCGACCTCGATCAGGCGGCGGGGATAAGGCGGGGCCGACATGGTCAGTCACTCTGGGATGAGAAGCAAAGGGCGGTGCGGGACCACGGACTTACGGCAGTCAGAGCGGAAAGTGGATCACCTGGCGGTCCCAATCATCAGGCACCCCGCAAAGGACGGCCAGGAGCAGGCCATCGATCGCCTGGCCAATCGGCATCGTCTCTCTCACGAAGAAGACACCGGGCATCGGGAGTCCCTGGCGTACTCGATCATACGCGAACCCAATCATCGTGGCGCCGTCGTGTGTCAGGAGGACACGTCCGTGGCCGGCCGCCCACTCCAGGAGCAACGGATCGGGCGTGTTCGCAAGCCCGACGTCCTGCGCGCGCAGCAAGTCGATTCCGGGAAGGCGCCGAAACAACCCCCGAACGATCCGGCCGTTGAAGTTCACATCAGCGAGCAGAGGCGGCACACTCGTCCTCCCGCGCCTTTGCTCGCTGGAGGAGACGCTCACGCAAATCGGCCCGGGAAGGCTGGCTCGCCTCGATGAGTTCTTGAAGCGCGTTCGCCTCGGCCTCGCGGCGGGCCATGTAGGCGTCCACCTCGGAGCGGTGTCTGAGGTAATAGGCCAGCACCGCGTAAACATCAGCCAAATTCAGCATCTCGAAGGAATCGACAATTCCCTCGGGCGTCTCGCCGCGCCAGTAGGCGTGGATCACCATTTCCAAGAGGACACGACATTGGCCAACCCGGAACACCCCTGGGGGGTCTTCCCAGAGTGGGACAGCCAGCGGTTCGACCGTCATCATGGACATCGTCACCTCCTTCGAGTCAGAACACATCCGGCCGGTTTCGCCCCATCCATTCTACACTTTTTTCCGTTCCTCGGCCCGGAGCACTGTGGCTTGGAGTTCCTCGTCCACAAGGGTTTGCAGTTGCGCTTGGTCGTGAGGCGACAGCGTCGTTCCCGCATCGCGGGCGGCCCTCCACAAGGTCATCAACTCCGACAGACGCCACACCTTGTCGGGCGGAAAGAAACGATCGGGACGCGGTTCGGGAACGATCATCGGAATGGCCTTCAAAGGGGATCGTTGCGGAAGTCCGAGCGACAATCCCCCACCGATCTCTCACCGACCTGACTCACCACGACATGGCCGACACCGCGATCAGGGCGAACGCAACGTCTCCGCCTGTCCCGATCCGATCACCTGCGCCGCGTCGATCCGATAATGCTCGACCTGGACGATGGGCCGCCAGTCGAGTCGCGCTGGGTCCTGGATCGTGACCAGTCGCGGCGTGCTGGCGCAGTCATAGACCACGTGGAGCCAGTATTCCGCCCCCAGGCGCTGGGCCGTCCTGAACTCGTTCTCCGTCAGGGCGATCTCGCCGACGCCGGCACGCCCCTTCACTTCAATAAAGCGGACTTCGCGGACCGACTTGGCATCCTCGGGATGGGGCAAGCGCGCGATCAGGTCGTAACCCTTGTTGTCCTTCTCGACGCTTTCGACCTGGCAACCCCGCCCCTCCTCGTGACGCTTGACCAGCGCGACGGCGATCCGCTCGATCTCGGGGTCGTTGACCATCGGGGCGATGTCGGGCCGAAGCCGCTCGGGGCTGGGCAAGACCCAGGCCCGGCCCAGATGGACAATGTCAGCCACCGTGCAATGACGCTCCATGTCGAGTTCAGCGAGGCGGCGGTCCCGGCGCTCGTTGAGGCGGTCGAGGTGGGACTCGGCCTGGGCGATCAGTCCTTCCAGCCCCGGCACGTGTTCGCCCTCGATCTTGCGGTTCAAATAGTCAGCCAACTGGAGGTTCTGACGGTCGATGAGGGCGTTGAGCGAAATCTCGACGTGCCGGCGGACCATCGCGACCTGGCGGACCCGCTCTTCGGACGTCTGGTCCAGAAAGGCCCGCAAGGCGTCTTCCAGCAAGAAGCTCTCGACGGCGTTGCGGTCGGGCCAGGTTGAATCGTCCGGGACAGGCGTGCCCACCGGGGCGGGGGCCAGGCCGTCCAGGAAGACCGTTGGCTGACGGACGGCCATCGACCCATCGCGGGCCGTCTCGACGACGAAAAGGCGGCGATGCAGCGTGTTCCCGCGACCGTCCTGGATCGAGGCCGCGAACGTGTCCAGGCGGGCCGACTCGTCGCGCTGGAGGCTGAAAAACACGGCGCCTCGTCGCAAGTGGTCGGCGGCCTGCACGTCTGCGCCCTCACGCACGGCCTCGAACAGCGGGTGGCCGGGCGTGACCCATTCCAGGGTCTGGTCGGCATTCAGTTCTTCCTTGGAGAAGGCGATCTTGGCATACTCGTGGCCCAGCTTGCCGCATCGCGTTTCCAGCCGTTCACCGATCGCATGAAGGGCCCTGGGGACCTTGCCCAGGCGGTAGACATGGGCCCCTTTTGCCACGGGACGCGGTTGCATGGCCACACGGGGCGCGGCCTGGAGGAAGAAATCTTCGATGACCTCGGGGACCAACCTTCGCTCGCGGGCCTCCACCGAGCGGCCGATGATCGCCGACAGGTTCAGTTCGCGCTTGGCCAGCCCTTCGAGGGTCGATTCCGTGATCGCGCGGAAACGGTCGGGGTCCACGTCGCGGACGATCCGGGCCTCGATGTCGGGCACGTTGGTCTTGCGGGCGTAAAGGTCGCGGAAGAGTCGTTCGAGCATGTTACCCGGGAAGACCTCGCCGACCACGTCGAAGACCTGGTCGGAACCAAGGTCCTCGCGAATCTGGCGGAGCCGATCCAGGAGCTTGCCAAGCACGCGCCCTTCGTTCGTGTTCACCGCGACAAAGTTGAGGATGAGGCAGTCGCGCATCTGGCCATAACGATGAATGCGGCCCATTCGCTGTTCGAGCCGGACGGGGTTCCACGGGATGTCGAAGTTGATCATGAACCAGCAAAACTGGAGGTTGATCCCTTCACCGGCCGCCTCGGTCGCCACCAGGACCTGGGCCTGCTCGCGGAACTCGCGTTCGGCGAAGATGCGTGTGCCGGTCGTGTCGCGATCGCCAATCTTCATGCCGCCATGAATCTGAGTGACGGCCAGCCCCCACTCACGGAGCTTGCCCAGGGGGCGGCCGTCCTTGCCGTCGCCGACAAGGTAGTCGAGGGTGTCCTTGTGCTCGGTGAAGACCAGGAGCTTCATGGTGGGGTCGTCGAACACGCCATGGTCGGTCAACACGCTCTTGAGCTTGGCCAGCTTGGTGCCGACACTACGCCCTTCCAGGTCTTTGGCCTGACGGACCAGGGCGGTCAAACGGACGATGTCCTCGCGAAGCGCGGTCGGGTCGACCGAAAGGACCTCCTCCTCAAGGCGCGTCAGAAGTTCAGCCTGTTCGCTTTCGGGCAATTCATCGAAGTCGTCCGGAATGCGACGCTCGATGCGCTGGCGGCGATAGGCCTCCGGGTCTTCGAGGATTTCCTCGCGACGGGCCTTCATGCGTTCCAACGACCGGCGAACGGCGTAAATGCTGGAGGCCATGCGACGCTGGAGCATCGCCATGATGAAGCCCACGGCCCGCCCCGCCGCCGAGGCGTCGTGAATCGCCCGAATCGACTGGTCTTCGACGAAGCGCGTCAAGGCCTCATAAAAGTCGAACTCTTCGTCGTTCAACTCGAATGTCGTGGTCTTGACTTCACGATCCGTGAACAGCTTCTTGGGCTTGCCGGTCTCGGGGTCGGGAAACGAATAAAGGGCCTCCTTGGTCCTGCGCAGATAGAAGGGGGCTTCGCCGCACCTCATGGCTTCTTTCAGGCTGGAAATGTTGGCGTAGACGTCGGGGTCCAGAAGGGCGAGGAAGCGACAGAAGTGTTCGCTGTCCCCCTTATGGGGCGTGGCTGTCATGAGCAGGAAGTGGTCGGTCAGCTTGGATAGTTCCATGCCCAGCTTGTAGGCGAGGGTCGGGTTGTCTTCGCTCGACGGACTCATCTTGTGAGCCTCGTCCACGATGACAAGGTCCCATCGGGCCCGGAGCAAACTGTGCCTTGCATCCTCGACGCGCGAGACCCACGAGACCGACGTGATCAGTTGGTCGCGGTCCTGCCAGGGATTCTGGCCATAGTTGGTGCGCAGGGTCTCGCCTCGGATGACCTCGAATGGCTCGCGGAACTTGTCACGCAATTCCCGTTGCCACTGGAAGGTCAGATTGGCCGGGGCCACCACCAACGTCCGGCGCACCAGTCCGCGTGCCTTCAGTTCCTTGAGGAGCAAGCCCGCCATGACGGTCTTGCCGGCCCCGGGGTCGTCAGCCAGCAAGAATCGGATGCGCGGGAGCTTCAGGAAGTAGTCATAGACCGCCTCAAGCTGGTGCGGCAACGGATCGACGCGGGCGATGGACAGCGAAAAGTAGGGGTCATATTCGTGGGCCAAGGCCAGACGATGGGCCTCGATTCCCAGCCGGAACAAGGCCGGGTCGCCATCGAACCGTTCACGTGCTGGAGTGGACGAAAGAAGTGCGATCTGGTAGGGCGCGAGCACGGGGTCGCGGACAAGTCCGGTTCGGCGCCCCTTGCCAATCAGCTTGATCGACCCGCCGAGCGGCACGATCGCGAGGACCTCGACGGGCTCGGGCAAGATGGGGCCACTGAGGATCGACCCAACGACAATGTCTTCGGCGTTCATGGGTGTCGGCCCATCAACCTCGGTGCCGGTCGTCCTCGCAAGAGAATTGCGAACTCGTGGACGTCCAGCGTCCTCGTGTATCCTCAAGACTAACCGATGCGGGGGTCGGCCGTCCGGGGGGCGCACGATAAGGGAACGATCCGAGGCTGGATGTCCTTCATCCAGGGCCGCGCGCGCCGTCGTGATGCGTATTAAGTCCCCGATGTCCTTACAGCAAATCGCCGCTCTCCGACCGACCACATCATGGACCGGCTCGGCCGTGGAGCAGGTCTTGACTCGCCCGCTCGAGGCCCAGTCACTCCCCTCGAGGCCCAGTCACTCCCCCGGGCGCAACGCGACGCCGAGCCGGCGCGCATCGCGGGCGCGTGCCGACCACGGTCGTGATCGTGTTTGATCGGCCGCTGTGGGCAAGGCCCTGCGGATCGAGCCAGGGTCCTTGATGAGCGTCGACGCCGAGTGCTTCACCTCGCTCCCGGAAGCGGTCCGCTTCGAAGATTGCGACGGCATTCTGAACGATCTGATGAGGGAGGTCGCCTCGATCTCACCGAGCCTTCCGTGCCCCGCCGGCCTTTTCACCAGAAGGGGGCGAATCTACCTCGACGGCGGTCGCGTTGAGTCGGCGGCGGCCGAATGCGCCTCACCTTACGACGTGCCGCTGGTGCTGGAGCGGCTCCAGTGTGCGGCCGCGCTGCTGCGCGAACGCGGGGCCACGATCATCCTCGGCTCGAACACACACTGCGGCCGGCTGGGGCCGGCCACCCCTTCTTGGGGCGCTCACGAGAACCACACTCGTCGGCATCCCTCCAGGGCGGCTCATCGATCGGGTCTTGCCCTTCCTGGTGACCCGCCTGCACGCGGGCTCGGGGGCCCTCTGATTGACAGACCACGCGGCCGGGAGATGCCGATGGCTGGACGACCCCGTCGGTCGAGAATTCGGGGCCTGGATGGACCGCCACGTCGCCGGGACACCCCGTCAAGAATGATGCCCTTTTGCGTATTATCCGTTCATGTAGAGATTGAGTAGTTATGTATAGTTTCGTCGTTCTGGGTCCGGTTGGTCCGATGATAAACTTGCGAAGCGGGAGGCCCGAAGTTAGGTGCTTCGGCACTCGATCGCCCTCTTCGCTCTCGAAAGCCCTCCCTGGAACGACCCGATCAGTTGAACTGCTCAAATCCAGTCAGACGGTCCCGTTGACTCCTTGTCACGGGGGCCCTGAGTCAACTTCGCCGCATAACCAATCTCGCACAGAGTTACCGGCAAGCGGTTTTCCGTTGGGCGCGATTAAAGGCAAGACTCGGTCGATGTCTTGATTCGAACACACCGTCGGCAACGTCGAGTCGCCTCAAAGGCGATCGGGCGATCCATCTCGCACTCCCCCTTCCCCGTAAACCGACCGGACCATCGCCACGATTCCCGCCCGGATCGCGGCGGGAAGACCTCCCCAGGATTCGACAACAATGGCCAGGTCGGGGTCGCTCTGACGAGTGTCGGTGGGCAAATAGTGGGCAGGAGGCGTTTCAGGAAGACGTAAAGGTTTGATATTATTGATCTTGTCGCGAATGAGCGGCGGATTCATAACCCGCAGGTCTCCGGTTCGATCCCGGACGCCGCTACTTGCGACGACCCCCGACACGGCCCGACCGTTTCCGCTAACTCCCGACAGTTTCAGAGAGTCACGGACCATCAACGGCGGGTCATTTCTTGTATGAGCACATCAACGCTTTACTTATACAGGCGGTTTGCGTTTCCAGCGGGGGGAAAGTGGTGGGCAAAGAGTTCTTTGATATGACCCCATCCGGACCCGTGGCGGCCTGATGACTGGGCCCTTCGGCATTTGAGGCCGGTCTTGGCTCGAGCGCCAGGACGTTTGTCGAATGATTGATGTTCGCGCCAAGTACGCGACATGGTAAGTTGCTTGACGCGATGTGACGGACCACGAAGCTCTTCGTACTCCAAAGTCGCGGGGCCGTCGCCTACCCTTATCGGTGGCTTGGTCCGGGCGGGAGGTGCCGATGGATCGGCCTTTCAGGCTCTTGCTGGTCGAGGATGAACAAGTCTTGCGCGGACTCGTTGGTCAATTCCTACGGCGAAGCGGATTCACTGTCGTCGAGGCCGTGGACGGTCATGACGCCCTGTGCGAGTTTGACCAGTCCGGTCCCTTTGACCTTGTCGTTTCCGACCTGATGATGCCCCGGATGGATGGAGTGGACATGGCCCGGGAACTGCGGGCCCGCCGCAGTGATCAACCGATCGTGATTTGCAGCGCCGCCTTGCACGACGAGGCCGAGCATCGACTTCGTGAAGTGGGCGTTCATGCCTGGCTGCACAAACCCTATCATCCCGAAGCCCTGCTGGCCCGTATCGAAGAGCAACTGGTAGGCAATCGCCCCATCGAGACGGCTGCCGTCCGCCTTTGTGGCTGAAGGCCCTTCTCGCACGGGTCCGCGTTTGCCCTCTGTGAGCCTCATCACATGGTGAAACTCTGGGCCCCCCTTCTTCGATTCCTCATCATGCTTGGTCCCATTTTGGCTTGCCTCGGTTGTGGAGGAAGGCCGGAAGGGGACCTGCCTCCACCCTTGCCTGCCACATCGTCCCAGTTGAAACAGGCCGCCGACGAAGTCGAAGCGGGACGACCTTCGGACTCGGAACTGCTGCCTCCGGGCACTCCCAAGAAGAAGCGTCGCTAGAGACGCAAATCGAGCCGCTGTGTCTTCATGAACATGAAATAGATGAATGTCCACATTGGCGAAAAGCAACCGTTCAGCCAGTTCCTGGCACGGATCTTGCCTGATCCAATCGCCAGGCCCTTGTTTTCTTCGGGCTTCGTTTATGTTGTTCGTTGATGCCACCTCCAGGTTCTTTTGCCCGCGCGGAGTGCCCGAACTGCGTTCTCCTGCGGCGTGAACTCGACGCCGCCAACCCTCGCATGGGTGTCCTGCATGCACGCGTCTTGGAACTCGGGGCCCAGTTCCGCGACCTCTTCGCCCAGGTGAATCGGAATTCGTCCAAGAGTTCCATACCGCCCTCGGCCAACCCTCCAAGGCGCGTCGAAACCGCCTCTCAAGCGTCCCAGCCGGCGATGACCAGGGGACCAGCCGGGTCGTCCGGGTCACACCCGCGATCGTCTGCCCGCGACCCGTCTCGATCAGGTCGTGGCTTATGTGCCTGAGACGTGCCAAGGTTGCCAGGGCCCTTTGCCCACCGACGCCGGCCCCGACGACCCCGAGCCCACCTGGCATCTGGTGGTCGAACTCCCCCTCCCCGTCGTCGCGGCCGTCGTCACCGAGCATCAAGGTCATGTCCGCACGTGTCCCCGATGCGGTTTGCTGGACCGTGCCGCGATCCCCGACCCAGTTCGCGCCCATGTCATCGGCCCGCGCCTCGCAGCCACGATGAGTTACCTCAGCGGCCGATTCCACCTGACCAACGGGCGGTCCGCGAGTTCGCCGAGGCCGTGTTCCAGCCGTCGGTGTCCCTGGGCACGATCGTCGCGTTGGAACGACAAACCTGCGCCGCCTTGGCCGGGGCCCACGACCAGGCGCGCGACGCGGTCCGCGCGGCGCCCGTCAAGAGCACCGACGAGACCGGCTGGAAACGGGATGGGTCGCGTTGTTGGCTGGGGATCGCGGCGACCGCCTCGGTGGCCTTCTTCGTGGTCCATGTTCAACGCGGCAAGCCGGGCCGGAAGGCGCTCCTGGGGGAGGTGGTCTGCGGGGTCGTGATCAGCGACCGCTGGTCGGCCTACCACGGTTTGCCCCTGGACCAACGGCAGATTGGCTGGGCGCACCGGAAGCGCGACTTCCAGAAATGCGTGGAACGCGGCGGCGTGGGCAGGATGGTGGGTCAAAGCAGTCTGGCGGTGGTGGAGGATGTCTTCACACTCAGGCGGGACTTTCGCCAACGGCGAATCAAGCGCGTGTCGCTGCAAGAGCAACTGGAAACACCGGCGGAAGAGTTGCGTGAGTCCCTGGTGCGGAGATCGGGTTGAGCCGAGGCCAAGGTGGCGGTGTTTTGCGAGAACGTGATGGCGATCCTACCGGCGTTGTGGGCGTTCGCGGCAGTGGAGGAGTTGGAACCGACGAACAACCATGCGGGACGGACCTTGCGTATGGGAGTGTTGTGGTGGAAGAACGCGTTTGGTTGCCACAGCGGGTCGGGCTGCCGATTCGCGGAGAGCATGCAGACGGTGGTGCAAACGCTCCGCCTGCCGAAGCGCCCGGTGCTGGGGTTTCGGATTGGGTCGGTGACCGCCCACCGCCAGAGAACACCAGGCCCGGCACTACTCGTGCCAATCCAAGGCTGAACCGTTACAGCTGCTTTTCTCAAAGAACACGAACCCGACGTTGCGAAGACACACTTCGGTAGGGCAATCCGGCATGGATCGCTGTCTCTTTCCAGGCAGTCTGGTCAACAAGCATGTCCCATTCGAGGATGATGGTCGAGGTATGGACGCTCTCCCTGAATGTGCCGGGACAGAACGATCGATCGAGTGGCGCCTTGAAGGGTCGCGACCGAATGGGGAAAGGGACGCGCCCGACGGGGCCGGACTCTCACCGTCGCGCCGACTCAAGCACATTGAGATCGGTCGGCTTCTTCAGGGCGCCCAGTTCGTCGACTTGTTACAATTTTGAGGGGCCCCGCTTCGCCGACGGCCCGTCGTCATCCTCGCGTTTCCTCATCATCGAACACGCTTATGGAGGGCCCTTTCATGAGGAAGGGACCGCGCCTTTTTCGAGACCACGCCCTTTCGCTCTTGTTACTTGGTCTCTTCGGATGCCGTGACGACGCCCCAATCGCGCCGCCGCCACGCCCGATTGATGAACAAGTCAAGTCAAAGGAAGCGACCTCGCCGCCTGAGGCGCAGAAGAAGCCCGCCTTGAACATTGAGGGGGACCGGCTCGCAGGCCAGGCGCCCGTCGTGGCGCGGGCGCCGCGGCCTCAGGAGCCCAGCCCGTTCCGCTTCACGGAGGTC
>CALLYK010000099.1 GCA_937858365.1 uncultured Isosphaeraceae bacterium | reverse complement strand
ATGCGCCCGCCGAGAAGCCGATGAGCGTCGTGGAGCGAATTCGCGCCCAATCGGCGCAGAAGGCCGCGGAAGCGAAGCTCTCTGACTCTGATGCGCCCGCCGAGAAGCCGATGAGCGTCGTGGAGCGAATTCGCGCCCAATCGGCCCAGAAGGCCACGGAAGCGAAGCCCCCTGATGCGCCCGCCGAGAAGCCGATGAGCGTCGTGGAGCGGATTCGCGCCCAATCGGCCCAGAAGGCCCCCGCGGAACGGCCTGATACGTCGACCCGAAGACCCGACGTGGTCGCGGCGAAGAAACCCGAAGCTGAGGTCCAAACCACCAAGCCGAGCCTCCTCGACAAACTGAAGGCGAAGGCGACCCAGGAGGCGAAGTCCCCCGCAACGGCCTCGCCCGCGAAAACACCCGCCAAACCGGCCAAGAAGGTCAAGACTGCGGAGGCCCGCCCCACCCTCGTCTGGTTGGGCGAACCTTCCTTGAAAGACTTGGCCGCGCGCTTGAACTCGAAGTTCGGCGCGGGGACCGCCACGATCGTCCGCGCGGCCTTGCTCGTGCCGCCAGAGAAAATCGTCGAGGTCGCCTTCTTCCTCCGCGATCGCGGGCCCGTGCATTACGATTACCTGGCGTCTCTCCAAAGCGTCCATTACGAAGACGCCATCGAAATTACCTATCATCTGGAAAGCACCAAACAACACGGCAAGTTCATCCAGTTGCGCGTGCGCACCGCCGAGGCCGAGGGAAAGGGGGAAGTGCCTTCGGTCGTGTCCGTCTGGCCCGGGGCCGATTTTCAGGAACGAGAAGTCTATGATATGATGGGAGTTCGATTTACCGGACATCCCAATTTGTGTCGCATCCTCATGTGGGAAGGTTACGCCTACTGGCCGCTGCGCAAGGACTTTCTTGAACCCTATTACGAAGGCCCCACCAAGGTCTTTGACAGCCGAGTCGAAGAGGGCCACGGCCAGCACTTCCGCGCCGAGGAGAAGCACCCGCTGGGCACGAACATCAAGGTCCCGCGCGACTTCAAGGATTGGGAGAAGCTGCGCCCCGACGACGACGTGAAGGGGTTCGGCCTGGTACCCGCGGCGACCAACCAAGACGAGCTCGAGACCGAGCAGTTCGTGCTCAGCATGGGCCCTCAGCACCCAAGCACGCACGGCGTCTTCCGGATGAACCTGCGACTAGACGGCGAGACGATCGTTGGCCTCAAGCCCGTGATGGGCTACATGCACCGCAATCATGAGAAAATCGGTGAGCGGAACACGTATTTGATGAATTTTCCGTTCACTGATCGACTCGATTATTTGACCAGCATGGCGAACAATTTTGGATACGCGCTGGCGGTCGAGCAGCTCATGGGGGACGACGCCAAGCCGCCCGAGCGGGCCGAATACGTCCGTGTGATCATGGCCGAGCTAACGCGCGTGGCCAGCCATATTTGGGGCGTCGGCTTCCTTCTCAACGACTTGGGGGCCTTCTTCACCCCGGCCCTCTACGCGATCGAGGAGCGGGAACTCATCCTCGACCTCTTCGAGTGGGCCAGCGGCAGCCGGATGATGTGCAACTACTTCCGATTCGGCGGGGTCGCGTTCGACCTGCCAGCCGGTTGGCTGGAACGTTGTCGGGCCCTCGTGAACGATCGCCTGCCCCGCCGGATCGACGAGATGGACCGCTACCTGACCAACAACGAGATCGTCCAGGAACGTTGCGTTGGCGTGGGGACACTCTCCGCCGAGGACGCGATCGCGCTGTCCACGTCGGGACCGGTCCTGCGCGGCTCGGGCGTGCATTACGACGTTCGCAAGGCGGCCCCTTACTCGATTTACCCGCGGTTCGAGTTCGACGTCGTCACGGCCCAGGCGGGCGACGTTTACGCCCGCTATCTGGTGCGTCTCTTTGAGATGCGTCAGAGCGTCCGCATCTTGAAGCAGGCCCTGCGCGACATTCCCACCGGTCCCATCCTGCCGGGCAAGAAGTCGTATCAGATCAAGGTCCCGGCCGGCGAGGCGTATTCGCGGACCGAGGCCCCCAAGGGGGAACTGGGATACTACGTCGTGAGCGACGGCGGGCCGACCGCCTACCGTTATCACGTCCGGAGTCCCAGTTTCATCAACCTGACGGCCCTGGAGACGATGTGCCTGGGGCAAACGGTCGCCGACGTGGTGGGCATCTTGGGCAGTCTCGACATCGTCCTCGGCGAGGTGGACCGATGAGGAGGACCGGGCAGCGATGATTCGCTTCGGCCAGGGATTGATCGTCGGGCACTGGGTCACGCTCAAGCGGTTCCTGCTGACCTTCGCGCGTGACTTCCAAACGGGGAAGTTCTTCCATCGTCGCGGCGGTGGGCCGCTCAAGGTGGACCTGTACTCGGTACCCCAGTCACCCCCGACGATCGACCAGAAGAACGGTGATGACGGCCTCTTCACCGTCGAATACCCCGACGAACGATTGCCCGTCCGCGAGCGCTTTCGCGTCTTGCCCGTATTGGTCTACGACGACGAGGACGGCTACATACGCTGCACTTCTTGCAACATTTGCGCGAAGGTCTGCCCGCCCCAGTGCATCTGGATGGAGCACGCCAAAGGGCCCAATGGCGAGCCCGTCCCCTATCCAGCCGACTTCTACATCGACATGGATGTTTGTATGAATTGCGGTTTGTGCGCGGAGTATTGCCCCTTCGACGCCATCAAGATGGACCAGAACTTCGAACTCTCAAACCACGAGCGGCACCAGTCGCACATCTACGCCCTGCCGGACCTCTTGGTTTCCTCCGAGTATTACGCGCGCACCCATCCCGACGCCTGGGCGGGCGAAGACGAACGCGCCGAACGCGGCAAGGTCGCCAAGAAGAAGGAGCAGAGGCGCAAGAAGGCCCTGGGTGGTTAGAGCGGCTTCCGATTGGATTGGCCACGATTCATGGGGCCTGAGGAACGATGAGTTCCCGGGGGGTCTTTCATGGCCCCTTTGGGGCTGCGGAGCAAGCATGACAATCGCCTATCCCCAGGCCGGCGTCGGTGGTGGACAACCCAATCGTGGACCGCTCGATCCTTGCCATGTATCAAAAGAACAAAAAATGATCTACCAAGCTTGACGAATAAGTCGTTAATCGGCGCGCCCGCTCCTATCGAACGAACTCGTAGGTGCTCTCAAAGAGGCCCTGTTGCACAAGCCAAACGTCTTTGGGCGGGGCCTGGTACGGGTCCGGGGCGTCGTCGCGCACAACGTATCCACCCGCGGGTGAATAGAGGGGGCGCCCTGGGTCGTAGTTCGGTCGCACGAAAAACCCCTCGATCTCGGCCCCCTTCACCTGCGCGGCCCAAACACGCGAAGATGCCTTGGGTTTGAAGACACGATACGTCTTCTTGGCTTGATCGAATGCGAACTTCTTGACTTCTTCGACCGAGGCGTCGTACTTCTCGTCGATCTTCTCGCGGGCCTGGAACCAGGGTTCACCCGCGACCCCGACACAAAGCCAATAGCCGGCCTTGGCCTTCTGGGCCACATGGTCGGCGGTCTGGAACTCGACCCCGACTTCGCTCGCGTCG
The DNA here is from genome assembly GCA_937858365.1 of uncultured Isosphaeraceae bacterium. GTDB lineage: Bacteria > Planctomycetota > Planctomycetia > Isosphaerales > Isosphaeraceae > CALLYK01. The sequence continues at coordinate 24,344 of CALLYK010000099.1, read as the reverse complement.
ACCGCCCTGGCCCAAATCGGCTTGGTCTTGGTCGCGCGGCGCCATGCCCGATTGTCCGCGACCCACTTCAAGGTCTCGTCATGAGTGAGCTTCCGGCCTTCGGTCTCCCGGACCATGGCGGGAAGACCCAGCGGGGCGGGACCGCGAGCGTTCGACCAAGCGCCGATCCCGACAAGGTACGTCAGACCGAGCGAGGCGACGGACCAACGACCAGCCCTCATCTCAACCTCCCTCACCGCTTGATCGCACGCGCCGAAGATCGCCGGCGTCATGGGAGCGCATTGACTTGGCGCGGGACCCGGCGCGAGACGCGCTGGATCGTGGCCGCAAGCTCCTCAACCGAGTACGGTTTGGGCAAGTAACCGCGGACACCAAAGCGCCGCAGGAGTTCTTCGTTCTCCCCTTGAAGGATCGCGGAACAGGCGATGAAACGCAACTCGGGGTCCTGGGCGAGGGCCCTCCTTGCCACTTCAACGCCGTCCACGAAGGGCAGCATGATGTCAAGCATGATCACGTCGAAGGGGACGCGGCGTTCGACCAGGAAATCCAAAGCGATCGCCCCGTCGGCGGCCTCCTCGACCTGAAAGCCCAAGACCTTCAGGACGTGCACCAAAACGGCCCGCTGCTGTGGGTCGTCCTCGATCACCAAGGCCCGCGGGGGCCCCACGTTCTCTGGTCCCCGGGGTTCGTCCCGTCGAATGGCATGGGGCCCTTCCATATGGCACGGACCTCGTTGGCTCGTTGTATGGCGCGACAGCCACCGAACATGGCCTAAATAAACCATACTTGGCGACGGCTGCCTAGAGGGCATTGGGCGAATCCTCACGCGATCGGGTCAGTTGGTGGAGATTTCGCGGACCCGAATGCCCAGGGACTGACAGACCGCGACGAGTTCGTCGTGGACGTCGCCGTAGGCGACAGCGATGTGATTGCTCATGTAATGGGCCATGATGGTTTGCATGGAGCAGCCCAGGTCGGCCGCCATGAAGGGCCATTGGCGGGTGGTGCCGCGCCACCAGGATTCGCGGACCTTTTCCGGAAGTTCGACTGACTCGCCCCGACCGACGTCGAGGACGAGCCGCCCCGCGCCATCGAGCCAAACGCGTGCCCATGTGATCGCGCCGGGCAGGCTCACCCCCGCGAAGGTCCCGCCCGGCACGGGGAAGTAACCGGCCGGCTGCCGATAGCTATGCACGCCCGCGAGACTGTTCACGTCATGATTAAACGCGTATGCGGAACAGCTACCCGAGTTAAGGAGGACCCAGAGAAAGCGCCCATCATGTTCGGCGCCCCAGCGTAGGTCGTGGAACATCACGGCCCCCGGCAAGCCCTTGGCTTCCAGAATGCGCTTCATCAGTTCCATCGGCACGAGGTTCCCCTGGTCGGCCTCCGTGCTCGTCATCAGGGCGTGGCCGTTCCCCTCGGGACGACAGTGGGAGTTGAGCAGGCCCTCGGCGAAGTCGCTGGGTGCCATCAGGGGCAGAAGGCCCAGTTGATACTGCCAGCCCAGGCAATCGGCGCGGAACTCGTCGATGATGCCCAGCACGGCGAGGTATTCGCGGAGTTGTTCACGAGTGGCGTCGGCGGTGAAGTCTTGGGCGTCGCTCGCTTCCCAGTGGAAGGTCACGCCCCGCTCGCGCACGAAGCGGAACGCGTCTTCGACTCGGGCATCGCTCACGTCGCGCACCCGATCGATGAGCCAGGCCTGGTCCACTTTGTGTTCGCTGAAACCGATCGGATAAAGAAGACGCGGGCCGAAGTAACCGTTGATCATTCCCATCGACGTGTCCCCCAGCATGAGCGCCAGGACCCGTCGGCGCTTGATCCCGGCCACGACCTCGTCGGCCACGCGTTGGGCCTCAAGGGCGACCTTTGGGGCCTCCTTCAATTCCGTTGCGTCGTAGGCGATCGAACCGTTCCGGCACCAGGCGTCGAGTCGTTCCATGAACGCGTCGTCGGCCGTCCAATCGGGCGCGGCGGTCCAGATGCGCGAGGCGGCGCGCCCCACACTTTCCAGCGAAGCGGCCGTGTTCAGCAAAGCGACCAGGCCCGGCCAAGTGCCCGAGAAGTTCGAGGCCAGAAGGAGCGGGTTGTCCTTGCCGACGACGCCATCGACCGTGTGCGGGGCATAGGCCCAATGCACAAAGAGGCCGATCATCGGGTCGTCGATGGGGCCCAGTCGCTCGATCGCCTGATCGGGTCGCGTGAGGTAATCACCGACCAGATAGGGCCCCAGACCCAGTTTTTTCAGGGCCAAGGAGAGTTGATGGGTCGCTTGGTTCGACTGTTCCCGGGCCCATTCGTTCGGTTTGGTGCGGTAATCGCCCGGCCAGAAGATCGCCACTTTGCGCGCCATGGTCGCCTCGTTGGGAGAGGTCCTTCACCCCGCGATGTTTGGGGAGGGGTCATTCCGGCCAATCATCGCACTGAAAGACAGGTCTGACCAGGGGGACGAAACCGCGGCCAAGAAGGCGGATCGCGCGCTCATGGATTCGACACCAACGGCCCGCTACGATGGGGCATCCTCCCGCCAATGGACCTTGAGGACCACGTCCATGGACCGCCGCGCCTTCGCCCGTCTCGGCCTGGCCGCCGCCGCCTTGCCGTTCGCCGCCCGATCGACCCCCGCCGCGACCGGATCGCCAGTCGCCGACCCCTGGCGGGGCCTGAAAATGGGCTTCGCCTCGTACACGTTCCGCGAACTCTCCCGCGCCGACGCCATCAAAGCGATCAAGCGCCTGGGGATCGCTTATGTCTCGATCAAGGACATGCACTTGCCTCTCAAGAGCACGGCTGAAGAGCGAGCGAAAGCGGCGGGCGAGTTCCTTGCGGCTGGGATCAAGCCGTTGAGTTGCGGCGTCGTAAACATCACCGACGACCCCGCCGAGCAGCGCAACGCGTTCCAATACGCGCGCGACGCAGGCCTGGGGACGATCGTGGCCAAGCCGACGCGTGCGTCGCTCGCGGCCTTGGACAAGCTCGTCCAGGAGTTCAACGTCCGGGTCGCGATCCACAATCACGGGCCCGAGGACAAGGTCTGGCCGTCCCCTTACGACGCCTGGGAAGCGATCCAGAGTTTCGACAAGCGGATCGGCCTCTGCATCGACGTTGGCCACACAGCGCGTTGCGGCGTGGACCCGGCCGAAGCGATCCGCAAGTGTTCATCGCGCCTGTACGACCTGCACCTGAAGGACATCGACAGCACCGAGGCCAAGGGCCGACCGATCGAGTTGGGCCGAGGCGTGCTCGACCTGAAGGCCATGCTGAAGGCCCTGCTCGAAATCAAGTACGAGGGCCTCGTGGGCCTCGAATACGAGAAGGACGGCAAAGACCCGATCCCGGGAGCGGCCGAGAGCATTGGGTACTTGAAGGGGCTTTTGGCCTGATTCGCGGACGCTCGATCAAGGGGCTTGATACGCGGCGGCCGTCTCCTCACTCGATTCCGTGCCGAGTTCGAGGTAGGCCCCCATGCGACGGAACTTCTCGTAGCGGAGTTGGAGCAGTTCTTCCTTGGACAGGCCCTGAAGGTCGCGGAGGGAACGCAGGAGGAACGACTTGAGGTTGGCGGCGGCCTCGGTATGGTCGCGATGGGCGCCGCCGGCCGGTTCGGGAATGATCTCGTCGATCACACCCATGCGGAGCAGGTCGCGACTCGTCATCTTGAGGGCGTCGGCCGCGCGCGGGGCGTGTTCGTTCCCTTTCCAGAGGATCGTCGCGCAGCCTTCCGGGCTGATCACCGAGTAGTAGCTATGTTGCAACATGGCGACCCGGTCGGCCACGCCGATCCCCAGGGCCCCGCCGGAGCCCCCTTCGCCGATGACCACACTCACGATCGGCGTGGGGACCTGACTCATGCCCATGAGGTTCTCGGCAATCACCAGGGCCTGTCCCCGCTCTTCGGCCTCGATCCCCGGGAAGGCACCGGGCGTGTCGATGAACGTGATCACCGGCAGACCCAGTTTGGCCGCCAGCCTCATCTTGAGCAGGGCCTTGCGGTAGCCTTCCGGATGGGCGCAGCCGAAATGGCAGGCTTGCCGCTCAGCCAACGTCTTGCCTTTCTGATGGCCGATCAGCATCACCTTGCGGTCGCCCAAATGGGCGAACCCGCAGACGATCGCCGGGTCGTCTCCCGTGGCCCGGTCACCGTGGAGCTCGACAAATTGATCAAAAAGCAGGCGAATGTAGTCGCGAGTCTGCGGCCGTGCATCGCAGCGCGATACGAGCACCGTCTCCCAGGGAGACAGGTTCGCGTAGATCGAGCGGACGAGGCCCGCGAGTTCCCGACGCATCCGGCGGAGTTGGTCGCCGATGGCGGGGGCCTCGTTGTCTTGCCCGGCCTTGGCGTTGGCGTATTTCGTCTCCAGCTCGACCAGCCGTGCCTCCATGTCGGCGATGGGGGCCTCGAAGGGCAGGCGGAACTTGGCGGGTGGGCCGGGGTTGGTGATGGCGGTGGTCATGGTACGCGAAACCTCCCTGTCGAGTCCGGCCGACGCCGAGTCAAGGTTTGGACGCTCGTTCACGATGAGGATGGGGACCAAGTTCTTTGAGTCCCTCAGCCCATTGTGGAGATCAGAATTGTTCTTCCCAAGGGTTCGGGTCGTCCTGGAAGATCTTGACGCGAGCGAATTGGCTAAGGAACTCCTGGACCGATTGGAAGCGATCCACCGGTTTCTTGCGGATCATCTTGAGGACGAGGTCAGCGTACTCCGGCGTGATTTTCTTATTGTAGACGGTGGGGGGACTGGGGAGTTCGGAGAGGTGCTTGTTGAGCAACTCGGCGGCCGAGTTGGCCCGAAAGGGCTGTCGGCCGCAGGCCAGTTCATAGCAGGTGATGCCGAAGCTGTAAATGTCGGCGGTGGGGGCCGGGGGCTCGCATCGGAGTTGGTCGGGCGAGATATAGCTCAGGGTCCCTTGGCGTTTGACCCGTCCGCCAATGAACTTACCCAGGCCGCGGCGGATGCGCATGGCCAGGGCGTAGTCGATCAGGCGGGCCTCGGCCGTCTTGTTGACCAGGATGTTCTCCGGCTTGATGTCGCGATGGACCCAACCCTTGTCGTGGATGTAGGCCAGGGCCACCGCCGACTGCTTGATGACCTTGTGGAGACGCGACTTCAGCCAGGCGTACTTGTCGGGCTTGTTGAGGACGAGGCGGAGTTGCTCGGACGGGAAGTAGTCCATCACGAAGTAGGGCTGGTAGCGGTCGCGGACGTATTCGTACACCCGGATCAAGTTCGGGTGGGACAAGTCCATGCCGAGTTTGGCCTCGAACTCGAACGCTCGGCGTTCCGACGCCTCCTCGGCGCGCGACGGAAGGAGCTGCTTCATGGCGAAGCGTCGGCCCGAGGCCTCTTGCACGACCTCCATCACGGTCGAGTTCTGCCCTTGCAGGAGCACGCGGACGAACCGGTAATTGCCGATTCGGTCCTCGCCCGCCGTGGTTTCAGCCGACACGCGACGATCCTCCCCACCCGGTCCCTCAACCGTCTCAGACTCTCCGGCCACGGGGGCTATTTGACCAGATCAACCACCGCCGCCGCAACCGCCCTTGGTCATTGCCTGTCCGTCCCTGTCCACGCGCGTCGCGTTGGGCGCGTGGACAGGGGCCGGGACTCAAATGACCGACAAATCGGCCAAGGTGGTTTGACGGGGGATGACGATGATGCCATCTCGAATCATGTAGTGGGGGGCCTCCTCGGTCTCCTCGTCCCCATGTTGGTTGACGATCCGGCAATCGCGGCCGATCCGGGCGTTCTTGTCGATGATCGCGCTTTCGACGACGCTCCCCGAGGCGATCCCCAGGTCGGGCCGGCCTAGGTCCCGGTTCTCGCGCATTTGCCGGTCGCTCTCGATGTAATCGAGCCCCATGATGTAGCTGTTGCGGATCGTCACGTTCTCGCCGATCCGGGCCCGCAGGCCGATGACCGAGTCCTCGATGACGGCCCCCTTGCCGATGATGCAGCCCTCGGAGATGAGGCTGTCTTTGATCGTCGCGCCGGCCAGTTTCGAACAGGCCAGGTAGCGGGGCCTCGTGTAAATCCGTTCGGCGTGTCCGGCGAAGTCGAACGGGGCGTCGGGCTTGGTCAGGTCGATGTTGGCCTGATGGAAGGCGCCGATCGTGCCGATGTCTTCCCAGTAGCTGTCGAAGAGATGGGCCTGGACCCGCATCGTTTGGATGGCCTTGGGGAAGACCTCCTTGCCGAAGTCGGTCGCCCCGCCGGTCCCGAGCATGTCGATGAGCAGTTGGGAGTTGAACAGGTAGATGCCCATGCTGGCCAGATAGGTCCTGCCGCGGGAGTCGATACCGCGCTTGGCCATCCAGTCGGGTTCGGTCCGGACGCGGGCCAGGGCCTCGGGCGTTTTGGGCTTTTCGATGAAGTCGATGACGCGACCGGCCGCGTCGATCCTCATGATGCCGCAGGCGGTCGCCTCCTTGTCCCCAACGGGCAAGGTGGCGATGGTGACGTCGGCCTGAGACTCCTTGTGGGTGGCGATCATCTTCCGGAAGTCCATCCGGTAGAGTTGGTCACCCGAGAGGATCAAGACCAGGTCGTAGTCGCCATCCTTGAAATAGGCGACGTTGCGACGGACGGCGTCGGCGGTCCCCTGGTACCAGGTCTCGTGCTGCATCGTCTGCTGCGCGGCCAAGATCTCGACGAACCCACCCCCGAAAGCGTCGAACGTGTACGTGTTGGCGATGTGCCTGTGCAAACTGACCGAGTTGAATTGGGTCAAGACGAAGATGCGGTTGAGGTCGGAGTGGATGCAATTGGCGATGGGGATGTCGATGAGCCGGTACTTGCCGCCGATGGGGACGGCCGGTTTACTGCGCGACTTGGTCAGGGGGTAAAGCCTCGTGCCGCGCCCGCCACCCAAGACCAAGCTGATCACTCTGGACATGTTGCCCTCGAAGAGAGACTGGGCAACGGCCGGCGGCCCGAGAGGGTTGAGGTCGCGTCCGGCCGGCGGTCGCCCCGAAGAGGGATCACCAACCCACGGTCATGTTCGATTCGATCGCCTTGCGCGCGCCTTCCAGGTCGCTGCCGGTCGATTGCATGAACAGGCGAACGGCGTGCAACTTGTCGCCGGCCGCTCGGGCCAAACAATCGCGGGCGGTCGCGCAGGGGTCCACCTTGCCGGTGATCCCCAGCATCGACTTGGAGATGACCCAGACGTCACGCGGCCGATGGGCCACGCGAAGCACTTCCTCGGCCGGATAATTCTCCGCCGCGAAGGCCCGGGCCGACGCTTCGTCCGCCACGCAGGCGATCATGATATGTGCCGAAGTTTCCACCTCGAAGAGAGGCATGGTTGGGGACCCCCAGGTTGAGAAGGAACCAGGCCAAGGCCGTGTGAAGGCCCCTGGCGCCGGACGGGAACGTCCACATCGGATCGTACCTCTCCCCAGGGGTGGAATCAAACCCCCCGAGAGCGGCGAACGACTCGCCTCGTCCTTCCGGCGACACATGACCCACGCACCGGCGCCGCCCTTGTCGGTCGGACTGCGGCGGGAAGGCCGAACGTGTCTTACCGGCCCCTTCGAACGAGGCGCCAGGCGGCCCGCGCGGTCTGTCCCGAAAGGAACTTGGCGACCGCCAGACGCGCGCGGAGTCGCTGACCCAGGGTTGGTCGGGCCCCAGTGGCGACTTCCGCCAGCATTCGTTCGATGCTGGTCCCCACCACTTCGGGAGAACAGGTCGCCGCGGCGAGCGCGTGACCAGCGCGTCCCAATCGCTCGGCCAAGGCTGGGTCTCGCAGAAGGTCGATGATCGCTTCCGCGAAGGCGGCCGGGTCGTCGCGCACGAGAAGGTGCTCGCCGGAAACGGCCCCGAATCCTTGGTTGCCGATCCCGGTGGTGACCACGGCCGCCCCGCGCGCGAGGGCCTCGCTGACCTTGCCTTTCATGCCCGCGCCATAACGCAAGGGTGCGATCACGACCGCCGCGCGATCGAGGTAGGGCGAGGTGTCGGGCACGTAACCGAGCACCGACACGCCGTCGACTTGCCCAAGTGCCAGGACCTCGGGCGTGGGGCGATGGCCCAGGACCGTCAGGCGGGCGTCGCCCACCGCGGCCCTCACGAGCGGCCAGGACTCACGGACGAACCAAACGATGCCGTCGATGTTGGGTCCGTGATTGAACCCGCCGACGAAGAGGACCTCCGGGGGACGCGGCCCCGGCGCCCGCTCGTGGACCGGGACGATGTTCGGCACCCGATAAAGCGGCGGGGTTCCATCGAGGGCGGCGAGGGCCTGCTGGTCTTCCACCGTCACCACGACGACGGCATCGGCCGCTCGATAGGTTTGCAACTCGTTACGCGCATTCCGTTCCACGGTCGCTCGCTGGTCGGGGCCTGGGTCCCGGAAGGCCAACTCGCTCCGCTCGCGAAGAAAATGCACGTCCACGGAATCAACGATCAATCGGGCCCAAGGCTGACACGAACGAGCGGCCCCAAGATGGCCCCAGGCGGCCTTCCAATACTCGAAGAAGATGACGTCATACGTTCGCCCGATCAGACCCCGCTGGAACCAGAAGCGGTCATAAGTCCCAACGCCGATCTCGGGGACGCGCACGCCCAGCGAGCGCAGGTGATCGGCGTGCCGTCGGGCGGCCCCCAGGTCTTCCGGCAACTCGGTCGCCGGACAAGATAGGGTCACCTCATGGCGCTGACACATCCTCTCGAGGATGCCCACGAAGCGCCGATCGGCCGAATTCGTGTCGGGGCGCGGCACGCCCCAGCGAACCACCAAGACTCGGCGCGGGGGCGAGTCGATCATCGCGGTCGGGACCTCGGGAACAGGGGTCGCTCGCAAGGTCTCAACTTAGATGAACTCGTTGATCAAGTTCTCCAGCATCTCCTGCCGGCCGCTGACGTTGGGAGAGATGTCCCCCTTGGTGAGCATGTAGGTCTCGAGCCCCGCGAAGGTGGCCTCGCCCGATTCGACGCGTTTGGCCAGGTCGCAGTCCCAACTCGCGTAGCGTTTCTGGACGAACGCGTCCAGGCGGCCGTCGTCGAGGATCGCCTGGGCGATTTTCAGGCCGCGCGCGAAGGCGTCCATGCCGCCAATGTGGGCGTGGAAGAGGTCGATCGGCTCGAAGCTCTCGCGGCGGACCTTGGCGTCGAAGTTGACGCCGCCGGTGGTGAAGCCCCCCATCCGGAGGATTTCGAGCATGGAGTAGGTCGTCAGATAAATGCACGTTGGGAATTGGTCGGTGTCCCAGCCGAGCAAGGGGTCGCCCGTGTTCGCGTCGATCGAGCCCAAAGCGCCGGCCTCGCGCGCCACGCGGAGTTCGTGTTGGACCTCGTGACCGGCCAGGGTCGCGTGGTTGGTCTCGATGTTCAGCTTGAAGTGCGGGAGCAAATCATACGTGCGCAGGAAATTCAAACAAGCCTCGGCGTCGCTGTCGTATTGATGCTTGGTGGGCTCCATGGGTTTGGGTTCGATGTAGAACTGGCCCTTGAAGCGGATCGCCTGCTTGTATTGGACGGCCATGTGCAGGAACCGGCCAAGGTGGTCGAGCTCCCGTTTCATGTCGGTGTTCAAGAGGGTTTGATATCCCTCACGTCCGCCCCAGAAGGTGTAGCCCTCGCCGTCGAGTTCGTGGGTGATTTCCAGGGCCTTCTTGACTTGCGCGCCGGCGAACGCGAAGGCGTCGAAGTTGGGGCTCGTGGCGGCGCCGTGCATGTAGCGACGGTTCGAGAAGAGGTTGGCGGTCCCCCAGAGGAGTTTCACGCCCGTTCGCTGCTGCTGCTCTTTCAGGGCCTTCACGACCTGGTCGAGTATGGCGTTCGTTTCGCGCAGGGTCGTCCCTTCGGGGGCGATGTCGCGATCGTGAAAAGCGTAATAGGGGCAGCCTAGCTTCGAGCAGATCTCGAACATCACCTGGACGCGATTCAGAGCGGTGCCCAGGGGGTCGTTGGGGTCGTCCCAGGGGCGCACCGCCGTGCCTGGGCCGAACGGGTCGGAGAGGGGATTGGCCAGGGTGTGCCAATACACGACGGAGAAGCGCAGATGGTCGCGCATCGTCTTGCCGCCAACCACCTCGTCGGCGTTGTAATGCTTGAATTCCAGGGGGTTGCGCGACTTGGGTCCACCGTAGGGAATGCGCTCGGGGACATCGGGGAAGAAGGCGGCCATGACCTGTTCTCAAGGGGCTGCGACATCCGGTTGGGTCAACGCGATTCAGTCTAGGGCCGACCGTACCGCCACACAATCCCCTCGAAGGCCCTCAGTGACCCGGTCGAGACGTGTCGATTCGCGCGAGGGCCTCTTCCACTTCCCACTTCCATTTCTCGCTCGGGTCCACTGCCAGGCATTGGCGAAAGGCCTGACGCGCCTCGTCGAAGCGCTCCGTCCTCGCGTAGAGAGTGCCCAGTTGGACCCAGGCGTCGGCGTCGGTCTCGTCGAGCGCGATCGCGTGTTCCAAGCGACGCCGCGCCTCGTCCCAACGTCCTTGCAGGTACAATTCCAAGGCCAGTCGATAGTGTTCATCGATTTTTTCGCGGTGCTGTTCGGGGTGACACCGCCAGACCCACCAGAGCGTATAGGCGAGCGCGAAGGCCCAGGTGGCTACGGCGAGGGCCCCCACGAACTGGGCCCAGCTAGGGTCCAGGGCCTCGGTCCAGATGAATCGCGCCGCGATGGCCAAGTTGAGCGAGCCGGCGAAGAGCGTCGCCAGCGCCAGGCCGAGCCATTCCTCGCCTAGCCAGATTTGCGGCAGACCCGGCCAAACACTGAGCGCGGCGACCGACCATCGCTTCGACATGCGTGGGCCCCCGTATTCGCGGGCCAACGCGGCTTCGCGTCAGCGGCGAATACGGTCAAGCAATCGGCGGCCAAGGCGCTCCAGCTTGAGGCGGTCATCCGACTCGCCGTCGTCGGCCGCCCCGCGGTCCATCTTGAGTTTGGGCCGTCGGGTCGTTCCTTCCACGCGGAGGGCGACGAGGTCCGACAACTTGATCGGCAACTCGCCCAAGACCTGGCGCGCCTCGGGGGCATAGCGACCGGCCAAATCGTCAGCCTGGATCGTATAAGACAGATGGCCGTCAAAGTCTGTGTAACCGGTCAAGTGGAGCGGCGCCCGAGCGATCGTGACGGTCATGTCGCGGCTGTTGATTTTGCGCTGGGAGATGGCGAAGTCGCTGGTGAACGAGCCGATGTGCTCGTCGCCCGGATTGCGGATGAACCTGGCCAGTTCCTTGACGAAGGGGGAGCCATCGAGGTCGAGGTCGTCGACCCGGATCGAGCCGGTGCCGGTGAGGGAATCGCCCAACTCGCTCGCGTTCGTCCCCTTGGCACGCAGCTCGCAATCGATGGCGAAGGTCCCCGCCAGTTTGGCCTTGGCCCCGGTCAAGACCGGCACAAGAAGACGCATCAAGTCCATGTGGGCATCAAGGGCCACTTCGCGGGCCGAGAGTTGGGCCTCCAAACGCGGGGCGTCGGCCTTCCGGTCGAGCCGGCCGGTGAGGAGGAAGGGGCCGCCGTTGAGTCGGCCGCGCAGCTCGTCGATCGAGGCCATCGCCGGGTCCCAGGTGCCTCGTCCTTCCAGGTCGTCGAAGTGGAGTACGGTCTCGGTCGGCTCATCGACCAGAACGACGCGCCCTCTGCTCAAGCGAGCGACGACGAACGGGTCGCCCCGGCGCTTCCGCTCGGCCCTCAAGGCGGCGCGTTCCGGGGCCGATCGACACTGAAAAATCTCGGCCAGGTCGAACGTGCCGTCGTGGCGGCGCCGGACCCGAACGAACACGTTGTCGGCGTCGACCTTGCCTGGTTCAAGCCGACCCAGGAGCAAGCGGGGGAGGTCCAGGTCGATGTCGAGGTTTTCGACGCGCAACCAAGGGTCTTGGGTTTGACCGGGGTCGAACGATTCAAGCCGACCGATGTGGACGCCACCGAGGAGGCCCAGCTTGAGCGAACCAAGTCGAGCGGGTCGGCCGGTGGCGTCGGCGAGATGGGAAGCAATCCGGCGACAGGCCCAGCCTGTGGGCATCAAGGTCACGACGACCACCCACAGGAAGGGCGGAACAATGAGCAATGCCAAGAGCCAGGCGAACCGTCGCGAGCAGGGTCGCATCGACACCCCCGAACGAGCCAGAAGACCGCTCGCCATGAGAGAGGCAAGCGGGCCCGGGACGGGGGGTCATCAAGGTGAGAAGCTCGGTCCCGAGTGGCCGGACCTTAGCCGAAGCGTCGCGATCGGGCAAGGCGATTCGGTCAGGGGGGGTCGGGGACAACCTTGGAACTCGCGGCCGATATGTCGGTGAAGGGGACGCGTAGTCCGATAAGTCCCGGCACGCGAGGAAGACACAGTTTCTTCTCCATCCTGCCAACTTGTTCCGACAACACGCCCTCCCGGGGCCTGAGACCCGAAAGGTCTCGGCGGCCCTCCACCATCACTTGTCCTTCTTCTCTCTGCTCCCGTTGATATCGAATTCCTGCTTCTGACCGCCGAATTCCGCCGCGCCTTTCCCCTTGATCTTGTCCCCGTCGATCGTGAAGGTGTAATCGATGGGGATCTCGTTATCCATGAACTTTCGCACGGCGGCGAATGTGAGCGTGGCGTCCTTGAGCTTCAGCTCTTTGAGCGGCTCATCCTTTTGGTCCTGCCAACTCATGGTGCCGCTGAGTTTGTCCCCGTCCTTCTTGATGGTCAGGGTGGAAGTCCGACTCTGTCCGCCGATCTCATATTCGCACTTCCAGGTCCCGACCGGGTCCGCCTTCTCGTCCCGCGCCCCCGCGGTGCCGCACAGCGCGAATACCAACGTTGCCGAGAGGATCGTCTTCATGTTCGCCTCCAAGAGGTGGCGGGCTCGGGACCGTCCGAAGCGGATCGAATCCAACCGCCGGCCTGGATTCTAGCGATGCCGAGACCGCCCGTCAGGAGCGCGCGGCCACTCGTGGATTCCGGGGTTCGGCAATAGGTCGCCAGGACATCTGGTGACCACAGGGCCCGGTTGACCCACTCAAGGGCCCGCTGTCGGGTCGTTGTTTTTTTGGGAGAACTTCCCCGGGGAATCCCGTCGTGGGCCTTTCAGCGATTCGGAAGGTCCCGAGTGATTCCGCCGACATCGCGTGGGGCCAGCACCGCACCGTTGCCGCGAATCATCAAAGATCGCCCGTCTGAAGACGAGCCGGGAGGCGCCGACAAGTTCAAAGCGGTACAATCCCAACGCAACCTGGTCCTAGAATTCTCGCGGGTCCGCCGGTGTGGCGACCGCGTTCACCCTTCGGGACTTACATCCAGTGGAAAAGATCCCCGCCGTCTTTAACCCGATCGACCGCGAGGTCCTCCGCGATCGCGTGCGGACCGTCAAGCCGTTCCCCCACTTCTGCATCGACAACTTCCTGACCGCCGACTTCGCCGAAGAGGTTTGGCGTGCCTTCCCCAGCTTCGAGGAGGCGGGCAAGATCGGCCGGAAGTTCGCGGCCGTCAACGAGAAGGAAAAGGTCCAAGTCACCGACTCCAAGCTCTTCGCCGCCCCTGTCGCCGAGTTGAATAAGGCCCTGGCCTCGCCCGAATTTCGCGGTCTCCTGTCTCACGTCTTCGACATCCCCAACCTCCTGTCGGATGACGAACTCGTGGGCGGGGGCATCCACGAGACGGGCCCGCGCGGTCATTTGGACGTTCATGTCGATTTCAATTATATCGAAGATCGGCAATTGCACCGCCGTCTGAATATCTTGATCTACTTCAACAAGAATTGGCAAGACGACTGGGGCGGCAACATCGAGTTGTGGGACCCGGACGTGACACTTCTTCAATTCTCGGCCCTGCCGCGCTTCAATCGGTGCGTCGTCTTCGCGACGAGCGAGATCAGCTTCCACGGCGTCACGGCCGTCAAATGCCCGCCGGGAGAATCGCGTAAGTCGTTCGCGGCGTATTATTACACGCGCGAGGCCCCGCCCAACTGGGACGGCAAGGCCCATTCCACCATCTTTCGGGCCCGGCCCGACGAGGTCATGAAGGGGGCCATCTTGATGCCCATGGAGAACGCCAAAAGGAAAGTGGTCTCGGCGTTCCACGACCTGAAGAAGACCATCAAGGGTTGAACCGTCGCGGGCGGTTTCCATGAACAATCACCGTCCGAGCCCGGGTTTCGGAACGGGCTTAGATCGGACGGAATGGTAGTTGCACGACCTACCCACCCAGACCGCCGAGGGCCCTCCTCGGCGGCCGGGTCCGGTTACTTCTCGCGGTACGGTGGGGAAATCGTTACAATGCAATGACTTCGGCGACGCGCCGCGGACCGCGCCGGGGCCCGATCGCCCCTTGCGGTCCCGGAGGGCTGGAGGACCGCGCGATGAGTCAGGTCCTGATTGTGGATGATAGTCCCGCGGATCGGGTCTTGTTCAAGACCTTGCTCACGCGCCATGGGTTCGCTGTGGCCGAGGTCGCGATGGGTCGCGACGCGCTGCCGGCCGCGCGCAGCGTTCATCCTCATGTGATCATCCTCGACGTCAACTTGCCCGACACCGACGGGCACCAGGTCTGCCGGGACCTTCGGGGCGACCCAGCCTGCGCGGGCATCCCCGTTTTGATGCTCACGGTGCATGGTCGTGAGGAAGACGTCTTGCGCGGCCTGGAAGCGGGTGCCGACGATTACGTCCCCAAGGACGCCGCTCCCGAGATCATCCTCGCCCGGGTCCGCCACCTGGCCCAGTATCGCCAGATGGCCGTGACATCGGTCCTCAACGAGCAACTCGCGCAAATCGGCCGCCTCCTCGCGGGGATCGTCCATGAGATCCGCGGCCCTCTCAACGTCATTCGCGGCCACGCCGAAGTCTTGAAACTGCAGATGAAGACCGATGAGACGGTGGGGGCCCACGTCGAGCCGATCCTCCGAGGCTGCCGGCTGCTTCAGGTGCGCTTGGAACATTTGATGGCGGCCGTGCGAGGTGGACCGGCCAACATGGTGCCGATCGACCCCGTGGCCCTGCTTAAAGAAGCGGCCAATATGTTCCTGAAGGGGACCGACACGCAAGCGGCGAACGTGGACTTCCGCCTCGAACTGCCTGCGGAGTTGCCTCCGGTCGTGGCCGACCCCGGCCGCCTCATGCAGGTCCTGCTCAACCTCTTCGGCAACGCCCATGAGGCCGTCACGTCCGCTGGGCGACCCGGCGCTCGCGTCTTGGTCAGGGCGGCGCCGGCCGCGGAAGGGGCCCATGAGGGCCTCTCGATCGAGGTGCGCGACAACGGCCCCGGCATCCCCGAACCGATCCTGGGGCGCGTCTTCGAGCCCTTCTTCACCACCAAGGTGGGGGGGAGTGGCTATGGCCTTTACCTGGCCTCGCAAATCGCCCAGGAACATCACGGCCTTCTGAAGGTCCGCAACCACCCCGAAGGAGGGGCCGCGTTCACCCTCTGGCTCCCGCTCAACGACGGCCTCTCGGCACTCACCAACGAACGGGGGAAGGCACCCCCGCTCACCCATTGAACGACAACGAGAAATCATCATGAAACGACGACGAGGATGGGTCGATCGTTCCCGCGACATCGCCCTCGCTTGCCTCGCGGTCCTGGGTTTGAGCGTGGCGCTTGTCGATCCGATCCGGCGGGGCGACCATTGGGTCGCGGCGGCCGTCGCGGTCGGCGTGATATCGTCCGCCACCCTCTTTATCATCACATGTCGCCGCAATCGGCAAGTCTTGCGCGATCTCCGCACACTCACGCGATGGTCACAGCGGGTCGATGTCCCCCTCGAACCGATCTTCTTCAAGACGAGCGAGGTCTCCGCCCTGGCCTTGCTCTGGCCGGCGGCCCCCGTGGTCCCACCGACGCCGCCCGACCCCACCGGGGAACGCCCCGTCTTGCTGCCGCACGATCAAGTCGAACCTTCCAGCGGCGACTTCGAACAGTCGACGCCCGGGGTCGTCGGCACCGTCCCACCCACCGACATGGTAGGCAGCCTGGCGCCCAACACGTTCCGCTGGCTCAGGGCGACACCCTCCCTGACCCACTTCCTCGGCCTGAGCTTGGGGGATCTGGAAACCGGGTCCTTTCTCGACTCGGTGCATGAGGACGACCGAGAACTCGCACGTGAGCAACTCCTCGCCGCCCAGGCCAAAGGGGAGGCGCATGGCCTCATCTATCGGGTCGTCAACAAGACGGGCCAAGCGCGGATCATGGAACTCCACGTCGGTGTCCGATTCGGCGACGATCGCCAGCCCCTATACCTCCGCTTCCGCGCCTACGACGCGACCGCGCGCGTGCGGGCGTCTCGCGAACTCAAGCGCCGGACCCGCGAACTAACCAGGGCCAACGTCTTGCTCCGCGAGGCCAATCAGGAGCTCGAGGAACTCTCCGCGCGGTACAGCGACCTCTACGAAAACGCGCCGGCCATGTACTTCCAACTCGACCCTGATCATCACTTCGAGCTCTGCAACAAGACCCTTTTGAACACGCTCGGCTACGAGGCGCGCGACCTCATCGGCAAACCCTCGTTAAGCCTGGTCGCGCCGGAACGGCTGCCCTTCATCCCCTCGCTCCGCGACGAGTTCCGACGAGTTGGCCAGATCGAGGTCGAGACCCGCTGGGTGGCCGCCGACGGCCGGACCCTCGACGTCCATGTGACGGTCGTCGCGATCCTCGACCAGGAAGGGCGACCGATCGGCTCGCGCGGCGTGGCCCGCGACGTTACCGAGTACAAGCGCCTTGAAGCGACCCTCCGGGAACGCAACGCCCGCCTGGCCCAAGCCGTCACCGAATTGAGCCGCAAGAACCGCGAGCTCGACGAGTTCGGCCATGTGGTCTCACACGACCTGCAGGAACCGTTGCGCACCTTGATCGCCTTTTCCGACTTCCTCTTGAAGGACCATGGCGATCGCCTCGACGAAAACGGCCGCCAATACGTAAGCCACATCGTCAACGCGTCGCGTAGGATGCGGACGCTGATCGCCGACCTTCTCGAGCTTTCCCGCGCGGGGAAGGTCACGGGAGAGTTCGCCCCCGTGGAAACGTCCAAGTTGATCGAGACCATTCGCGCCGACCTGGCCGAACTGACGCGCATGCACGAGGGCTCGATCGTGGTCCACGACCCGTTGCCGACCCTCTGGGGAGACGGCCCTCGCCTTGGCCAACTCCTCACCAACCTCATCAGCAACGGCCTGAAATACCGAGGAGACGCCCCGCCGGTCGTTCAGGTGTCGGCGGTCGATGACGGGCCAGGCTGGACGCTCCTCTCCGTGCGAGACAACGGTATCGGCATCGACCCCCGCCACCACGAGAAGGTCTTCCAACTGTTCCGTCGCCTCCATCCCCGCGACCAGTACGAAGGGAACGGCGCCGGGTTGGCGATCTGCCGAAAAGTCGCCCAGGCGCACGGAGGCGACATCCGAGTCGAGAGCGAATCGGGACAGGGAGCGACTTTTCAAGTGAGGCTGCCGGTGGCGAATGGTCACCCCCAACGAGAGCTGGTTCGGGAACCAGAGAGGGTCCATGCCTAGGTCTTTTCGCGTCTTCCTGGTCGAGGACAGCCTCACGGACGCGCACGTCCTGGAGCGGGCCTTTCGCGAGACCCGGATCGACCACGTACTCACACATTGTGTCGATGGCCCGGAAGCGCTGCGAAATCTGCGGGCCCTCCAGCCCGGCGATCGCCCCGACCTCGTGCTCCTGGACCTGAACCTCCCTGGGATGGACGGCCACGAAGTCCTCGAACGGATCAAGGCGGACCCGGGCCTCAAGACGCTTCCGGTGGTCATCCTGAGCACGAGCCGCCTTGATGAGGAAGTCGGCCGAGCCTATCAATCGGGGGCCAACAGCTACATCACCAAGCCCGGCGACTTCGCGGGCTATCAGGACCTCGTCCAGGCCCTCACGCTCTACTGGCGCGATACGGTCGTGTCCGCACCGGCCATCGCCCCTTGACCAATCGGAATATGGAATGACGTCACGAACTTGAGGCGCCGACGATTTCCCCACCCGCCAAGGTCCCACAGGCCGCGAGGATGTCCTTGCCTCCCGAATAACGGCGCGCCACGGGTTGACCGACGTGCCGTGTGAGTGCGTCTCGGAATGCCTTCAGCTCTGCCGCCCCGGGAGGTTGGAAGCGTCCGGACGGGTCGGTCACGTCGATGAGGTCGAGCCGGACAGGAGTATCGCCGATGAGGGCCCCAAGGGCCTTGGCGTCCTCCTCACCGAGATTCAAATTGGAAATACAAACATACGACAGCATGACTCGCGTGCGGCGCCTCAGGGCGTGTCGTCGGGCCGCGGCCATTACTTCGGCGGCCGGCCAACGGGCCGCGACCGGCACAAGCCAGGCTCGCTTCTCATCCAGGGCCGACCCCAAGCTGATCGAAAGGCGGAAGCGCCAGCCTTCGTCCGTGAAGCGGTCCATCGCGGGGACGATTCCCACCGTGCTGATCGTGATCGCCTTGGCCCCGATCGCCGGCCCAGCCGGGTGGCGCAAAAGGTCGGCCGCGGCCAACACGCGATCGTAATTCAGGAAGGGCTCCCCCATCCCCATGAAGACGGCCCCGGTCACGCGCCGGCCCTGGGCCTCAACCAGCGCTCGGGCTTGAAGGAACTGGTCCAGGATTTCCCATGTGGCCAGGTTGCGCCGGCTGGTCATCCGGGCGGTGGCGCAGAAGACGCAGCCCATCGCGCAGCCGACCTGCGAGGAGAGGCAAACACTCACCGCCCCCGTCTTTTCCAGAGGGATGAGCACGGTCTCCAAAGGCATCCCGTCGTGAGAACGGAAGAGGAGCTTTTCGAACCGGTCGACCGGCGAGGCCCTTCGCTCCTCCAAGGTCAACCGGGGCAACTCGCCGACCCGCTCCGCGAACCAACGCGGGACTTGGCGCGACCTCATCCAGGATTCGGGGTCGAACACCCCATGACGCAAGACGGCCCCGAAGAGGCGCCTGGCGACCGGCCCCGACGCCCCCATCGCGGCGGCGAGCGTCTCAAACAGGATTGGGCCTTGATCGCGAGGGTCGAGTTCGGGCATCTTTGTCCTGCAAGGTTGGGGCCCCGGCGACGAATGACCGAACAGGTCCTTGAGAATAGCCGCCCAGGCCCTGCGCCACCAGCACCTAAGAGATTCGGTCTCGCGCGAACCTTGAGGGAAAACCGATCGTATTTTCCAGAAGGACCAGCGCGGGGCGACCATCATGCACGCATCGTTGGCTCAGTTGGATCGGCCCCGGGTCTTCCCAATTGAATGAGGAAACGACTCCATGAAGCGTAACGCCGTCGCCTGGGCGGCCTTGATTGTCTCGGCCGCCGCCCTGATCAGTTCGCACGGGTTGACCAAGCAGGTCCCCGCGCAAGAGAAGGCCCTCTCGATCGAGGGTCAGAAGCACGCCCGGGCCCTTTCCGAGGCGTTCGAAGCGGCGGCCGATTTCGTCCGGCCGTCGGTGGTGCAGATCAACGTGGCGGGCCGCAACCCGATGGGCCGAGGCAATAACGGCCCCAACATGCCCGCCCCCAAGGAACTTGAAGACCTTCTCAAGCGATTCATGCCGAATTTCAAGTTCGAAAAGCAGCAACTCATCCCGCCCGGGGGCGGCATAGGCACGGGCTCCGGGTTCGTGTACGACGACAAGGGCCACATCCTGACCAACAACCATGTCGTCGATGGCGCGACCAACATCCAGGTCACTTTCCACGATGGCGAGACGGCCAAGGCCAAGATCGTTGGTGTCGACCCCGACGCCGACCAGCGCTGGCCGGTCTACCTGCGGTCGGTGCTCGCGTTCTCGCTCGTCTCGATCGTCGTCCTGTACGCGGTCCTGCGGCTGCAGGCCTACCTCCCCTACTCGCTGTCGCGCGAGGGCATGCCGTCGCTGCAGGCGCTCAACACGGCGGTCAGCTTCGTCACGAACACGAACTGGCAGTCGTACTCGGGCGAGGCCGCTCTCGGCTACACCGCGCAGATGGCGGGGCTCGCGGTGCAGAACTTCCTCTCGGCGGCTGTCGGGATTGCGGTCGCCGTCGCCCTCGTCCGCGGCCTTAGCCGTCGCGAGACCGACCGCGTGGGGAACTTCTGGGTCGACCTGACCCGGATCACGCTGCGCGTGCTGCTTCCGCTCGCGGTCGTCTTCGGCGTCGTGCTGCTCCTGAACGGCGTCGTCCAGAACTTCAACGGGGACACGACGATCACCACGCTCGGCGGCGGCGCCCGTCCTGCGGCGCGCGGCGCTCCGCCACGTCCAGCCGTGCCATCACCTTGACTCTCGTCGTGACGGCGTTCACCAGCGACAGCGGCAACTCCCGCACCGTGTGCAGGACGCCGTCCAGGCGGTACCGCACGAGGGCCTTGTCGCCCAGCGGCTGGATGTGCACGTCGCTCGCGTTCTGACGCAGGGCTTCAAACAAGAAGAGGTCCACCAGCCGGATGACCGGCGCCTTGCCGCTGGTGTTGAGCAGGTCCGCGTCCGCGCTGCGGAGCACCGCCTTGAGGTCCTCCTCGGCGTCGGGCGGGAGCTGCACATCGATGTCGGCCGAGGGAGCATCCCCATCCGCAGAGTCATCGTCGCGCTCCCGTCCATTGCGGGCCGCATACGCCCGGTCGATCAGTGCGGCGATGGCCTCGCCCGGCGCGGGGGTGCAGGACACCGGCCTGCCCAGCCGCACTCCGATGTTGTGGATCGCTGAAGGACTCGCTCCGCCAGCGCACAGCAACTGCTCCTCATCACCCACCGGCGTGCGAACAGTTCCGGCACTTATCACAAGGTGCCTGCGGGCAAACTCGTGGGGGATGAGCCGCAGAAAATCGTCCGATGGCGCGGGTGCTGCCACAACAGCCGGCGCTTCTGCAACCGTGCCCAACCCTTGAGATGGTGCCGGCGCCACGCTCACCGGATCACCCTCGCTTCCACTTTGGGCAGGCCGTCGCTAACGCCCGCGCTGTTGCGTTCCTTCGCGCTGACGTACTTGAGGTCCTCGAAGCGTTCGCTCCTCAGGATGGTGGGCTTGATGAAGACGTAGAACCGCTGGCGGCCGTTGCTCGTGGACTGGTTCTTGAATAGGTTGCCGATGAGGGGGATGTTGCCCAGGATGGGGAGTTGCTGGGCATTCTCCGCGTCGGTCAGGAGTTCCAGGCCGCCGACCACGATGACGTGGCCGTCGGGGATCGTCGCGACGCTGTCCACCTTGTTCTGCTGACGCGGCGGGGGCAGGCCGGCGCCCGGCGAATTGCCCACAAAGCTGGAGAGCGAGACGGAGTAGTCGAGCACGAGGTGGTCGCCCTCGGCGATCTGAGGCTTGACGGAGATGGTGGTGCCTGCGTCCTGCGTGCCCGCGAAACCGCTGGTGAGTGTGGAATCGGTGCGTTCGAGCGTGCCCACCGGCTGCTGGAGGACGCTGCCGAATGTTGCCTGCTCGTTGTTGTTGACCAGCACGCGCGGCACGGAGACGGAACGACCCTGGGACACATTCTGCACCGCACGGATCACGGCGGAGAAGTCGCCGGGGTTCAGCACGGCGCCGGTGAAGCCTGCGCCATCACCGACGGTGCGCGCACCTGCCGTGCCGCCCGCCAGGCCAAAGAGGGAGGACAGGCGGATCGCGGTGTCATTAGGGCCGTTGAAGAGCCGCTCAAGCTCCACACCCAGGCTCAGGGCATCGCTATCGGAGAGGCTCACGAGCGTCACCTCGAGCATCACCTGCGGCTGCCGCACATCCAGCGTGCGGATGAGCGACTCCAGTTGCGTGAGCAGGCGCGGCTCCCCCACGGCGATGAGCGTGTTGGTGCCCTTGTCGACGGTCATTGAGAGCGCCCGACGCCCGCCATCGCGATCTGCACGACCGCCGTATCCCGGCAGCAGCGGGATCGCGTTTGTGCCTGCACCCACAGATGGAACGGGACTCGCGCCAGGATTGGTGTTGCTGCCCGCGCTTGGAGAAGAGGCCGATGCACCAGTTGGCACGCCGCCCGAGGTGCCGCGTGTATAAGTAGATTGCTGGCCGCCCGCCGTGCGCGTGCTGGATGACGCGGCCTCTTCGCCTCCACCTTCCAGCGCCCCCGCCTCCACGAGGCTGTTCAGCGTTTCAAGGAGGTCGTCGGCCGGGCGATTGCGGATAGGGAAGCTGCGGACGGGCCGCGATCCTGCGAGCTGCTGGCTGTCGAGGCGCTCCATGATCGCGGCGATCTGTTCGTGCTGGCTGGGCGTCGCGGTGATGATGAGGGAACCGGTCAGTTCATCGACGACAAGCCGCCACCGGTCGTCGGAAGCCGAGCCCGGGCCGCCGCCCGCTTTGACCGATTCTTCGATCAGCTTGCTCACATCCTTTGCCGCGAACATGCGGGGTGAATACGTGGCGGTGGTGGCGGCCTCGCGCCGGTCGAGTTGTCGCACGAGGTCCCGCCATGCCGGCAGATTGGCCTCTGAGGAGACGACGAGCACCGCGTCACCGTTGGGGGACGCGAGGACCTGGCCTGGCAACTTCTGGCCGGACACCTCGTCTCGCTTGTTGGCGACCTGTGTGACGAGCGCGGCAAGTTGCGCTCCGGTGAGGTACGTCGCCTTCACTTCTTCGACCGCGGCCCCGCCCACGGGGGTGTCCAGCACCGCCAGCAGTTTCTTTGCCTCCTCAATGCGGGGAGTGAAGTCCGAGATGAGCAGGAGATTGGCATCGCCGACGGCGGAGACGCTGCTGCCGGTCTTGGAGAGCACGAGCTTGACCGCGTCCGCGAGCTCTTTCGTGCCGCGGTGCTTACACTCGACCATCTCACTGATGTAGCCGGGCGTTGGGCCGTTCGGCGGCTCCCGCCCTGGGCCGCGCCACACGCCCGATGCCGACGCCGCGTTCGCCACCGCAACAACGCTGTAGCTGACTGCGCCGGGGCCACGCACGACGGCAAACCCACGTGAGGCAAGCAGCTGATTGACTTGGTCCCAGAGTTGGTCGTTGGAAAGGGCCGTGTCTTGACGCAGGGTCGCAGTGCCCTTGAGGAGTGCGGGGTCATACTCCACCGCGACATTTAACCGCTGCGCTGTGAGATCTACCACACGCGGGAGTTCCAATTGGCCAGCCAGAGTAAAGGTGGATTGGCTTGCGGAATGTAGCTCCACTTGAGCGACGCATGGACTGACATAAACCAAGAGCAGCACAACAAGTGTGAACCTGGACAGACTACCGAACGAGAACACACGGGCACAGCATGTGTAGCGATCTTGTATTAAAGCAGTTGAGTCACGGTGCAGGGCGCACAATCGCACACGCTGCAGCCAAACGCTCATACTTGTGCTGTGACACATGCTGACACGGTCCTGGAAGCACAACCACTCTGTCGCATGACTCAAACTTGAGTGTTTTGCATTCGGTTTCAACGCATTCCCCGCAGAGCTGTGAGCGATGATGCTGGCGAGCGCGGGTGGCATAAAGTGCTCCTCAACGTTGCATACACAACCACACTCTACCCCAAGCTCGGCAAACATGCTCATGTAATTGCCTGGGATTCTGCACGATGTTGAGCATGACGTTCAGCACGGCCTTCTCGATGTGTGGAAAATGTGTGGAAAAGTCTTTGAGAGAATTGCGAGACGCCTTTGTTGTTTGACACGCGAATGCGGTCATGGTACATAAGGACGATGCCGTTACCCGCCCGCGTTGGCGGTCTTGCTGTGTATATCGAGGAAGGTGCTTATGAGACTCTTGAGTCGCGGTGCGCCATTGGTGCTCGTCACAGTCGGTTGCGTGCTCTCGTTGGCATGGGCGAATCCGCCATGTGATGACACCGCGAAGGAAGTCACGACGCGTGCGACCACCGCCGACTGCGACGTTGAGTGGGGTGTAAAGGACATCACACGCGCCGACGGGACATTCAAGAAGTGGGTCCGAACCGTGCCGGGTGGCCAAAGCCAGCCTCCCATGTGGCCGCCGGAGGGTGTGGCGCGGCTGCACTGGAACCAGGCCGAGATTTCGAGCGCGTTGCCTTACATGTCCATGTGCTGGAGGCGCGGCGCGGTCGACAGCTCCGAGGGCGTGTTTGGACAGCCGGAGGGCACTAACGGACTCGTACCGCAGCCTCCGTGCGATCCAGAGTCCAACCTGCCACCGGCCCCGCAGGTTTCCTTCGACGTGCCGCAAGGGTTCCCGCTCGGGATTCACCTCGCGGCTACTCCTGGACTGGGAGACTGGCTATCTCGTTCAGAAACCGTCGGAAGAGACTCGATTGCGCTGCTGCCTGCAGGGGCATCGGATGCGGGCACGGGGTGGCAGGGCGCGTCCCGACCGGTGCTGGAGGGTGTGGTTGACCTCGTTACAGGCGAGCCGCTGGTGCAGGTGACAGATCTTGAGTTGCCTTTTGGCGGGGCAATGTTCCGGCTCAATAGGACAAGGTCGGGCGACCTGGGGTGGAATGGTGTCACGCTAGGAACAGGCGGCGAAGGCCAGCAGC
>CALLYK010000098.1 GCA_937858365.1 uncultured Isosphaeraceae bacterium | reverse complement strand
ACGGCCTCAATGAGCGCTTCGGTCGAGATCGTCCCGCCGTTCGCGATTTGGTCGGCGAGCAGGAGCACACTGCGCAAGGCGTCTTCGTTCGCCATCGGCACAAGGTCGGGGGGACTCGCGGGCGGCAAGGCGAGCTCGGCGACCTGCTCCGCGTCGAGCCCCATCCCGTTGGACAACGTCTCAGGCGCGACCTCCGCGAGACCGGCGAGAAGGTCCTTGAGCAGGACCGTCCCTCCGCGGCTGCGCCACATCGCGACGCGATAAGCACGGTAGGCATCGGCTTGAAGGGCATCGAACACACGGGGAAGTGGGATGGAGTCGGACATGGCGACGGCCCACCACTCGAACGGAAGGGAAGGACCCGGGTCCGAAACCAAAAAGTGCCCTGATACGGTTTTTTTCTTCCTTTTCTTCAACCAATGTGGGAAATAGGATGTTCGATGTCCCCAGATGTGATCGCCGACGCCGCGTACGGCGTGGGTCCTGATGAGGACCTTGGTTCGCGTGGGTTGGTCCGGTGGAGCGGACCCCGCGCCGCCGCTCGGTCGGGACGACGCATCCGGCAGACCTAGGTGGTTTGAGGACGACGGGCTAGACGCCCGTTCCGGGACATCGGCGTTAGGTGGCATCCTGAGGGCCACTGCGATGATCTCGGTGTACCCGGACCTTCCCAACTCGGTGGCCCAACGCATCACGCCGCTGGCGGTGCCGTACCGAGAGCTCTTCGCCAGGGGGCACGTCCCCCAAGTCCTGGGCGACGTTCGCGAGGTGCTGGCTGTTCGCGCGATCATCGAGAACGTCGGCGGACAGGTCCCTTTGGAAGACAAGTTCCGGCTCCTGGATCAATTCTTCGATCAAGACCTTCCGGACAATCGGTGTTGGCTCCCTCTAAGCATCCGTCCACGCAAGGTCGTCCCGGCCCACTGGAGACTGGACACGCTGAGTGACTTCCTCGCTTCCTTGAAAGACGAGTCTGACGCGGGCGTCCTGTTGATGGACCGCACGGGCGCCGGGAAGACCCTTGCGTGTCTGAAGGCCTTCCGCGATTGTTTCCTTCCCGTGAGAGACAAGACGCGGAATGGTGATTGGGTCCCGCATCCTTTGGTGGGACATCTCCCGATTCGCCTTCCGGTCGGACTCCCCGTGCCGGCGGCCAAGGTGCTGGGGTCGAGCGGGAGCGACAACGCGGGCCTTCGCCGGCGCCTACTTCGCGAGCTGTTGATCGAGGCGGGGCTACCCGTAGGAGTTGACGGATGCCATCGTGACGGGATGCTGGCCGCTTGGGACCAGGTGGATGAATGGACGAGGGACAGTCCGCCCATCCTCCTCTTTGTGGACCTCAACGCGGCCGATCATGCGCTCCGGCCCCACCTGGCGACTGCCCT
The DNA here is from genome assembly GCA_937858365.1 of uncultured Isosphaeraceae bacterium. Classification (GTDB taxonomy): domain Bacteria; phylum Planctomycetota; class Planctomycetia; order Isosphaerales; family Isosphaeraceae; genus CALLYK01. Next base: position 5,894 of record CALLYK010000098.1, on the reverse strand, counting down.
GGGCCGATGGCAAGCCGAGCATGGAAGAGACCGACGGCATCGCGTGATCGTCACCTATCGGTCCGCGACGGGCCAGGACGACTCGGCCGTGAACCAACTTCTCAGTCTCGCCCCCTGGACCCAGGTGGAACTCGCGCCCATCCAGCCCGAGCAGGCCGTGAAGTATCTTGTGGCCCATCGACAACTGGAGTGGGCCTTCTGTGAGAGGCTCCAGACGGACCCTCCGCGGCGCGCGTTGAGGATCGAAGAAGAAAGCAACATGCTCGGTGAGTTCCTGAGCAACTGGGCGGACCATGAGTCCAGCCTGGTGAGCACGCCCTTGCTCATGCACCTCGCCACGACCTTGAAAAACGGTTTGAGCGGTGTTCATACCTTGAGCGACCTCTACGGGCGGGTCATCGATCAAACGTTGGAACGCGATCTTAGACCGGGTGGGAGGCATTCCGCGGTTGACTGGCCCAGCCTTCTCCAATCGTCGAACGGGCCCCGGGCCGTCAAAGTGGTCATGACGCGCGTCTCGCTCGCGATCCTCGCGGAAGGGGCCGACAACACACGCCTCCGCGGGACGCTCGACGTGTCCCTGGACGAACTCGTCGCGGGCCTTGTCCAAAGACCCGAGGAGGAGCTCAACGGCCTTCGCTGGCAAGGCGAGGGACCGTTTTGGGGTGAATCCGTCTATCAAACCGAGAAGTTCGGGCCCGCGTACGACCGGGCGGGCCAAGACGAATTGCATCAGGCCCTGCTGGAAGTAGGCCTCTTCCGTCGGGAAGAAAACGCGCTCGCGTTCCTTCACGATTCTCTGATCGACTATTGCGCCGGTAAGTTCGCCTTACGCGACTACCGCGGACCCGGCGATCCGTTCCCCAAAAACGTGCTCGCCCCGGAGTGGTCGGCCCAAGTGGTGGAGCGTGTTCTTACGAACCCGAGGGCTTGGGAAAGGGCGGCGGAGTTTCTCGGGGGGACTTTGGCGCCCGCTCAACTCCGCGAACTCGCGCTCAGGTTGTTGTGGGCCCCTCCTCGGCCGAAGACTGAGGGATTGGCCTCGTTCCTCCACCATCTTCTGCGCGGGCGCCGCAGAAAACCGGAGACCGGGGCCGGGCTTGGGCCCTTGCTCGCCGAACTGGAGGACTGTACCTGGCGTTTCGAGGGCCGGCGTTACCCCGACGCTTTCCCATCCATAGCCAGGCATTGGCTTCGCGACAGGCTGGGCGAGACGCCGGAGTGTGAGGCATTCCTGGAAGACCACGAAACAGCGATGAATGATGCGGGCCGCCACTGGCTGGAGGCGGACCCGCCGCCACGATCACCCGAAGGCCGTTGGCATCGCCTTCATCGCGACGCCCATGCGCTCGTCCAACTCGAAGACGGCCGAATCGCGTCGGGAGGGACGGAGGGGTACGTCGTGGTCTGGTCGCCCTCGCGCGGCGATTCCAACGTCGTCCATCGTCACAAGGGCGAGGTGAGGTTTCTTGTGGCCTTGAAGGGGGGAGGGCTCGCCAGTGTCGGCGACGATCGCCACGTCGTCGTTCTGGCACCCGGCGAGCGATTGCCGTGCGTGGTCTACCACCACGACTCCTCCGTGACCTGCCTGATCGCCCTGAGCAACGGCGGGCTCGCGAGCGGCGACCAGAACGGTTGCTTGAAGACCTGGACGAGGGAGAAAGGCGATCGAGCATTCCCCCGGTCGAAGGGCGCGATCACATGCCTGATCGAGTTGCCCAACGACCGGCTCGCCTTCGGCACGCAAGAGAACGGGCAGGGGGTCGTTCACGTCGCCGAGGTCGCTGCCGGGACGACGATCATCGCCCATACCCACGCGGGCGGCGTCCAGCATCTGGTCTCTTGGAGAGATGGGGGTCTCGTCAGCGGCGGCGAGAAGGGCGACCTCCGAGTTTGGCCGGCCTCGCCGACGAGCCGGCTGCCGGGGCCTTGGCGCGATTCCCCGGTGAGCGCCCTGACGACACTCTCCGACGGAAGCGTGCTCGCGGGACATGACGATGGGTCGATCGTGTGGGCCCAAATCGGCACCGCTCCTCAAATCGACCCCAATGCTCATGCGGAGCGAGTGACTTGCCTGATCGCCCTGAAAGACGGCGGTTGGGCCAGCGCGTCGCGCGACGGCATGGTGAAGGTTTGGGAGACGATCGATCAACCACCGCGGACCATCCACGATTGTGGCGGGACGGCCCGCTGCTTGGTGCCGCTACCCGGCGGCGGGCTCGCCTGTGGCGGACGTGACGGCCGCGTGGCGATCTGGCGATCGGGAGACAAACTCGCCGCGGTGGTCCATGAGCACGGCGGCGAACGTGTCTTGGCGTTGGCGGCCCTGGCCAAGGGCGGAGTGGTCAGCGGAGGCCAGGACGGGAAGGTCCAGGCCCATTTCCCCAAGGACTCGAAAACCGCGACCGGGCGCGCTCCCCAGAAGTCCAAGCCCCATGCGTTCGTCACGGCGGATTTCCCGCGAGCCATCCGTCTCAAGAACGATCGATGGGCCACCGGCCATGTCGACGGCTCGGTTCGCGTCCGATCGGAAGACGGGGCCGAACGCCTCATCCATACGCATGCGGGCGACGTGACCTGCTTGGTCGAGCTCGCCGCCGGAGTGATCGCCAGCGGTGGCAGCGAAGGCACGATCCTCGTCAACCTCGGCGGCGACCGTCCTTCGCTTGCTCTCGTCACGTATGAACCTGTGGCCGATCTCGAATGGCGACCTGCCGACGCCGCGCTTGTCGCCAGCCTTCGCGACGGGAGCGTGCTTCGGGTCCGCTTGCGCGGACCCAACGCCGACCGCTGGTGGCTCGCGAAGCTACGCGACCAGACGGAGTGAACCATGCACTTCAACACGCCCGCGATGCACTTCCAGCAAGGGCCCCTCCATTGGGCCTGGGACAACGTGCCGCATTACCAACATGTCGTCTCGGGCGACGCGGTCTTTGTCGAACGCGACGGTCTTGGTGAGGGGCCCCTCTTCCTCTTGCTGGACGTGAACGGACATGGTCCGGAGGCCGCCTTCGTGGTGGAGTGCTTCCGTCGCCTTTATTTGGCGGACGAGGCGACCCGTCAAAAGAGTCCGGCCGATTTGCTCGTCGCGCTGAACTCCTTGTTGGCCCCTCATTGCTGCGGGGCCAAGGTGAACCCGCACGCCCCAAACGTGGGAGGACAGACGCGGAATGCGCCCGAAGGGCGATACGTGGCCGCGCTCGCGCTCCTCTTCGATCCTGCCACGGCCCGTGTTCGGATTGCCGGCTGTGGCGAGCTGGCCCCCGTCCTTCTGCTCGACGGCTCAAACGTGGCGCTCACGGTCGAGATCAAAGGCCCGTGGCTGGGCATCTTCGACCCATACCCGCTCGACTTGTTTCACGAAAAAATCATCGCTTTGCGAAAGGGGGATCGCCTCGTCGCTTTCACGGACGGCGTGTCCGATGCCCTCCCACATGGGGTGGATCAACGCGAGTTCCTCTTCAAGAAGGCGAAGCTCGCGGATGAGCTCGTAAGGCTAGCGCCCCAGGCCCCGCTCCCCGACCAGGTGAAGGACTTCTGCAAGCAAGTCCAAGACTACGTCCGGCAAGACTGGCCGCAAGATGATACGACCGTCGTCATTTGGAGGGCCCCGCCCGGCACCGGCTGAAAAAAAAGAAAAGTAATGGGGAAAAAGGCCCCGATCAGGGCCTTCCTTGTCCCAGGGACTGTGTTTCTTCATCTCGGGATTTCGGGACAATGCTACAGGCACGCCAACCGAACGAGGAGCCGCTCACCCTCATCGATCGTCTGAACGCGAGGGCGATGCGCTGTCGCCTGCGCGGGCACTTGGCGAAGTGGACGATCGCCGAGGACGAACAACTCGGCGCCTTGCTCAAGCTGGAAGAGGACAACCTCTGGAAACTGCTCGCGGAAGTGGGGAAGACGTATCCCCTCGCACGCGAGCTCGTCCCCACGCGAAGCGCTGTCGAGGACCTCGGCGCAGGCATCGTCCTTCATATCAAAAGAAAGTGGGACGAGGGGAAATGCCGGTTCTTCTCCCTCGCCTACCTGAACGCGGCCGCGTTGGAACATGTCCGCGAGCACCACCTCGTCCGGAAGCCCGGTCCGCGGAAGGCCCGCCAGGACCCGCGGGACGATTCACCCACCCAAGGGCTCGACCAGTTGGCCTCCTCCCGAGACACCGACGAGGAGATGCAAGGCTGGGTCGATGACCGAGACTTCCTCCAGGAGCTTTACAAGCTCCTCGACGCGGACGAGGCCTACGTCCTTGGGGCCTTTCGGGCGAGCCAAGGCAAGACCGGGTGGCAAGGGGAGGCCGCCGACGCGCTCGGAAAAGGTGCGAAGTGGACCACGGGAGTTAAGGAGCGATTGAAGGAAAAGGCCCTTCGCCTTCAGATGGCTCGAGTCGGCAAACACGTCAAACTCCCCAATCGGAGTCCAAGCCATGCCCAAGATTGACATGCCCCGGGTCGTCACCTGGCTCCGAGACAACTGCTCCAAAGACGAGCCACTCCTGGAATTGATTGACCTTCTGGAAGGAGAGGGACGCCACGACCTCCTGCTCCTGATGCACGCCTTTCGACTACCCCCGTATCGACTCGATTCGGAGATCAACACCTTGGTCGGCTCGGCCGAGGCCGTCGAACGGGGTCTTTGCGAGTTGGAACAGGTCTTCCGCCCCATCGGTGAGAAGCACCACGCGTTACGGATGCTCCGCGAGGGCGAGCAGTCCGCGCGTGACTTCTATCGCCACCGATTGTGTTCCGGATTGGATCGGAAGGCCTGCGAGGTCCTGGTGGAGAACCCTCTCAGGGACATTCCCGAGGCCGATCGCCTGCGGTTCCGGACCATCTTGAAATGTTCCGCGGAGCAAAGACCCGTTGCGATCGAGGAGCTGCCGGGGAGACTCGGCCTCGCTTCCGTTACTGAGGTCATCCAGTGCTTGAGTCAGTTGCGGGGCCATTTCCGCGACCGGCGGCCCACGCGGGACGTCGCGGATCGGGCGGACCGGAGAGGGAGAGGACGATCATGAGCCTTGAAACCGATGCGGACGCCTTTCATGCGCGCGACATCTTCGACCCCGATAGCCTATACGCTCGAATGAGGGCCCGCTACGACCCGGAGCTGAAGCGTCGCGGCCAGTTCTACTCGTGGGAGGCGATCCGCATGGAGGCGAAGGTGAGGCCCATTCTGGCCGCCGCCGCGGCGTCGCATGGAAGTGCCAAGTCCGATGACAAGGGGCCTTTGGTGGTCGCCATGTTCGCGGACGAACCCGAACGCGATGTCCCCGTCGAGCTTCACGGGCGATTCTCCCGCACCAGCGCCGCGCGCAAGTACCTTTTTCTCAGTATGAAGGTCCGTGACGAATTGGATCGGCCACCTCGTTTCGCCCGATGCCGGACCTTCGTGATCACTCCAGGCGTGTCGGAACGACTCTGCGGGCCCTCCCCCGACGTGGGCCCCGATGCGTTTCTCGGGTCCAAGCTCCATCTTCTCTTTGAGGGCCGTGGTCCTTGCCCGCCCCGTGAAACGTGCGCCGTGCTCGCGGCGATCGCCGAGTTCGACGGCGAGTTCGACGAGGCCGGCAACTGCAAGTTCCCGCCGTTCGAGCTTCCGAGTCAAGCCGGCGATTTCGACGCTTTCCCGGCGGAAACCGTCCTCGTCGCCGTGATGGAGGGCCCAGGCAGGTCATGAGCCCGAAAGGACCAAGGCACTCTCCCCTAATCGCCCGCGATCCGCCTGATGACCCGTGGGTGTCGTTGCTGATGAGGGACAAGATCGAGGCATTGGCGAACCGGCTACTCACCGAAGGATTGGAGGTGTCGGTACTGGAACGCGAAGTCAAAGACGCGGGAAGCCGGATGGGGGCTTGTGATTGGGCCGCCCTGGAATCCGTGTTACTGTGGCGCGTG
>CALLYK010000097.1 GCA_937858365.1 uncultured Isosphaeraceae bacterium | reverse complement strand
CTGCACCATCCCAACATCGTCGCCGCATTCGACAATGACAGGCTGACAGGATTCCGGAGCGGGTATCGACGTGGATTCACCGCCTAGGAACCCGCCAGCACGTCGCGCGCAACGGCGCGATAGAATTTCGCTTCGTCGGACAGCTCGAGTTCGCTGAAAAATCGTTCGACCCATGGCCGCAGATGCGTTTCGAAGAAACGCTTTTCGTCGCCATGCGCTCCAACGGAGCCGGCGCTCAAGTCCGCCATCGCATCCAGCAGGCTTGCGATATGGTCCTCCGGTTCAGATCGATCGTCGGCGCGCGCAAGGCCACCCCTTACGGCATCCGGGTCGCGGAGCGTTTGGCCGGCTCGCTCGCCCGGGTCGGTTTGACGGTCGTTTCGGGTCTGGCTCGCGGCATCGACGCGGCGGCGCACCGCGGCGCCCTGAAGGCGGGCGGTCGAACAATCGCCGTCATCGCCAACGGCCTCGGTTCAATCTACCCACCCGAACATGCCGAACTTGCCGCGGAGATCGCCCAAGCGGGCGCCGTGCTCAGTGAGTTTCCGATGGGGCAGGGGCCCCTCGCTGGCCTCTTTCCCCAGCGAAACCGGATCATCGCAGGCCTCTGTCTGGGCGTAATCGTCGTCGAGGCGGCGCCCCGGAGCGGCTCGCTGGCGACGGCCCGGCACGCCTTGGAACAAAATCGCGAGGTCTTCGCCGTGCCCGGCCCGGTGGACAGCTTGAACAGTCGAGGCTGTCACGCCCTCATCCGGGACGGCGCGCGTCTCGTCGAGACGGCCCAGGACGTCCTTGATGAGCTTGGGCCACTCGTCCATGAGGTGAAGGCCCTTCCCGACGAACCAGCCGTGCGCAAGCCGAGCGAATTGGTCTTGAACGAGCGCGAGAAGATGGTCCTCGGTCTGCTCGGGGACCGGCCAGTCTCCTTGGATGAACTCATCGCGACGACCCGACTGGCCGCCTCGCAAGTGATGGCCACGTTGAGCATTCTCGAAGTGCGCCGACTCGTGAAGCGCGTCCCTGGCGGGATGTTCGTTCGACCTTGATGGGGTCAGAGGACCGACAGGAGCCTATCGACGTCCTCGTCCGTATGTGCGGCCGTCACGCTGATCCGAAGGCGCGACGTACCCGCAGGGACCGTGGGCGGCCGAATCGCCGGCACAAGCAGGCCGGCATCCAGGAGGCGTGAGGAAAGGTCGAGCGCGGTCTCCGATTCGCCTTGGATGAGGGGGACGATCGGCCCTCGCGAATCGGGGACCTTGTGCCCTCGAGAGCGCAGTTCCGCGCGCAGGCGATCGGCAAGAGCATGGCAACCTTCGCGTCGCCACGGCTCTTCGTTCGCGATCTTCAAGGCCTCGTGAGCAGCGGCGGCGGCGGCCGGCGGCAGGGCCGTCGAATAGATGAACGACGGCGCTTGATGGATGATCTGGTCGATCAACCGCCGCTCGCCTGCGACGAAACCGCCGAGAGAACCAAGCGCCTTGGATAGGGTGCCGACGCGCACCTGGACGCGATCAGCGATGCCCGCCTGCGCACAAGAACCGCGTCCGTCGGGGCCGAAGACCCCTGTGGCATGGGCCTCGTCCACGAGGAGCATTGATTCGTGACGATCGGCCAAGTCAGCCAGAGCGCTGAGCGGGGCCAGGTCACCGTCCATGCTGAAAACGCCGTCGGTCGCGATCAATACGCGCCGATACTGGGACCGTTCGCGGTGCAAGATGGTCGCCAGTTTGTCCGGGTCGGCGTGAGGAAAGATACGCAGGCGAGCTCCGGACGTCTTCGCACCGGCGATGAGGCAGGCGTGGTCGAGCTTGTCGGCGAAGACTGCGTCCCCAGCGCCTACGAGGGCCGCGATCGCGCCGAAGTTCGCGGCGAAACCGGCGGGAAAGAGGGTCACGGCCTCTACCCGTTCGAACTCCGCGAGGGCCGCCGCCAAGTGTTCGTGAGGCGTCCTCCAGCCGCAGACGAGCGGTGAGGCCCCACTTCCCCAGCCATACTCGCGCGTCGCCGCGACGGCGGCGGCGAGTACGCGCGGGTCGGCGGCGAGACCGAGGTAATCGTTCGACGCGAAGTTGATGAGTTCGCGGCCTTCGTGGAGGATCCGGCCCGGGCGGGATGGCCCGCGCGCGACGAGACGACGCTCCAGCCCGCGTCGCGAGCGTTCCGCCGCCAGGTCTTCGAGCCATTTCAAGGGGTCGGCCAAGGTGTCCCTCGGTTCAATCCCAGCGCTTCAAGACGGCCACGGCCAGATGGCCGCCGAAACCCAGCGAGAACTTCAAGGCGACGCGCACGTCGCGGGGCCGGCCTTCATGGGGCGTGCCGTCGAGGTCGCACGCGGGGTCGGGGTCGTCGAGGTTCAATGTCGGCGGCACAAAGCCGTCGCGAATCGCCAGGCACGTCAGGGCGAGTTCGGCGGCCCCGGCGGCGCCGAGGAGATGACCGATTTGGGCCTTGCTCGCGGAGCAAGAAATTCGGTCGGCATGAGCGCCGAAAGCCATGCGGATCGCTCGGCACTCCAACGGGTCGTTGGATCGAGTTGCCGTGCCGTGGACGTTGATATGGTCCACTTCCTCCGGCTTGGCGCCCGCGTTGTCCAGGGCGCGGCCGATGAGGCCGGCGAGATTGGCCGGGTCGGGGTTGAGGTCGGTGATATGGTAGGCGTCCGAACCGAGGGCGCCGCCGGCCACTTCGACGAGGGGCGCGGCGCCTCGGGCGAGGGCCCGGTCGGCTCGCTCCAGGACAAAGAGCGCGGCCCCTTCGCCGATCACGAAGCCGCGGCGATCGCGGTCCCAGGGACGGACCGCGCGGGTGGCGTCGTCGTGGCGCGCCAATACCTTCATGTTCTGAAAGGCGGCGACGAGGAGTGGGTCCAGCGAGGCGTCGACGGCCCCGGCAAGGGCCATGTCGCAATCGCCCCGGCGGACCATCTCGGCGCCTTGCAGGACGGCCACCAGTCCCGTGGCGCAAGCGGCCACCGGGGCCGACGAGGGCCCGAGAAACGGGCGGCGGGAACGCGTCAAGCGCGGACCGTCGCCCGGCCAGCTTTCCAGCCAATCGGGGCGCGTCGCTTGGGATAGGCCGCGCACGCGGCCTTTGCTCATGCCGATCAGCGCGGCAACGCGTTCGGGCCGGTAGCCGCCGAGGTCTGCGCCGACACGCGCGGAGTCGAGGGCCTCGTCCTCCGCGCGTGGCTGAATGGACATGGTCGGGTCGAGGTCGCTCGTTCCTTCAAGCGGCGAGGGACAAGCGATGACGGGCCCGACCCCGGGGACATCGACGAGGTGAAGGCCGCAACGACCCTCGCGGACGGCCGACCAGGTGGACGCGGCATCGGGGCCGAGTCCCGTGACCAGGCCGATCCCGCTGATGACGACACGCGGTCCCCGACCCACTCAAGCCCCCTCGACTCTTCGGGCGAGGTCGTCGCGGACCCAGGAGTCGACCGCGGTCAACCACTCCGTCAATTCTCGACGATGGGCGCGAACAAGCCAATCTTGGGCCTCGGCCGCGGTCAGTTGGGCGAATGCTCGGCTACGCGCTGACTCCCGGTATATCAGGCGATTATCGAGGACGAGGAACTCCAATTTCTTGCCGTCGAACGTCCATACCTCCGGGACACGCAATGCCGAATACACACTCAGGCCATCCACCAGTCGGCATGAGATCTCGATTTCAACGGCCAGGTCGGGAGGTGGGTGGACCTCCAAGTCAATCTCGTCCACCTCGCGGACCAGAGGCTCGTTCGCGACGTAGAAACACGCGTCGGGTTTCTTTCCCTTGTCCAAGTCGGCCCGTTCCCACAACGCGCTGCCGGCCGACACGACCGTCAGGTTCAAACCTCGCACGAGGGCCAGGACGAAGTATCGGAGGCGGTCGGCAAGCAATTCGTGGAGATAGGAAGGGGCCATGAGTTCAAGGTCTCCATCGACATAGGTCAATCGAGGGACGGCACGGTCCCCGATCGACTCGGCGATGGACCTATAGAGCGACCAACCGACACGGGCGAGCAGGACCCGCTGCTCCGCACCACCCCGAAGGTCGATTTCGGGCATTGCCTCGACAACCGCGGATCTCATCGGTCGTGACCTCCGCACGGCGCCGCCGGACGGGCGGTCAGACCCAAAAGTTCAAACAAGTGCCTATCTTGATCATATTCCGGATTGCCGGTCGTGAGGAGTTTCTCTCCCGCGAAGATCGAGTTGGCGCCGGCGAGGAAGCAAAGGGCCTGGTCTTGTTCGGTCATGTTCAAGCGGCCGGCCGAGAGGCGGACCATTGAGGTGGGGAAGAGGATGCGGGCCGTCGCGATCATGCGGAGCATGTCCCAAACGGGGACCCTGGGCCGCTCGGCCAGGGGGGTCCCCGCGACGGCGACCAGGGCGTTGATCGGCACCGACTCGGGCGGCTCGGGCAGGCTCGCCAGGGTGTGGAGCATGTCGACCCGATCGTCGTCCGTCTCGCCCAGGCCCACGATGCCGCCGCAACAGACCGAAATGCCGGCGTCGCGCACATGGCCAAGCGTCCGCAAGCGGTCTTCGTAGGTGCGGGTGGTGATGATCTGGTCGTAGTGGTCGCTGGAGGTGTCCAGGTTGTGGTTGTAGGCGTCAAGCCCCGCGTCCGCGAGGCGTTGGGCCTGGTCATCGGTGAGCATGCCCAGCGTGCAGCAAACTTCCAGGCCCCCTTCGGCCTTGATCGCGCGGACCATCTCCAAGACGCTGTCGAACTGACTGTTGTTTTTCACTTCACGCCAGGCGGCCCCCATGCAAAACCGAGTGGCCCCGTTCTCCTTGGCGTGGCGGGCGGCGTCCACCACATCGGCCACTTTCATCAACGGCTCGGCCTGGACGTTCGTGTGATAACGCGCGGCCTGCGGGCAATAGCCGCAGTCCTCGGGGCAACCGCCTGTCTTGATCGAGAGCAGGACGCAAACCTGCACTTCCCCAGCCGTGTGGTTGCGGCGGTGGACCTCGGCGGCGCGGCCGATCAAGTCGAGCAAGGGCAAATGATACAGGGCCGCGACCTCGTCGCGGGTCGGCGCGGACGTTGATGTGGCGATCATGTCGATTTCAATGAGGAATTCGGTTTGATGGTGAGGGACGGTTCAGGCCGAGCGGCGCGCCGATTTGCAAAGCGCGAAGACGACGCCGACCGCCAGCGCCCCGCAGGCGAGGTAGCCGTAAAGCGGCTCACCCGTGTCGCCGCCGGGGGCCCCCGGGTCCTGTGCCATGACCCGGCCGGCCGTGAACGCCAGGGCGAAGCCGACCCAAGCGGGGAAAAGTCGAAACCATCGCGTCATCGCGCAACCTCTTTGGGGGTATTCGAAGAAAGGGAGGCGAGCGGTCGGACTCGCTTGGTTTCCCGTAGGGACAAGGGCAGCCATTCGGCCAACGGTCGGACTCGGCGACGGAACTCGGCGCGGGCCATGGCGACCGCCTTCCACGCGGGGCCTCGCGAGCGTAAATGGGCGATGTAGTCGTCCAGGCCCACGCCCCAGAACCGATACACACGATTCCGAAAGCGAAAGCCCCCTTCACCGGGCGGGAGAGGGAAGGCGGAAGGCGGCTCGGCATACGCGAAGGCGAGCAAAGGCAGGAACCCCGGACCGAAGAGGGTGCGCCAGCGCGTTAGGCCGTCGAGGTCGTCCATTGTCACCCAGTTCTCCCAGGCCCGTCGGCCGGACTTGCTCTTGCCGCGCTTTCCTTTGACCTCGACCACCAGGTTCAGGCCCCCTTGAGGATACAACAAGAAGTCGGGCGACTTCATCCCGCCCTCGCCTTCGATCGCGCGTTTGGCCTCGTCGATCGCCACGCAAGGGACGCGAAGGTCGCGCACGTATCCCTCGAACGCGGCCTCGTAGTGGTTGCTTCTTCGGGCCATGTCGCCCCTTCCATGTGATTCCGCGAGACACCTCAATTCGCCCGCGTGACGACCAAGCTGAAGACGCCGAAGACCAACGTGACGGCCAGTAACCCAAAGAGGACCCACGATGCGAACCGGAAGATGCGGGCCTGGTATTCAAGCGCCCCCATCAAGTGGGTCACTTCACGCTGTGGATTGTTGGCGACAGCGTGGAACTCGCGCCCGGCCGCGCGGGTCCAGGCGCCGACCAAGAGAAAGACGACCGGCACGACGCTCAACGCACCAATCGCCACCATGCCTCGGTTGGCGACATCGCCCAGGACGGCCAGCAGCATGAGGGCCCCAAGGACCATCCCGACGAGGCCCACCAACCCCATCTTGCGTCCGAGTTCGTCCATCAAGCGCTCTTGCGCGGGCGTGAACTGGAACTCGGGCTTGGGCAGGTCGCTCAGGTCGAGATTGGCGATCGGTTCGGGGACCTCCGCGGGCAGATCGTCGGCAGTGGGCACGGACATGACGCTGGACTCCGGCTGGACCTGTCATCCAAAGACCATTATCGCCCCGAGCGGGGCCCCGTTCAACCGGGCGGGGGACCAAGCTGATGCAGGACGCCCTGGGCCCCTTGAGCGGCCCTGCCCTTGGGACGGCGCGGCGGCAAGATGGCCTCGGCGTATTCCCAAATCTGCTTGGGGTCCTCGAAGACCTTCGTGAACGTCCAGTCCTCGTCGTATTCGCAGTTCTCGGTCGTGTAGTCGCGGCAGATCTTGGGACGGTCCATGTAGATGCCGCAGCGGTTTTGGGTGTCGAGGTACTGGCAGCGGGTCATCACGACGAGATACCAGGTCCCTTTCTCCACGTAGACGAGGGTCTGACCGTGCGCCAGATACCAGCGGACCGAATCGTAGTCGTCCCAGGTGGTCGGGGTCTCGATCGGCAGGGAGAAGTAGCGGCAGCACTTGCCCGTGCAGTGATTGCAGAGGCAATCGTCGGCGGGGACGTCCTCTCGACGCGGGCGGGTCTTTCGGGGCATCGCGGGCCTCTTCGAATGCGAGTCGAAGGCGATCATCCTATCAACGCACGCGGCGACGCGGCAGGTCCCACCAGAGCGACTCGCAGACGTCGAGGTCTTCCTTCTCCAAGGTGAGGTCGACCGCGGCCAAGGTCGCGTCGAGCTGGTCGGACCGACTCGCCCCGACGATCGCCGACGAAATGCCGGGTTGTGCCAAGACCCAGGCGACGCTCACGGTCGCCATGTCCAAACCCCGCGCGTCGCAATGGGCCTTCAAGGCGGCCACGGCGTCAAACTGCGAGCTTTGCCAGTAGCGCTCGCGATAGAGCCGGCCCGACTCGCCCATCGTGAAGCGCGTCCCGGGCTGCGGGGGGCGGTCCTTGGCGTGCTTACCCGAGAGGAAACCGCCGGCCAGCGGATTGTAAACGATCAGGCCGATCCCCTGGTCCAGGCAGAGCGGGACGAGTTCGCCCTCGATCTCGCGATGGAGAAGGTTGTAACGCGGCTGGTGGGAATCGAACCGGGCCAGGCCCTCCTGTGCCGAAACACCGACGGACAAAGCCAAAAGCCAAGCCGGGAAGTTCGAACAGCCGATGTACCGGACCTTGCCCGAACGGACCAGGTCGTCCAGCGCCCTCAGCGTCTCCTCGATCGGGGTCTCTGGGTCGGGCGAGTGGACTTGATACAGGTCGATCGTTTCCACGTGAAGGCGCTTCAAGCCGGCCTCGCACGCCTTGATGACGTGGCGGCGCGAGAGCCCTTCATCGTTCGGGCCGGGCCCCACTTTCATCCGGCATTTCGTGGCGACGATGAACCGATCGCGGTCGGCCCGGTCACGGAGCCAGCGGCCGATCACTTCCTCGGAGCGGCCGGCGGTGGCGATGTCAGGCGGGATGGGATAGACGTCGGCGCAGTCGATGAAGTCCACGCCCCGCTCGGCCGCTCGATCGAGGATCGCGCGCGATGTCGCTTCATCGCACTGGCCGGCGAACGTCATCGTCCCGAGGCAGACTTCCGAGACCTTCAAGCCGGTCCGTCCGAGTCGACGATAACGCATCGCGATGGTCCCTGAGCGTCGGCGGGGCGGGCGTCTTTGCCGCTCGGAAGGCCCCGTGATACTATCTGTGTATTATGAACGAAGTCGAAAACGAAAAGAAGCCGCGCGGTCTCCCACGATTCGGCCTGCCGTCGATCCCCGACGCCCCAGTCGACGTCACCACTTGGCGGGGCGCCCTCAGCGCCGAGGCGAGACGGACCCTGGCGAGCGGTCGCTGGCCGACCGCATTTCTCGCCATCGGCTGGGTCCATCTCGCCTTCTTCCTGGCCCTTCAGGCGATCGACGACAACCAGCCCCATAGCGACCTCCGTCATCCGGCCCTTTGGCTGGTCGAGTTTTTCTGCGTCGTCAGCGTCTTGATTTGGGCGGGAGGATGGCGGTGGTACAACGCATCGCCCGCCGTGAGCGTGCTGGCCCGGATGTGGGGCACCTTCCTCATCCTCTCATTCAACCTCTCGGCCATGAACGCCCAAACCGGCTGGGAGATGAACTGGTACAAACCCGTCTGGGCCAACCTGAGCGCCTTCTTCCTCGCGACCCTGGGCTACTTCTTCTCGCAGCCGCGCTATGTCGTCCTGGCCGTGCTCATGTTCCTCACCGGCCTGGCGATGCTCCACCTGCCCGAGTGGGACTACCTCATTTACGGCCTGGCCTGGTTTCTCGCCATCGAGATCATCGGCATCGGCCTGCTCCGCCGGAAACGGCGCGATCAGGCCAACCTGCGGGAGGCCCTTCCATGAACGCCGCTCGACTCCTCGCGGTCGCCCTGACCACGCTCTCGCTGGGCTGCTCGGCCGAGCCCGGCTTTTTCAAAAACAGCATGGAGGTTCGCGCCGCCGCGCCGGCGGCAAAGGCCCTCGCCGAATCGTCCGACGCCACCCCCCAACTCCCTCAGGAGGCCGACAAGGCCCCTCCCGCGAACGTCCCCCGCAAGATCATCTACACGGCAAGCGTCGACCTGGTCGCCGAGGACCTCGACAAGGTCGAGCCGCAGGTCCCCCGGATCGTCCAGACCTTCGGCGGATACATTTCGAAGCAAGACCTTAGCGGCGCCACGGGCTCGTTCCGCCGCGCCTCCTGGACCGTCCGAGTCCCCATCGACAAGTTCGATGCGTTTCTTGATGCGGTCGCCGCGCTGGGAGAGACCCAACGCCGGACGCTCGACACCCAGGACGTGACCGACAAGTTCTTCGACACCGAGGCCCGCCTCAAGAACAAGCGCGTCGAGGAATCGCGGCTCCTGAAGCTGCTGGAAGAGCGGACGGGTAAGCTCGACGAAGTCATCCAGGTCGAGCGCGAACTCTCGCGCGTCCGGGCCGAGATCGAGCAACTCGACGGCTCGCTTCGCTTGCTGACGAACCTCACGAGCCTGAGCACGGTCACGATCACGGTGAGCCAACGCCGGGCCGACAAGCCGCCCGAATCGCCCCTCTTCGGCACGGTGATCGGCCGGACCTTCTTCGACTCCCTGGACGCCCTAATCGCCGTGGGGAAGTCGATCGTCTTGATGGTCGTGGCCCTCGCGCCTTGGTTGCCGTTCGTTCTTGTGGCGTACTTCCTGCTGCGTTTCTTGCTGCGTCGCGCCCTGATGCCGCGAGGACGCGGCCGCGTCGCGCCGGCCTCCGAGGCGTTCCTACCGCGTGCTTGATGGGAGACCTCTCGCGATGCTCCACCGCGTCCTCGAACCCGAAGTGATGGACACGGCCGAAGAGGCCGCGAGCTACGACGCGATGGACCACGCCGCAGTCAACAGGCGCTTCGCCGCCGACTTCCTCGCGGCCCACGGCCCGATGCGCGGCGGCGAGGCCCTCGACCTCGGCACGGGCACCGCCCTCATCCCGATTGAGATTTGTCGGCAAGACCCAGGGGCCCGCATTCTGGGAGTGGACCTTTCGCGCCACATGCTGGAACGGGGGGAAGCGAACATCGCGGCGGCCGACCTTCGAGGGCGCCTCCGACTCTCGCTCGTTGACGCCAAAGGCATTCCGTTCGCCGATGGCTCCTTCGAAGCGGTCATCTCGAACTCGATCGTCCACCATCTCCCCGAACCGAGCACCGTCCTGCGCGAGATGGCCCGGCTCGTGGCGCCCGGAGGCACCCTCTTCGTCCGCGACCTCGCCCGCCCAACGAGCTTGGATGAACTCGAAGGTCTTGTCCGAACCTACGCGGGAGACGAACCTGAGAGGGCACGCGAACTCTTCGCTGCTTCCCTCCACGCGGCGTTGACGCTCGACGAAGTTCGGGCTATCGTCCGCACCCTCGGGGCCCCCGAGGAAGACGTCTCGATGACGTCCGACAGGCACTGGACTTGGTGCCGACGCCCCGGCGCCTGAACCCGGGAGGGGCGATGGACCACGAATTGACCATCCCGTCGGCCGACGGCACGCCCCTCCGCGCCCGCGTTTGGCCCGGCGCCGACGGCGCCGGCTCCCTCATCATCGCCCACGGCTTCGGTGAACACGCCGGATGCTATGAACATGTCGCGACCCAATTGCGCGATCAGACCGGGCTTGGCGTGGTCGCGTTCGACTTCCGCGGCCACGGACTGAGCCGGGGCGCTCGAGGCGTCGTCTTCGCTTACGAGGAACTGGTGGCCGACCTCCGCGGCGTTTTTGACTGGTGCGGGCGCGAACGGCCCGATGCGCCTCGGTTCGTCTTGGGCCACTCCAACGGCGGCCAAGTCGCGCTCCGGTTCGCGGAGGAAGGACCAAACCTGGCGGGCCTAGTCCTTTCCAATCCGGCCTTGCGGCTGAAGGCGACCGTGCCCGCGTGGAAAGTGGGTGTCGGCCGCTTGCTTGGTCGCGTCGCCCCGACCGTCACCCTCCACGCTCCTTACCCTCATGAATGGATGACGCGCGACCCGGTGATGATGGACTCGCGTGCCCGCGATGTCCTACGTCACGAGCGGATCTCAGCGCGTCTCTACTTCGGCATGGTTGAAGGGGGCGCTCGCCTAATCGCCGACGCCGGCCGCGTGCGTGCTCCCACCTTGCTCCTTGTCGGCGAGGACGACCCGTTGATCGACCCGGCCGGCTCGCGCGCCCTCCATCGCGGCCTGGGCTGCGCCGACAAGACCTTGCGGGTTTACCTCGAATCGCGGCACGAGCCCCTGAACGACCTCGACCGCGCCCGGGTCCTGGACGACGTCGCCCGCTGGCTCCGCGAGCGCCTCGAGCGGAGTACGGCGACGGTCCCGCACCTTATTGACGCCCCCGCGCGCCACGGTTAAGTTGCAGCCGTCCCGACCGAAGACCGCTCGCGAGGAGGCGTCGATGAACCGAACCATGCGCAACGGGGCCCTCATCCTGATCGCGGCGGCCCTGGTGGGCCTCGTCGCGTCAGCCTTCGTCCAGGCGCGGGCCCAAGGCCAGCGCCGCCATGCGGAACTGATGAAGAAGAAGCTGGCCCACGGTCAGAAAATCCTGGAAGGCATCGCGCTGGAGAACTTCGAGACGATCGGCAAGAACGCGCGCGACCTGAAATCGCTGAGCGAAGACTCGGAGTGGAACGTCTTTCCCGACATGGACTACGTCCGCTACAGCACCGAGTTCCGCACGATCTGCGACGACCTCTCCAGCCGCGCCAAGGACCGTAATCTCGACGGGGCGACGCTATGTTACATGCAGCTCACCATGAACTGCGTGAATTGTCATAAGTTCGTGCGCGTCAGGAAGAAGTGACGGTCCCGTCATGCCGCTCGACCGCCCGCTGGTCCGGTCCCGCCATTTCACTCTGGGCGACCTCGCCTTCCTTGTGGCCTTGGCGTGCCTCGTTTTCGCCGCCGCTTCGTCGGTCTGCCGGCGGTGGCCTTCTTGGGACGCCGCCTTCTTCCTCGCGATCGCGCTGGGGGCCCATGTCTCGGTCGTCGCCTTGCTCTGGATCGCGCCCCGGCGATGGCCGTTCGTCCTCCATCTGGTCGCTTACGCCCTGGTTGGCTTTCTCTTCGTCTTTCAGGTGGCGATGCTCATCCTCATCGACCCGTGGAGTGGGACGCTCATGGGCCTCTCCGTGCTCCTGACACTCTTCCACGCGGTCTCTTGGTGCTGACCCATGAGCGGACAGTGCTCGTCGATCGACATCTGGGGGGCCCTCCGTGAGACCGAGTTCCCGGTCACTCGCCAGTGGGCCTACTTCGACCACGCGGCCGTCGCCCCGCTTCCGAGACGATCGGGAAACGTCTTGCGCGCCTGGACCCAAGAACAAGAACTCAACGGGTGCGTCCACTGGCCCGAGTGGGAGGCGAAACTCGAAGTCATCCGGGGCGATGTCGCCCGCCTCATCGGCGCCGACCCTGAAGAGGTCGCCTTCGTGAACAGCACGACCCAGGGCCTCGGCCTGATCGCCGAGGGTTTCCCCTGGAACGACGGAGACAACGTCGTCACGGTGTCCGAGGAGTATCCGTCAAACATCTACCCGTGGATGAACCTCGCCGATCGGGGCGTCTCTCTGCGCACCGTGCCGAGTCGCGATGGACGAGTCTGGGTCGAAGACCTGGCGAACGCGATGGACGCGCGCACGCGACTCCTGACCATTAGCTATGTCGAATGGACGTCCGGTTTTCGGAACGACCTCGACGCCCTGGCGGACGTCTGCCAAAGCAAAGGAGCGGCCCTCTGCTTGGACGCGATCCAAGGGCTTGGCGCGCTGACGATCGACGTGCGCCGGACCCCGGTCGATTTCGTCTGCGCGGATGGTCACAAGTGGCTCCTCGGCCCGGAAGGGGCCGGCTTCCTGTATGTCCGCCGTGACTGGATCGACCGCTTGCGACCCCTCGGCGTGGGCTGGCACAGCGTCGTCGGTTCGTACAATGATCCATTGAACGTTTATCAATTGAAACCGAACGCGCAGAGGTGGGAGGGGGGCTCGTTCAACATGCCGGGCCTTCAGGCGTTCGGCGCGAGTGTGGGCCTCTTCCACGAGTTGGGCCCCGATCGGGTCTCGCGGCGCGTCTTGGAAAACGCCGAGAAGGGCCGTCGAGTGGCCGAGTCGTGCGGTTGGACGGTCGTCGGTTCGCGGCGACCGGAGGACCTTTCCGGCATCGTGGCCCTTGAGCGCTCGGGCACCGACCCGGACGCGGTCGTCCGATTCCTTCGGGAAAGGGGGGTGGCCCTTGCCTGTCGACGCGGCCGACTGCGCATCAGCGCGCATTGTTACAACAACGACGACGATTTCGACCGTCTGGAACGCGCTCTGAGGGACGCGAACCAGGGCCTTTGAGACAAGCACCATGAGCGACCGCGCGGCCGTCTTCACGGGGACATTCGACCCGCTCACGCTGGGGCACCTCGACGTGATCAAGCGCGGGGCGGTGCTCTTCGACCGCTTAATCGTGGGGATCGGCGTGAACCCGAACAAGGCGTCGCTCTTCTCGGTGGAAGAGCGCGTGGAATTGGCGCGTCGCGTGGTGGCGCCGCTGAAAGGAGTGACGGTGGCCTCCTTCGAGGGCTTGGCGGTGCATTTCGTGCGCAGCGTGGACGCTCGGGTGATCCTCCGCGGCGTCCGCACGCTCTCGGACATGGAATACGAATTCGGGATGTCGCTCACGAACCAAAGGCTGGACCCGTCGGTGGAGACCGTCTTCCTGATGGCCGACGGCGAATACTCTCACATATCAAGTTCGTTAATCAAACAGGTGGCCAGTTTCGGCGGCAAGGAAGCGTTGAAGAGGTTCGTGCCGGAGGAACTGGTCGACCCGATCCTGGAACGGATGAAGCAGGGGAGCGAGGCCCTGGATCGTAGGGCGGGGCCGCGCCCGTGAGACGGCGACTTCAGGCGGTCGCCAAACCCCGCCTCGTTTCCTCGCCCGCCTTGAGGCCCGCGTCCAGTCCCGCTCGGAACTCGGCGGCGACATGAGTGGCGTCGTGAATGGCCGCTTGGGCCCCGTCGCGGACCCCCGCCTTCGCGGTCCCCAGAGGCAGCTTCGCCGCCAGTCGCGCCGCCAGGATCAATGGAATTCCCACACCGAGGGCCAGCGCGAAGCTCGTCGTGTATGTCACTTCGCCCGCGACGTTCACCACACCTTCGACCGAACTCCGTCGACGGCTGATTGGCGAAGGCGGGATCGCCGTCACCTTCCCCTTGTCGAGCAGCCAGCGCTCTTGAAAGACGCGCCGCGCGGTGATGTCCACACGGTGGACGAACGCGTAGTCCAGGAAGATCGACGAGACTTCGCCCACGATCGGCACCGCTTCCAGGGGCAGATCATCGACAACGGAACCCGCCACCTTGTCTAACGGGATTGGCCCGTTCGGCTTCGGCGCCTGGGGGTCGACCAGGCCCCTTAATCGTTCTCGCTCGGCGACACGCTCGGCGGGTGATTCCGCGTTCGCGAGGTCGAGGACCCCGAGCACGTATTGCCGGGCCGACTCCGATTTCAAGCGATAGCCATAACAATGTCCAATCCGCCGGATCGCCTTGAGGGACGCCTCAAACAGGATCGGGACGTCCACCAACGCGATCGCGGCCCCGCCCACACCGGGTACCGCCAAACCGCCCAAGGCGGGGACAGCCCCTTCAAGCAACGCGAGGTGCTCGGCACGCGCGCTGACCTTCTCGGTCAGACGGTCACACTCCTCCAGCGACAAGGCCCGGAGTTCTTCCAACGTGGCGAAGCCGAATTCCCTCAAGAACTCCTGAAGGTCCTCATGGTCCTCAGCGCGCTTCTCCACGGCCTCGAGCGTTTTGCGAACGGCGCTGGGAGGGACCACCTTTGTGAACAACTTCGTGAAGGGCCGCGAAAGCGCTCGAAACGTCGCCAAGATGTGACTCGGCCGCTCCGACTTCCACAGGGCGATCTCCTCGATTTGCTTCGTCTCGTACGCCGTCAATTGCACTTGATTGGTCATCGGTCATTCGTCATGGATCGGGCGCTGGGGATGGAAAGCTACCTAGTATCCCTTGGTTTCTCACTTTTCGCCAGCGACTTCTTTTCACCCATTTTGGGGCGTGGTCAAGGACTTCGTTCTTCGACTTGGTCCGTCTGCCATTGCAGGCCCCCAGGTAGGGGTCCGGCGGCGTATTCGAGGTGAATCGTCCTTCGGTGTCCGGGCACTTTCGCCGAACCCGATGCGTGCAGGAGCAGCGGACGCATGAGCACCGCCCCTCCTCGGGAAACCAGGCAGACCTTGGGGGCCACCCTTCGACGCCACTCGTCGATCGCGTCCAGTGCTTCTTCGTCCGCAAGGTGAGAGCCTGGAAGGACTTCAAGGGGCCCGTTCTCTTCGTCCACGTCGTCCAAATGCAATCGCACGGTCATCATGCCGCGAAGGACTTCGAGGGGCGGCAAAACGTGGTGGATGCCGGCTTTGATTGTCCAGGCCCGGAAGCCGGGCGTCTCGATCCGCTCGCGAACCGCGATCGTCAGGTCGCGATGCCAAGGAAGGTCCCAGTTCGCCCCCGGCGACTTGTCGAACCAAAGACCTCGGACGACAACTGCAGCAGGGCCCAGCACCGGCGCGACCAAGGCGAGCATCGGCGCCGAACGTGCCAGGGCCGCCACTTCGGGGACCCGGGCGAGAAGATCACGCATTCCATAGGCGGAGTCGTTCTTCTTGAGTGTTGTCGGTCCCGACAAGGCCCGCCCGACCGCTTTGATGAGGTCATCGACTTCGTCGGAGTTGAGGACATCGGGCACGACCGCGCAACCGTCACGGTCGAAGTCTTGGGTCCAATCCGGCATGGGCATCATGTGGAACCTCCGATGGGGAGTGACGCCCGCGAGTGGACCGGCGGGAG
>CALLYK010000096.1 GCA_937858365.1 uncultured Isosphaeraceae bacterium | reverse complement strand
GGGGATCTCTCACCGGAACTCGACACGATGTACGAGCGTCCCACCGATATCAAGAACCGCGAAGCGCTTGTCGTCGACGAGAATCTGCGACTGCTGAACGAGGATATCTCGCACCTCTTCTTGATGGAGCGACCGAGCATTCTCTCCGAGCATCCGATGCCGCACTGAACGCTCGTCGGCATCCGGAGCGTTGGCGACGACGCGTGAACGACATGAACCCATAGAAAAGGTCGGGCAGCGAGCCCGACCTTTTTCATTTCGCCAGAGTTCTTAGGCGCGATTTCGTTGACGAACACGTCCCCGCGCGGGCGGAGAGGCCGCCGCGCTCACGCGGCCGTGTACTTGCCGCGCTCGAGCTTCTTGAATTTGTCGGTGTACTTGATCAGCGCCTGATTGACGATCGTGCGGAAGTTAGGCGACGTGGTCTTGTAACCCGCCCGCTGCACCGCGATGGAAACTTCCGTTACGCCCATGGTCTTGCCCTTGAGTACCTTCACGAGGAACGGCACCAGACCCATGGTGTTCTGCGGGCGCTTGCGCACGCCGCCGACACGCACGATACCTCCCGCCGAAATATCGAGCAGGGAAAGCTGCGCGTCGATCGCTTCGATCTGGGCCGCGAGCTTTTCACGCTTCTTCAGGAGCTTTCCCGACGAACGACGCCGACGCTCAAGTCCGCGCCGCCGCCGCGGAGGCGTTGGGTCTTCTGGGGTCGGTGGCCGGGACGAACGCGCGCCTGGTCGCACTCCTCGGAGATCCCAATCTCGACGTGCGCAAATCGGCGATCGCCGCCCTCGGCAAGCTGGAGACACCCGAAGCTGTTCCCGCCCTCGTGAAGGCGGCCGAGGACGACGCCACCCAGTTCGAGGCGACCCTCGCCCTGAGCCGATTCGTCGACCCGCGCGGCATTCGCGTCCTGATTCGCGGCCTCGGCTCGAAGAATGCCGACCTGCGCAAGGCATGTGCGGAGGCCCTGGGCCGGATGCGCGCGGACGCCGCCCCCGTCTTGGACCGGCTCCACGAGCGGAAGGAACTCTCTCCCTCGTTGCTGCCGGAGCTCACACGGATCTTCGCGTCGGCGCAACCGATCATGTCCTGGCGGCTCATCGGCCCCTTCGCCAAGAACGCGGGACCGCCATTCGCCGTGGATCGGCCGATCGACCCTTCAGCCATGTTCACCAATAAGAAAGAAAAGTCGATCCCCTGGAAGGAGGCCAAAGCGATCGACGCCGAAGGACAGATCGACCTCGGTCGCGTTTTCGGCGGCGGAGATGATCAGTCGGCCTTCGGTGTCGCCGAGGTCCTCAGTCCCGACTCACGCTCTGCCCAACTGGTGGTCGGCTCCGACGACACCCTTAAGGTCTGGCTCAACGGCAAGGTCGTCTATCAGTTCGACGGCGATCGCGGCTTCAGCCACGAGCATGCCCGCTTCGACGTGACCTTACGCGAAGGGGCCAATCAGGTCGTCATCCGTTGCGCCAACAGCGGAGGCGGTTGGCAATTCGCGGTGGCGATCAGCCGGCCGGCGACGCACACCTTCCTGAAGGCCCCCGCGCCCGATGCGTTTAACCCCGACACCTATCGCGATTTCGCTCTGAAGACACCTGGTGACACCGCGAAGGGTCAAGCCCTCTTCGCCGACCCCAAGGGCCTGGCCTGTTTGAAGTGCCACGCGGTTGCGGGGCAGGGGGGGACCGTCGGGCCCGACCTCACCGGCATCGGCGCCCGCTACGGCAAGGCCGAGTTGATCGACTCTGTCCTCTATCCGTCGGCCAAGATCTTCTCGGGTTACGAGCCTGTCGTGCTCGCCACCAGCGACGGCCGCGTCTTGACCGGCATTCTCAAAGCGGACACCCCCGAGTTCGTCGAGATCGAGGACGCTGAGGCCAAGCGGGTCAAGGTGCCCAAAGACCAGATCGAGGAACGCAAGGTCTCGGACGTCTCGATCATGCCCAACGGCTTGGCCGAGGGCCTCACGCCGCGCGACTTCGCCGACCTGATGGCCTACCTCGAGGCCCTCAAGGACCAACCCAAAAAATGAGCGAGACCGAGGGGACCTCCAAGGGCAAACGTGAGCGCAGCGCTCGTTATCCGGGGTCGCCCCTTGGCGACGTCGTGGAACTGTGCCGCTTCCTCGACGCGCGCGGCCTTGACGGCCTCTCCGCAAACGACATCGGCGCGGCCCTCGGTTACAAGAACATCAGGACGAGCGCCGTCTCCAGCCGCTTAAGCGCCGCGAGGCAGTTCGGATTGCTCGTCTTGAACGAATCGTCTTACACCCTAACGCCCCTCGCCAAGGCGATCGTCCATCCGACGGACTTGGCCGAATTGCCCGCCTTGTATCGTCAAGCCCTGGTGGTTTCGCCTCTCTACGCCGATCTTCTGCGCCGCTTCGACGGTAAGAAAATGCCCGACGCGGCCGTCCTCGCGAACTTGCTCTACCACCATCACGAGATCACGAGCCGGGCCAAAGAGTCCGCGGCCGACGTCTTCCTGGAATCGCTTAGGTTCGCGGGCGCGATCGACGAGGAAGGAATCGTTCGTCCCGGACCGAACATGTCCGAGGCGCCCCCTGTGGTTGTCGAGCGCCCCGTGACGAACCCCACGATACCCACGGATGGGGCGATCGTCCGCATCGACTTGCGGCTTTGGGGGCCCGACCAAGGCAAGGTCGTTCGTTTGCGTGCTCCGGAATCGATGTCTGAGGCGAGCTTCGAGCGGCTCGTTCAGGCGCTACGCCTCCACGTTCGGATCGAGGAGCACCAGACGCCGGAGCGCGGAATCCTCTGAGGACCATTTGCGACGAACACCGAGAACGGCAACAATGCCCAGGGCCGTCCCAGGCCCGGGGAGAGTCCGTCAATGAGCCAACGTCCACTCCGCAAGGCCAAGGCACCCATCGACGTCGCCCGACCAGCCGTATGGCCTCGGCGCCTGCTCATCGTGCTTGGGATCGCGGCAGGGTTCGTCATTGTGACGATCGCGTCGGGGACTTGGGGACTCGACCTCAAGCCCACGACCCTCACTCGCGGCAGCAACCCGCCTGGGCCCGCGCCCGAGGGAATGGTCTGGGTCCCGCCCGGCACGTTCTCCATGGGGTCCGACGACTTCCACGACGCCTCCCCCGTCCACATGGTGGAGCTTAACGGCTTCTGGATGGATGCCACCGAGGTTACCAACGCCCAATTCACCCGGTTCGTCGCCGAGACCGGATACCAGACCGTCGCGGAGCGAAAGCCAGACCCCAAGGACTTCCCGGCCAACGTGCCCCCCGACAAACTCGTGCCCGGCTCGATCGTGTATCAGAAGCCGCAAGGGCCCGTCTCCCTCCGCGAGCCCCTGAGTTGGTGGGAGTACGTCCCAGGCGCCGACTGGAGACACCCCCTCGGACCCGATAGCTCGATCGAAGGCAAGATGGACCATCCGGTCGTCCATATCTGCTGGGAAGACGCGACCGCTTACGCGAAATGGGCGGGAAAACGACTGCCCACCGAGGCCGAGTGGGAATACGCGGCGCGAGGAGGCTTGGTCCGCAAGAAATACGCCTGGGGG
>CALLYK010000095.1 GCA_937858365.1 uncultured Isosphaeraceae bacterium | reverse complement strand
TCAACGCCCCGTCCAGGTCGGCCACGGCGTGGACGACCCGCCCCAGAGAGGCCATCGGGTGGTCGAAGGTCAGCTCGGGGAACCCCTCGGGCTCGGGAGCCGGTGCGTGGGGGTCGGGGCCGACCTGCGCCAGCTGCACGACGATCCCGTGGGCCTTTCCGGCCACGACTCCCACCCCCGCGACCGCCATCGAGAACATCAAGACCGGCTCGGGCTTCGTGGGCTACGACGCGACCGGCGTGGCCACCACCGTCGCCGCCGACGTTCGGCGCCTCGACATGACCATCATCGTCAACGGCATTCCGCGCCCCGGGGCCGCCCAGACATTCACCCAGTCGATCCAAATCCGCACGGAGTTCTGACAGTGACGTCCTCATCCGCCCACAAGAACCAGGAGGGCGTGGCGCTCATCGCCGCGATCTTCGTCGGAGTGATCCTCGTGATCCTCGCCGCCATGGTCATGTCGGTCAGCATGCGCGAGACCAACTCGAGCCAGCGCCAGGTGCGCCTCGGCCTTGCGGGCGATGTTGCGCGGGTCGCGGCTGTAGGGCTCGTCGGTGAACGGGTCGACGATCGAGAAGTTCATGATGAGCGTCTTCTCGACCCGGAAGGGGTCGATGTAGGCGGTCGCCACGTCGGGCAGGAGCTTCATGTCGGACTCGTGGATCGCCTGGAAGCCGCGGATCGAGGAGCCGTCGAAGGCCTGGCCGACCGTGAAGAAGTCATCGTCCAGGGACTCGGCCGGCACGTTGAAGTGCTGCATGATCCCGGGGAGGTCGCAGAAGCGGATGTCGACGAACTTGACGTCCTCGTCCTTGATGTAGGCGAGGACTTCGTCAGCAGAGCTGAACACGGGTGGTGCCTCCTGTGCAGTGGGTGGGGCCATACGCCGGCCCGGTGCGTTGTCACCAACCTAAAGGGTGCCGATTTCTCGACCATGACTCTCGTGTTTCGCCCGTGTAACACCCCGTGCCGTCTCACGCCGTGGGATGGGGTGACCGCTCCGCGGCCACGCGAGCGGGCGGCATACGCTTGGCCGGGTCGCTCGAGGCCACGCGGTCCAGCAGCACGCTCTTCTCCGGATGGCCGGGGACGATGGCGAAATGTTCCCCCAGATCGACACGGCTTCCCTCCTCGGTATCGAAACGCAGATCGGCTTTACGTTTCGCTTTATCGGGACCGTGACACTGAAAACAGGCGTTGGATAGAATCGGCCGAATATCGCGGTTGAACTCGACGTGGCGTTTCGTCTGCGCCGAGATGGGCGCAGTCAACGCGAGAGCGAACGTGAGGAGAAGGAATCGCCGCATGAAGAGCATTGTAAACGGGATAGAGCGGCGTGCAAAAGGAAATGGCCCACCAACCCGAACGCGCCCTTCTCGTTCAACTCAAACGAATTGAACGAGAAGGGAAAAAGGCCGCAAGTTGCACGGAGACAAGGGCGTGCGCCGGCGACGCGCGCCCTTCTCGTTCGATTGGACGGGCCCGCCCCTCGCAACGGAGATTGAAAATCGCGGCCGATTCGATCAAGTCGCGAGAGGGCGGCCGGTCAACGGGCTCACCCGCTACGCCACCTTCGCGTAACTGATCGGGACGCGCCTAGCGAGCGCCCCAGGAAGCGCGTCGATGACATGTTGGATCCGCTCCTTCGCGTTGTCCGGCTGTATGGGAGCCAGCGTCAGGACAATGTTGGCGCCGACGGCTTTCTGTTCGATCAGACGGAACTTGCTCCCGCCGTGGCCCACGTCCAGCGTGTCCACGGCGTCCAGGACTACGTCAACGCACGCGGCCGCTTCTCCGGCCCCGCTCTCATGCGGCGCCGGAAACGCGACCTCCAGCAGCCTGCCCCATTCCGAGCAATCGACGCTGATGAGCGGCGCCACTTGCTTGCGGATCGCATAGGGCCGCTTCGGTGCTTCCCCCGATACATTTGAAGCTTGGCTCATGACTAGTCCTTCGCCAGTTGGACGCTGAGGTAATACACGCCGCCAGCGACATCTTTGTGGTTGGCGATCAACCGGAACTCGTACAACTCCGACCGAGGAAACCGAATTGTGCTCAAACGAAATACCTGTTCCAGCACAACGCTCCGATCGTCGGGAAACTGAACGCGGTGACTCTCGCTCAGACCGATAACAAAATCCGAATCGAACGCCCGCAACTGGATGCGCAAGTCATACGTTCCGACGCCGGCGGCCAGTTGCGTGTAGACGAAGATCTCGTGGACAGGGGCGGTGACCTCGACTAGGGAGCAGATTGCATTGTGCAGCGTCCAAATGTTGTCCACGCACGACGCTTTCTCAAACAGCAGGATACCTCGCACCTCGATCGGCGTTTTCGGCGCCATGCCTGCCCCCCCTTCCGTATTCAGGATACCCCGCCGGAGGTCACGGCGGAAGCGCGTGCTCGACAACCTCCATTTGCCCGTCGCCACACGCCGCGCACGCGTCTATGCTGTCTCCACACCCTCCCCGCCCCGGTTCTGCGAACCGGGGCTAAACGGAGCCTCTCCCCATGCGCCGTTTCATCCTTCTCGCGTGGATCGTCCTGCCGGCGCCCGCCAGCGCGGAACTCGTCGCTCTCCAGAACATCCGCCGCGCCCCGTTCGCCGACGGCAAGTCCTTCGGCACGGTGGGACCTTACGAGATCATCCGCGCCGACGGCGTCTTCCAGCTCGATCCCAAGATCGGCCGCAACGAGCGCATCGTCGACCTCGACCTCGCCCCGAAGAACGCCAAGGGCATGGTCGAGTTCATCTCCGAGATCGTCATCCTCGCCCCCAAGGACCCGGCCAAGGGGAACGGCGCCCTCTTCTATGACGTCAACAACCGCGGCAACAAGCTCGCCCTCCGCTTCTTCAACCTCGGCCCCGGCGGCAACGACGTGACCAGGAAGGGGAGCGAAGGAGACGGCTTCCTCATGGAGCAGGGCTACACGGTCGTCTGGTCCGGCTGGATCGGCGAGCTTTGGCCCGGCGACGACCGTCTCCGTCTCATCGCCCCGCCCGTGCTCGAAGACGGCAAGCCGGTCCGCGGCATCGTCCGCTTCGAGATGTTCTGCGACAAGCCGACCGACACGCTGCCCATCTCACGTCGCGATAACCATGCGACCTACACGCCGATGAAGGACGCCGTCCTCACCGTCCGCGACGGTCCGCATGGCAAACGCGAGACGATCCCGCGCGATCGATGGACCATCGCCACCACCGAGTCGAAGGAGGCCGGCCATCCGCGCAAGACGCTTCTTCAACTCAAAGGCGGCTTCACCCCCGGCCGGCTCTACGAGCTGATCGCCGAGTGCGAAGGCGCCTACGTGCAGGGGACCGGTTTCGCCGCCGTGCGCGATCTGATCTCCTTCCTCCGCCACGACGAGTCCGCGGACAACCCCCTCCGCCGCAAGGACGGCAAGCCCGCCAACAGCCGCGCTCTCTCCTTCGGCGTCTCCCAAAGCGGCCGCTTCCTGCGCCATCTCCTCTACCAAGGCTTCAACGAGGACGAGAAGGGCCGCATCGTCTTCGACGGCCTCATGCCCCACGTTGCCGGCGGCGGCCTCGGCTTCTTCAACCACCGTTTCGCCCAGCCCACCCGCCACAACTCCGAGCTCGACGATCATGACTACCCGGCCGACGTCTTCCCGTTCACGTACGGACCGGCGACAGACCCTTTCCGCAAGATCGAAGACTCAATCCTCGGCGCCTACGCCAAGAGCAAACAGCAGCCCAAGGTGATGCACACCCAGACTGCGGCCGAGTATTGGCATCGCAGCGGCTCGCTCGTCCACACCGACCCCATGGCCAGGGAAGACGCCGTCATCCCGGAGAACGTCCGCATCTACGCCTTCGGCGGCGCCCAGCACGGCCCGGCC
>CALLYK010000094.1 GCA_937858365.1 uncultured Isosphaeraceae bacterium | reverse complement strand
AGTACGGTCGTCGATTGTTTCGATGTCGGGGCGTCGGGCTCCGAGGCCGCGAAAAGGAAATCGGTCTTGTAAACCCGATTCATGTAAACCACGAGCTCCTCCGCAGCCTGAGGAGACGACTCGGCAAGTGCCCAAATGTCCAAGCCCATCTGGAACATGAGCCGGGCGACGTCCTCCAGCTTGCGCCGATACTCGCGGCTGAACCACTCGATGTTCCAGAAGCCAACATCGATGTCCTGGTCTTGCCCCTCGTAGCAGCCGGCCACGATCTCTAACGAGGGCCCCCTACCGGACGTGTTGCGTCCCAGGGAACCAAAGTAGCCAAGCAGCGCGTCCGAGCCCGTAAACAGGCGCAGGACCTCGTGGGCCATGTCATGCTGCGCGTCGTCGGAGGGAAGGCGCTCAAGGTAGGCCGCGATAGCGGACAGCTTGATGCCTTCGTTCAAGTAGAGCTCACCGCCACCGCCTTCAACCACGCCACCGGTCACATCATCGGCCCCCTTCTTGCGACTGGCGTGGTGAAGCGCGACCGGTCTCCATTCGTTGTTGAAGACGGCGCTTCCTGAGGTACCAGGGCTCGTGTCCGACGTATAGTGGAGCACCAGGGGGTCTTGACCGACGACGTTGTTCTCTTGGAGGACCACGACCTTGGGACCGCCCTCAGGGTGCTGGATGATGTTCGCGAACTCCTTGTTGACGATCTTGAATGCCGCACGGTCCAGAGGGACATGGCCGAATTCCTCTTCTTTGCCAGGTCCGCCTTCGAGCCAGACAAACGTGAAGTCAAGGCCGCCGCTGGCTGGACTTGTCAGGAAAAGGCGATCCGGGTTGGCCTTGAACGCCTTGGTTGGTCGCGCTTGCCCTTCCGGTGTGTTCTCGTAATTGAAGACGAATGTCGCGTTGGCCGCTACTTCAAGTGAGTTGATGACATGGTGGTTCGTGAGGACGATGTCTGGGGAGACCATGAACCCGGTACCCTTCCAAGTCCCGGTTTTGCCCTCAAAGTTGGTCCCATCGGCCTTGATCAAACAAATCGCCTTTGCCCGGCGGGCGCCCAGTTCGAGGAACCAACTTTGGAGGAGGTTCGACCGATCCAAGATAAGTTCGTAAAGAGCTTCCTCACTGTGGATATTGTCTTTGATGTGAGCCTGCGAGATCAGTCCGAGGTTTCGTTGGGTCATCACTCTCAGTCGCACTCCCTGCGCATCGGGGTCGAAACCTTTTGACGCGTAATGTACATCCATGACCTTCCCACCGGACCTTAAGTCCGCAGGTTCCCTGATGAAGCGGTTGCTTGATGGTATGAGCGTTTCCATTGCTGAACACCTCTTGTGAGTGAGCATTCGCAGGACTTTAGCGATTTCTGTCTCCGTGGTCGCGCCACGGGATTGCGGGGCGTGGCGGGGGCCCGGCAGGGCCGCACTTGCGAATCGTGCGCGCCCCGGGGCCAGGGTCTGGCTTCGGTCGGAGATGAGTCCGAAAGAGCGCCTGGAACCTGGTCTGGTCCTCATTGCCCTATTTGGGCCGAGAGGGGCACCGGCTCGGAGTCGGCGACCTCTTCTTGGTCGATGATCGATAGCTGCAAGTCGCGCCTCACGTGGGGACAAGAAGGCCCATCGGTTAAGTCACGCGTCAGCCCGTCTCAAGTCGCCAGTTCCCCCTGGGAAACCGAAGTCGGTGGACAGAGTCACGGTCCATCCCGAATCGGCCATGTGTGCCAGCCCTTTGGCGGACCGAGGTCGCAAAACGACAAGACCCTCATCCCGCGGCAAACTCGCCAAGGGAGAGGGCCATCAAGACTCTTGGGTCGCCGCCGCTCATGAGTGGCGACTCTGTTTGTATAATAAACACTGTATTGGCCAAATCAAGGGCCTTGCCACCATTATTAGAGAGAAAATTTCAGCCGATGGCATGCTTGGAAAACCTGGCTCTCTAAAAAAACACACGTCATATGACATGATGGCTTCGCTTTTCCGCGGCCATCAAGATGCTCGGGGCCTCTTTCGGTCGGCCGGTTCGCGTGCGGCTCGATTCTCCTGTTTTCGACCCGCTGTCACCTCACGAGACGACCTCGAACCCACTCCTGCAATACACCGCGGCGATCAGGCCGGTTCGGCCCGACCCAGATCGCCTCGCGAACGAAAGACCCACCTGCGCACCAGTTTCGCCAGTTCGATCAGGGTCACGGGCACGAGCGCCAGAAGCACGATGTGCAGCCAGTCACTCCCTGGGTGGTTGGGCGCGTCGAAGACGCGGCGCGCCAGGGGGACCGTCACCACCGCGAACTGCAAGACCGCCGACACCGCGATCGCGCCGAAGAGCGGCAGGTTCGTGAACGGTCCCAAACCCCAGAACGTTCGGGTGGCACTCCGACAAGCCAGCGCGAAGAACATCTGCGTGAAGGCCATCGTCGCGAACGTGGCCGTCCTGGCTCGTTCGACATCGTGGTCCTGGCTGTAGGTGTATGCGAAGGCGATCACCGCCACCGCCGCCATCAGCAGACCGTGGCGGACGATCATGAAACCGCGACGCCATGAGATCACCGGCTCGCGAGGGGGGCGCGGGGGCCTCTTCATTACGTTACGCTCGATCGGCTCGATCCCGAGCGCCAGGGCGGGTAGACCGTCGGTCACCAGGTTGATCCAGAGCAGTTGCACGGCCGTCAGCGGTGCCGGCCATCCCAAGAGCGCGGCCACCAGCATGAGCAAGACCTCGCCGGCATTGCTCGCGAGTAAATAGTGAATGAAATGATGAATGTTGTCGAAGATGCCCCGGCCTTCCTCCACGGCGCTGACGATCGACGCGAAGTTGTCGTCGGTCAGCACCATGTCCGACGACTCCTTGGTCACGTCGGTGCCGGTGATGCCCATCGCGATGCCGATGTCGGCCGCGCGCATCGCCGGGGCGTCGTTCACGCCGTCGCCCGTCATCGCCACCACCTGGCCGCGGGCCTTCCATGCGTTCACGATCCGCAACTTGTGCTCGGCGGTAACGCGCGCGAAGACAGGGGTCTTCTCCACGGCCGTCGTGAGGTCTTCGTCGGTCAGTTGGTCGAGCTGGCCGCCTGTCATCGCGTGGTCTCCCTCGCGCGCCAGGCCCAGTTCCTTGGCGATGGCCAGGGCGGTGGCTGGGTGGTCGCCGGTGATCATCACGGGGCGAACTCCCGCGCCTCGGCAGATCTTCACCGCCGCCTTGGCCTCCTCGCGCGGCGGGTCGATCATGCCGGCCAGACCCGCGAAGACCAGTCCCTCTTCCTTCCGGACCGACTCATGATCGCGATCGGCGTGGTGGCGATCGGCCAGACCCAAAACACGCAGGGCCCGCGCCGCCATGTGGGCCGCCGCGCGCTGGACCTCCTCG
>CALLYK010000093.1 GCA_937858365.1 uncultured Isosphaeraceae bacterium | reverse complement strand
ACCCGTAACATCGGCGGCAAGACCTCGGCGATGGAAACCGCGAAGGAGCGCCAGCTCGAGATCAAGCAGACCGAACCCACCAAGGAAATCAGCCGAGATTACGACTTCGAGATGTGAGCCCGCCACCGGCGCTCGCGACCCAATAGACGTTTGGGTCCGCCTCGAAGACGGAAATCGCGGTGATGCGTCCGCCCATACCCGCCGGGCCGATGGAACGCCAACGGAAGGACCGGACCCATTCCTTGGGAAGTGTGGTCTTCTTGAAGGACGCGCGGGGTCCTTCCGGGACAGGTTGGTTGACTTGCTTGTTCAGGGCCTCGTCCTGGTCGTCTTCCGGGTCCTGGCCGGCCCATGACGGTCCAAGGCCCCAGGTCGTGGCCAAGACCGCGGCAAAGGCGAGGCCCAACGCGACCACCCGCCGGCGCAGTGTCAACCCAGGTCGGGCCATTTGAGGCCGCCGCTCGGGCACGATTTGATCGTTTGGGTTGTGTGGCCCGAGTGGTGGTCCACTCTGAAGACCGACCGCGAAGGCACGGCTGAGCGAAGGCCCTTCCAGCTTTTTCATAAGCAGGCTTCCGGCTGCCGCCCAAGGCGGCTCGACGACTGACACCGCGGCATTTTCCTCGCCCATTAGACCTACCCCGTGACCACGATGCTACCTCAAAATTGGCGATACCGGCCAATGCGGGTCCATACAATCAAGAAATGTGAAAATAAGTTGATGAATTGGGGTTGAGGAGTGAGTCGGGGACTGACGCGCGGTCGCCATTTCGGCTGGCCCAGGGCGTCTTCCTTCGCTGGACCTGTGGTGCCGAAAGGGCGGTGATTCAATCGAGGGCCCAGCGCGCGAACTGGTGGGCCTTGGCGTCCCAGCTTTCGTCGGCGAGGCGGGCCCGCGCCCCCTTCTGATCGGCGGGCAACGATGTCATCAAACGTTGTTTCACGGCGAGTGCGAATGATTGGGGAGAAGTCGTCAGGTCGAGGGCGTCGGCCCAGGCGCGGGTTGAGGGCAAGTCGGTGGTCACGACGGGGAGGCCGCTGGCCAGGTATTCGGTGAGTTTGAGGGGTTGCATCGCCCGTGTCACGGGGAGGTCGGCGTAGGGCATGATGAGGACCGACGACTCCCTGGCCAAGTCGGGTAGCCGATCGCGCGCCAGCGCCGACCAGCGGACAACGTGAGGAAGATGATCGATGGCCGGGTCGGGTCCTTGCTCGGGCCCGACGAGCAAGATCGTGCCGGCCGATAGTTCCTGGGACAATCGCGCCAGGCAAGGCACGTCCAACCGACGATCGATCAGGCCCCAGAAGACGATGAGAGGACGAGGAAGTTGGTCAAGGCCCGCAATCGACTCGTATGGTCTGGCGTGGGACCACTCATCAAGGTCCACGCCATGAGTCAAAAGGTGGGAAGAGCGTCCCATGCTTTGGAGCCGGGCGCGAAGGTGTTCGCTCACCGCGATCAAGACGTCGGCCCGCTTGACGAGGTCATTTTCCAAATGACGGAGCGCCTTTTGTTCCAGACCCGGCCACTCGCTGAAATCATCGACGCAATAATAGACCCAACGCTCGACTGGAAGCTCGCCCAGTAAGTCAGCCACCACGGGCACGGTCGTGATGGCGATCACTGGTCCCGACATGGCCGCGATTCGTCGCCTCAACTGGCCGGCGAGCAAGACGCGATTGACGCGGCGATCAAACCGTGAGGCCACCCAGGGCCACATCACCGGATTGAGCACGATCGGACCCCGGGACCGCGGTGCCGCCTCGGCGGTCTGGGAGTGTCGATTGCCGACTCGTCCTTTCACTTTGCCCCAGACCCGGCGCACCGTGGCACGATCGAGTCGTGGGGCCCGCGTGCCGATCGTGTTCACCCAAGTGACCGCGTGTTGGGAGAGCAGCCTGGACGTTAAGTGCTGGCAACTCGAAGGGTGTTTTCCCCAGTCGTCGGCGAAGATCAGGAGTTCCACTTCGGTCCCTTCATCTGACATCTTCCTGGTTTTTTTCGCTGATCTTGGGGCGCGGCCCTTCAGTTCAAGACCGGCAGTTGCTGGAAGAAGTCGTTCCCCTTGTCGTCCACCAGCACGTACGCGGGGAAGTCCTTCACTTCGATCCTCCAGATCGCTTCCATGCCGAGCTCGGGATATTCCAAGACCTCGACTTTTTTGATGTTCTCCTGCGCGAGGATTGCG
>CALLYK010000092.1 GCA_937858365.1 uncultured Isosphaeraceae bacterium | reverse complement strand
ATGCGGGGTATTGTCCGCCCCGGTTCTGCGAACCGCGGCTAAACGTTGGCGCCTCATTTCTTCAGCATCTCGTCATGCCGCATCCCGCTCGGAGGCAGGTCCGCTTTGCGACAGTTCGCCAGGGCCGCCTTCGCCCCAGCGTGCTGCTCGGCGTCGTTGTCCTCCCATTCGATGCTGACGGCGCCGTCGAAGCCGACGCGGTTCAGCTCGATGAAGATCTCCTCGACGCTGTTGGCGTCGCGCTGCGTGCCGGCGGTAACGAAGTTCCAGCCGTTGAGCGGATGCCCCATCGGCCGATGCCCGCCGAGGAGGCCGGCGCGGGTGTGCTCGCGAATAACCTGCACGCCCTTGATGTGGGCGCAATGGATGAAGTTCCCGAACTCGCGGATGAACTGAACGACGGAAACCCCCTGCCATTCCATGTGACTGCCGTCGAGGTTGAAGCCGACGACGCCTTCATAACCGGCCTTGCACATGTGGTTGATGTAATCGCTCGCCGACTCGATGTCCCCCATCGCCCGCTCACTCGGATGGCATTCGAGATCGAAGGTCACGCCGTACTTCTTGCACGCGTCCCAGACCGGTCCGAAACGCTCGACCAGAAGCTCGAGGCTCACCTGGCGCGCGTCTGGAATCTTGTGTCCTTCCAGCTCACCGGGAAGGGGTGGAAACAGGAAGAAGTGACTCCAGCAATGGGCCGGCGAGCCGACGAAGCCCGACATGGCGATACGGCGATTCTGCAGCTTCCCAAGATAATGGCCGAGGCGGGCGCAGGCGATGATGTCTTTCGCGCTCTGCTCCTGGATCATCCGGCCGACGTCGTCCGGCACATAATACGGGTTGGTGCGCGGCGGCTTGTTCCCCTTGTCGCGCCAGGCCTTGTAGGCCGCCCGCGCCTCGCCACGCGTGAACTGGAGCGTCTTGGCGCTCGGCTCGTCCCCGAGCGCCTGGCCCTGGAGATGCGTGGCGATGGTGAAAATCTCCAGGCCGTGCTTCTTGGCCAGGTCGACGCGTTCCTTGGCGTAGGCTTCGGCACCGGCGTCGGTCATGCACTTGTCGAGGTCCAGCTCCCAGCTCGCCTCCTCCCAGCCGTCGAAGCCGGTCTCCTGCACGAACTTGACCCACTGCGCCATGGGCACGTTGCCGAACTGCCCGCGGACGAGGCCGATCTGGTGGTAGGAGGCTTTGCCGAAGCGATGCGTGTCGGTCTGCTTGAAGCCCATGATGTGTTTCCCGGAGAGGTAGAGAGGCAAGAGTCAGGGGTTTGCCCTGACTATAGCGAGCAGATACGGCAAGGCAAGACTCGGCCAGGACGGTGAGAGAACGGCCGATTGCGCATCGGCGCCGATCATGAGTGGACCAACGCCGGCGCAGGGTAGACGTACAGTTCGTCGACGGCGACACCTCCAATCGCTTTACCGAGGAGGCGAGCGGGGATGTGCCCTGAGTACTGCTTCTGGAGGTCCATTGCCGCCTTTGCCAAGCGTTCATTCGATCCGATGAGCTTCACTTCGAAAGGGTCGAAATAGGGATCGCCCATCGCTACGTGGATGCGGAGAACCTCGCCGTATGCGACGTCAAAGTTATCGTCCGTGATCTTGTCGGACACGACATGAAGCTTCCAATAGGGTTCATCGCTCTCTCTCAGCCAGAACGCTACCTGGACGGGTACGTACTTGCCGAACTCGGCCAGAAACCTGGCGCCCGCGTTGATCTGCTCTGTTACCAGCGGGCTCTGATCCATGGCATCACCCCATGCGCAGTGTCGGTAATTGCATTGTAAAGGCTTTTCGACCGTTGGTGAGAAGTGGCTTGGTACCGGGCTTTTTCCGTCCAGTCGTTCACCACCAGCCAGTTCCTTCCAAGAACCGGATTGACCGCGGCATCCGCCAGTCGCGCCGGCTCGAGGTCGGCGATCTTCACCAGCTCGAAGATGCCGTGCGTCCAGCATTTCTCGGAGAAGCGGCGATCATCGAAAATCACTTCCGGGGTCGCGGCCAATCGCACCAAGACACAGGATTTCAAGCCGCACTCGACCGCGTATCCCGCCACGTAGTAAGCGGCGGACCAACGGTGGTCGTCCAGGAGATGTTTCGCGTCCACGAGCCAACGGTCAGCGAGATGTTGCCACTCGAGGCGGGTCACGGCAGCATCCTTTCCCCAAGCGCAGGCTCGTCAGGCGCCGCTCATCAAACCAACCTACCGAATGATATCCGCCAACTCCTTCAGCACTTCGTCGCTGGCGGTGATGGTGCGGGCGTTCACCTGGAAGCCGCGCTGGGCGATGATGAGGCGAGTGAACTCGAGGGCGACGTCGACGTTGGAGGATTCCAGCGCCTTCTGCACGACGGCGCCGCGGCCCGCCGATTGTCCGCCGCCGATGAGCGCCGGGCCCGATTCGCTGGTGATGCTCGCGTAATTGTCCCCCCCGCGGAGCAAGGCGCCCGCGTTGGCGAAGTTCGCGACGGCGAGCTGCGCGATCGGCAGGATGCGGCCGTTCGTGAAGACGCCGTTGACGACGCCATCCTGGCTCACCGACACGTCGGAGAGGAAGCCGGCGCTGTAGCCGTCCTGGTCTTTGGCGACGGCGGAGGAGCTGCCGCCGACCTGGGTCAAGCCGTCGAACGTCCCACCCGTGCCAAGGACGAGGGACATGTTCTGCGCGGCGCTCAAGCCCGTGATCTGCACGACGAGGTTGGCGTCGCCGGCGCCCGTGCCGTTGACGAGGCGGAACGAGCCGTCATCGTTGAACGTGATGCCGTTGACCTGGTTGTCGATCATCGTCCCTTCGGCCGAAGGTATGCTCGCGGTCATGTTCCAGACGTTGTTACCCACCTTTTGGAACTGCAGACTGAGAAAGTGGGGGGTGCCCTGGGTGTCGAAGAACTGGATGCCGGTGGGGACAATGTCGCCGTCTTTGCCGATGGTGGTGACGGTGGGGGAGTGGTTGCCGAACGAGGTAAGGCCGGTGTTGCCGGCGTTGTCGCTGAAGCGAACGTCAAGGGTCGAAGGGCCGGTGTTGTTGGCGGTGACGACGATATTGCCCTGGGCGTCGAGGCTCGCGGTCGAGCTGGGGAAATTGGCGTTGATGGCGTTCACAAGGTCGCCCAGCGTGCTGGTCGGGCCGACGGCGAAGGTGGTGTCGACCGCCGCCCCCGCCTGCGTCAAGCCCTGCAGGCGAACCTGGTCACCGGCGACGTAATCGATCTGATTGTCGTCGAGGCCATTCAGGAGCGTCGTCGCCGTGGCGGCGACGCCGCCGGCCTTGAACGGCTGGCTCGTCGTCAACGTCTGCGCTTGCGGCCCGACGGCGTTGGCGCTCAGGTTCCCCTGCATGGTGATCTTGGTGGTGGCGCGGCCTGGGATACCGACGCCCAGCGGGATCTTGATGTTGTTGTCGCCGGCGGCCTGGAAGGTGGGCAAAGTGGCGCTTCCCTCGCCGACCGTGCCGAAACGCTGCACGCGGAAACCGTTTGCCGGATCGACGAGAAAGTTGTTGGAATCGACGCCGAAAGCGCCGGCGCGGGTGAAGACGTTCTGCGCGCCGTCGTTGGCGACGAAGAAACCCTCCCCCTGCAAGGCAAGGTCAAACGTGTTCTGCGTCGTCTCGAGCGCGCCTTGTTGGAGGTTGACGTCGATGGCCGCGGTCTTGACGCCGAGGCCCACCTGCTCGGGATTGACGCCGCCGGTGGTGCCGTCCGTCGAGCCCTGGCCCGGATTGAGCGTCTGATAGACCAGGTCGGCGAAGCGGACGCGTTGGGCCTTGAAACCGGTGGTGTTGGTGTTGGCGAGGTTGTTGCCGACGACGTCCAGCATCTGCTGGTGCGCCCGCAAGCCGCTGACGCCGGTGAGTAGCGAATTGGCCATGGTGTCCCTCGAAGGCTGCGTCGCAAGTAGGTCCGGCGAGCCGAGCCGGACCTGGCGTGAACGCTCGCAAACCCGTCGCTACCCTGTTCGGCCCCGCTCGGCTCGCGGGGCCGACCTAACTCGCCGCGATGCTTGTGATCTGGCTCAACGTCACGCTCCGGCCGTTGTTCATCTGAAGCTGGAGTGTCCCGCTGTTGACTTGCACGCTCTTCACGACACCGCGGCCCGGGACCTAACCGTCGGTCTTGTTGTAAGTGACCGTCTTGCCCACCAGATTGGCTCCTTGCGTCAGCTGCTGGAGCGTCAGCATGTCCGACATCGACTTGTTGAGCTGCGTCATGCCGTCCACGGTGGAGAGCTGCGCCAGCTGGGTCATCATGTCGGAGTTGTTGATCGGGTTGAGCGGGTCCTGATTCTGCATCTGCGTCACGAGCAGCTTCAGGAAATCCGACTGGCTGGGCGTCGTCGAGCGCGCGGCCGGCGTGGCGGGCGCCGGATTGAGCGCGTCACGCGTGAGAACCGGGGCAAGGGCGGGGCTGCTGGCCATCAGGCGGTTTCTCCGTCAAACGCTCGTGGAACGAAGCTCGTCTCTCTCACGATCACGCCAGAATATCGATCTGCCCACGCGGCTGCGCTCCCGTCGACCGCCGCATCGGGCCGGCGTTACGGCCTGGCGCCGGGCCGAATAACTCGGGCGCCGGTGGTCCCTGCCCTGGCGCCTGCCACTGGCCCGATTGCCCCGCCCCCTGCCACGCGACCTCGAACTTGGCGAGCGTGATGCCGACTTCCTGGAGGCGCTGCCGCATGCCGTCCGCCTGGTTTTGCAGGAGCGCCGCAGTCCCCTTCTCCTCGACCACGAGCCGGGCGCTGACCCGATGCTGGTCGCCGCTCAGGTGCAGGCGAACCTGACCCAGTTCCGGCGGATCGAGCCGCAACCGCACCTCGGTCCGGCCACTCCGCTGCGCCTCGTCACGCGCGGCGTGGATCGCCTCCTTAATCTGATCGGCCGGGCTGGATTGCGTCTGAACGGACGGCCCCCGGTCCGCGTGTACTTCCCTGGAGCCGAGCGCGGCATGGCTCGATAGCGACAGTTGTGCCCAGGATGCGTCCGGCGCCGAACGTGTGTCCTGTTCCTTGTTTTCGGGCTTCTCGGGCGCCACCGACGGCAATACGGCCGCGCGCGGCACGGCGTTCCCTCGCGCCGGCGTGGCCGCTTCGAAGTTGGGCCTCGGTGCTAGCGCGCCTGGAATCGTCCGGGAGGCGTCCGCCGTCCTCTCGATCACCGGCGCCAAGCCCGGTTCCCCCGCTCCGTCCGGGGGAGGAGCGACGCCCGACGGAAGATCGGGGTGGTTTGGCTCTACCTTCGTCGGCGCCACGGGGATTGGCTCGGGGATGGACCGCTCTCCCGCTGTGGCCACGACGCATGTTTGACCCGAATCGGCGGCCGGGGATACGGCAGGAAGCGCGGTCGCCGGCTCAACACCCCCGGTCGGCGCATTCGGACTCGTTTGAGGCGCTGTCGGAACGGAGGGCGCGACCGAGGAGGGAGCGTTGGTTGAAGCGGGGCCGGCGCCCGGCTGAACCGGTGGCGGCGGCGCGGGTGGGGCAGCGAGCAAACAGCCCGCGAGGAGATCGGTCAGCTTCTTCAGGATGTCGTCGAAGGTTCCGCCCGGCGGCGGCGCGGCCGCGGGGTCGGCGCCGGCGGTCAAGTCGATCTGGCTCGATTGTGCGCCGGCGGACGAAGGAACGACCCCGGCAGGCGTGGAAAGGGCGACCATGAAGACAACATCCTGGAGCCGCGTCAATGATGCCAGAGTTTGATTTCGACTTCCCAGACCCCCCTGCTTGACGCCGTTGTCCGCGCCGGCGCGGCGGTGATCGGGCGGGAGGCTCCGTCCTGCCCTGCTACACTCGGGCCGCCCACTCCAGAGAGCCGCGCTTCCCGGCGTGCCCGAGCCCACCCACGGTCCGGCCCGAACGTCGGTCGGTCCCGGGGACCCGAGAGCTGCGACCGGCTCCAGGCCAATGACACCGCCCGCCCAAGGGCCACACACCGAGGGAGGTTAGCCGCACCGTGGCTGACGCCATCAACTGGATCATCCCCGTAGCCGGCATCGCGGCCATCGTGTTCGCGATGATCCTCGCACGGGACGTGCTCGCGAGGGACAAGGGTCCCCAGGCGATGCAGGACGTCGCCGGCACGATCTACGAGGGCGCGATCGCCTTCATCAAGCGCCAGTACACGACCATCGCGATCCTGGCGGGTCTCGCTGCCATCGTCATCGGCGCCATCATCTCCGTCGTGGAGACCGAGACCGTCGCGGAGACGCGGGTCTTTGGCGTCGACCTGGGCATCCACACCGGCATCGCGTTCCTGGTG
>CALLYK010000091.1 GCA_937858365.1 uncultured Isosphaeraceae bacterium | reverse complement strand
CCCACTTCACAATGGTGTCGACCTGCTCGTCGGTCAGCGACATGTCGTTCTTGAAGTGCGTGACGCCGACGCTGCGGTCAATGTGCCACGGCGGCATCTGGCGCGATTCAACGCGCTGCTTGATGGAGCGTGCCCACGGGCGCGCATCCTGGTAGGTGACCAGCGACATGGGACCGATCGAGCCGGGCTCATGGCAGTTCTGGCACTTGGCCTGGAAAATCGGGGCGCCGTCCTTCGAGAAAGTCACCTGCTTTGCCTGCTGCGCAGAGGCAGCGCCCGGCAGAGCGAGGAATGCGCCGACGGCGAGGGCGCTTCCGAGGTGGAGCTTCGAACCAAGCATCAGGGGCTCCTTTGTTTCTTCCGCTTCGACTTCGTTGACGACGATGCTGGGCGATTTCGCTCAGACATCTGCGGCGACTCTGGATTGGCTGAGAATCCGTCGCTTGCCGGATTATCGTCGAATCCACTCGCCAGATGAGGGAAATATCCCCCTATCGCCGCTGATTATTTCGCGTCCACTCGGCCGTCGCAATATCGAAGATGTGATAGACGGCGAACTTCCGTCGGGTGCCGCGGAAGCGCCGGGCTGCGCGTAGGGCGGCACCAACTCGAGCGCGCGTGCGCGACCCAGGCGCAGCCGGCAGGGTCGTTCCTGGGCAAGCGCGTCGTCACTCGCGAAGGAACGGTCCTGCGGTCGGGCAAAGACCCCGTGGACGACGAGAACCGCGAACGCACCTCGAAGGGGACTGAGAGGCGCGACTCGCGTGTTTATCGTGTCCAGCAGACGAACGGTGATCAGGTCTTCCTCCTCTCCGAGTCGGACGGTGCGCGCGGCTGGGTGGCCGCCCGGCAGGTGATGACGCTCGACCAGGCGATCGCCGCCTACACGAAAACGATCGCCGCGAATCCGCGGGACTCGTTCGCACTGGTGGACCGAGGGACCGTCTTGGCAAGCCTCGGCAAGATCGACGAAGCGATCCTGGACTACACGAAGGCGATCGAAGTCCAGCCCAACAACGAAGTGGCCTTCCTCAACCGTGGCAATCTCTTTCTCGTCCTGCGCGAGCCCCAACAGGCGATCGCCGACTACACGAAGGCGATCGAGGTCGACCCGGCCTACGTGCCGGCCTACCTGAATCGGGGACGCGCCGCCATGATGATGCCGGACTACGAGCAGGCCGTCGCCGATTTCAGCAAGGTCATCGAGCTCGACCCGAAAGGGTCGAGCGGCCCACTCTTCCGAGGTGCCGCGCGCCTTCTGCAACGATCCTACGACGAGGCCCTAGGCGACCTGACGAAAGCGATCGAGCTGGACCCGAAAGCGGCGCTCGCCCATTACAATCGCGGGCTCGTCCAGATGGCCAAGGCGGACCCGACGAGCGCCCTGGCCGATTTCACGGAGACGATCAAACTCGACCCGCGCAACGTCGACGCCTGGGTCCAACGCGGCACGGCCCGGCGTTCCTTGCTCGATTACGCGGAGGCGGTCGCGGATTTCGACGAGGCGCTTCGGCTCCGTCCCAACGACCCGCACGTCCTCAACAATCGGGGGAACGCGCGCGCCTGCCTTCAGGACTTCCCCGGAGCGGTCGCCGACTTCGACGCGGCCCTCAAGGTCGACCAGTCATACACGGCCGCGCTCTACAATCGGGCCGTGGTGGACCTGATCACAGGCGAAGCGCGCGCGATCGAGACGGGAAAGCGGCTCGCGAACCTGGAGCGTCGCGCGCCTGTTTTGGCACCCTATGCGCTGGTTGTGTCCCACCTCGCCGCGCGACAGGTCGGACGGGTCAAGGAGGCCAAGGAGGCCCTCGACCTCGCGACGCGCCTGGTGCCCGGGGACCTTTGGCCGTCGCCCGTCTTGAAGTTCCTTCGAGGCGAGCTAAAGGCCGACGCGTTGCTCGCCGCCGCCAAGGACAACGACCAACGCACGGTGGCGCACGGCGTTTTGGGTTACGACGCCCTCTTGAAGAACAACAAGGAAGGGGCCCGCGATCACTTCACCTGGGTCGTGGAACAGGGCAACCGGGGTTTCGCCCAGTTTATCATGGCCCGAGCC
The DNA here is from genome assembly GCA_937858365.1 of uncultured Isosphaeraceae bacterium. Lineage (GTDB taxonomy): Bacteria > Planctomycetota > Planctomycetia > Isosphaerales > Isosphaeraceae > CALLYK01. The sequence goes on along the minus strand of CALLYK010000091.1, from coordinate 3,159 downwards.
GAACTGGCCAAGCTCGAAAAGCGGTAAGGCCCTTTTTTCGCGACCCTAGGATCGACGCGGGTCATCGGTTAGAATCGCGGCGGTCCGGCGGTCGCGTCGATTTTCCGCCTATTCGGTTCGTTCCGTTTCTTCTCCTTCGGGCCCGGGCATGCTGGCCAAGCGGATCATACCCTGCCTCGACGTCGACCGCGGTCGGGTCGTGAAGGGGACCAACTTCCTGAACCTGCGCGACGCGGGCGACCCGGTGGAGGTGGCCGCGCGCTACGAACGGGAAGGGGCCGACGAACTCGTCTTCCTCGACATCACGGCCAGTCACGAGGGTCGGGCGATCATGCTCGATGTGGTTCGGCGCACGGCCGAAGTCTGCTTCATGCCGGTGACGGTCGGCGGCGGCATCCGCGACCTGGACGACATCCGCGCCCTCCTGAACGCGGGGGCCGACAAGGTCTCGATCAATTCGGCGGCCGTGCGCGAACCGGAGTTCGTGGCCAGGGCCGCTCGCCGGTTCGGCAGCCAGTGCATCGTCGTGAACGTGGACCCGCGCCGAGTGATGAGGGACGGCGCCGAGTTCTGGGAAGTGCATATCAACGGCGGTCGCGTGCCGACGGGCCTGGAAGCGGTCGCCTGGGCCCGCGAGGTTGAGCGTTTGGGGGCGGGTGAGATCGTCCTGACGAGCATGGACGCCGACGGCACGAAGAACGGCTATGACCTGCCGATGACCAAGGCCGTGACCAACGCCGTGAGCGTGCCGGTGGTGGCTTCGGGAGGGGCCGGCGAACCGGAGCACCTGCGCGCCGCCCTTATGGAAGGGGGGGCCGACGCGGCCCTCGCGGCCGGCATCTTCCATTACCGCGAATTCACGATCGCCGAGACCAAAGAGTATTTGAGAAGGCGAGGTGTGCCAGTTCGCCTCGTTCGCGAGGAGTGCGTCGTCGCCGTCTCTTAGCCATGGTCGAAATCGGGGACCTCGTCCAAACAACGATTCTTCCGCCTGGTTCGTTCACTCAGCAGGAGCCGCCATGAGCACCGCCGTTGAGAGCCAAGCCTTTGACGCCAGCGTGAATGAGCCCGAAGTCAACAAGCTCTTTCGGATGTGCATCAAGCACAAGGCGTCGGACCTGCACCTGAAGGTCGGCCTGCCCCCCGCCATGCGCCTCGCCGGCGTCTTGCGGCAGATGCAGTTGCCCCCCCTCACAACCGCCGAACTGGAACGCCTCCTGTTCCCGATCATGTCCCCCCGCCAACGCTCGATCCTTGAGGAAGAAGGCGGGGCCGACTTCGCCCACATCGTCACCGACCCGGACGGCAGCGAGACCCGCTTCCGCGTCAACCTCTTCCGCTCGCGCGGCCGGCTCGCCCTGGTCGCCCGTCGCGTGAATAGCTCAATCCCCAACTTCGAGGGCTTGGGGCTGCCCGACGTCCTCGGCGAAATCGCCTCCGCCGACCAGGGGATCATCATCCTCGCCGGCGTCACCGGCTCAGGCAAGTCCACGACCATCGCGTCCATGCTTCAATATGTGAATTCCCGGGAACGCTGCCATATTCTAACGATTGAAGACCCGATCGAATTCACGTTCAAAGACGACAAGTCGATCATCAACCAACGAGAAGTCGGCATCGACGTGATCGACTGGGACATCGCCCTGAAACACGCGGTCCGGCAAGACCCCGACATCATCCTCGTGGGCGAGATGCGCGACCAGGACACGTTCAAGGCGGCCCTCCACGCAGCCGAGACCGGCCACCTGGTCTTCGGCACGATCCACGCCTCCAGCGCACCGTCCACCATCAGCCGCATCCTGGACCTCTTCCCTCAGGAAATGCACCCGGCCATGCGCCAGAACCTGGCCTTCAACCTCAAGGCCGTCATCGCCCAGAAACTCTTGCCGACCACCAAGGATTACCAGCAGAAGTCCGGTGCTTCCCGCGTGCCGCTCGTCGAAATCATGCGCATGAACCCGACCGTCCGCAAGCTGATCCTCAGCGAGGAAGACATCAAACTCGCCTCCGCCATCCGCCTAGGTCGCCAGGAAGGCATGGTCGATTTCACCGAAAGCCTCAAGAGCCTCGTGCTCGACGAAAAGGTGGAACGCTCCACCGCGTTCGAGGTCGCCCCCAACCCCGAGGCCCTCCGGATGGCCCTGAAGGGGATTACTCTGCCCGAATCGGGTATCCTCTAATCATGACCTCGCCCGCGCCTCGCCCGAACCCACGCCGAAGGAGCCAAGGGGGCCCCCGATGAAGCGTCTGTTGCCGGTCCTTTTCGTCCTCGCCCTGATCTGCCTCGCCGCCCCTGCGATCGCCTCCGCGGAGACGTTCGGCGCCCTTCTGGCCCAGTCCTCGGCCCTCCAGCGCGGGCGCGGGTTCTACCTCGACATGCTCAAGTTCGTCCCCACCTTCCTCGTGTTCCTCCTCTGGGCGTACACGACCTGGTGGGTCGACGACGACATGCGCGAGCTGAACAACCTCCGGCACGCGATGTGGAACTCCCTGGTGTTCTTCGTGCCGCTGCTGGGGTTCCTGCTGCTCTGGGTCGTCCCGTTCTTCCTGGTCGGCTTCCTCCTGCTGCTGCTCTGCTACCTGTTCCCGCTGATGGTGGTGCAGCGCAAGCTGCCCGCTGCTAAGCAGCACAACATCATCGGCCGGCTGCTGGGGGGTGTAGATCAGCGCCCCGCGCGCGTACGATTGTGAGCTGTGCCGTGCTGTGAGTTGCCCCCACCCGCCGACTTCTTCAGTCGCGCGGCCGTGATTGCGCCGCATAGTTCCTCCGCATTCCTGCTATCGCTTGCGTTATTGTAACACAGTGGTTCGGCTCCGGCGGCCCCAAATTATTGGCGTTCCATTAACAAGTTCTCGCAATTTGCAGCGAAACGACCAGGCTAGAGCTTGCGCGCAAACACAAGTGCCATGATAGCCCGGCCCAGGCTGCTTGCAACAAACAGCAGCGCGTAGTGGTTCAGTATGAATGGCCCAAAGTGAATGAGAGTTCCGCCGAGTGCAGTAGCGATTGCACCACCAAGCAGACTAGCAATAAACGTTCCCAGGCCGGTAATTGCGCCAAACGATGCGACATAGGCACCGCGATTTTCGCTTGGCGCGCGCTCCATCACCATGTTCATCCAGCCCTGTGTGATGCCCGGCCAGAAAATGCCCGACCCG
>CALLYK010000090.1 GCA_937858365.1 uncultured Isosphaeraceae bacterium | reverse complement strand
GAACCGCTCCGCGCTGAGGCCGGGCCGGCCGATATAGCCGCGCGCCAGGCCCTCGCCGGCGATGTAGAGCTCGCCCGCGACGCCGGCCGGGACCGGCATCAGACCGTGGTCCAGCACGTAGGCTCGGTAGCCCGGCAATGGCCGGCCGATCGGGACGCGCGGCCTGGCCGGTTGCTTCAGCTTCCAGGCGTCGAAGCACCTCAACAGTGGAGAAGGGGGCGCCCTTGTCACCGACGACTCGGGCCTTTTCGAGCAGGCGCGGAGCTTCCATAACAACGGTCGGGACCGCTCCTCCGGTGGCTATGCCCGTAACGGATGCAACCTCCGCTTGACCGAATTTCAAGGGGCCCTGCTCGCTTCACAAGCGGCCCGCCTGGAGGCCCAGACGAAGGTCCGCGAGGAGAACGCTCGATACCTCACGACCCTCTTGCGTGATGTGCCGGGGACCCAGCCCGCGGCGATGTATCCCGGTTGTACGAGAAATGTCTATCATATCTTCATGTTTCGTTACGATCCCGAGGCGTTCGCCGGCCTTACTCGGGCCGCCTTCTTGAAGGCCCTCGCGGCCGAGGGGGTGCCCGCTTCGGGGGGCTACACGCCGCTCAATCGGGAACCGTTCCTCAACGAGACACTCCTTTCAAGGGGCTATCGGGCCATCTATCCAGCAGCTCGACTCGAAGCGGCCCTTGATCGGATGCGTTGTCCCAACAACGACCGGCTCTGCGAAGAAGCCGTTTGGTTGACCCAGAACCAGTTGCTTGGGCCACGCGGCGACATGGACCAGATCGTCGAGGCGATCCGCAAGGTCCAACGGCACGCCGCCACGCTGGCCAGGGCCTAATCGCCAGCCCAAAGCACGGCCAATTCAAGCCGATAACCTCTTGCCATCGCCTCACTTCCGGCCATCTCTCGCGAAATCTATTCGTGCTACTGCTTTTTTAAAACATGTTCGTTTTATTAGGGAATCGACCATTGACAATGGCCCGCGCCCACTTACTCTGATGGGGCCGAGAAGGCCAGCCGGCCTTGGACCCATTCGAGGAGTTGCAAGCAATGACGCAGCGCGTTCGTTCCCTTGGCTTGGGTCTTGTCTTGTGCTTCATCGCCACACCCGAGTCGCGAGGGGACTACTTCGCTGTTTATTCTCCGGTCGCTCAAGGGAGCCTTTCAACGAACCCGTTCAATGTCCCGCCACAGACGTTCGTGAACGGGTTGCTCCAGTCATCGTTCTCGTCCAATGGCACTTCCAGCACGCCCGCCGTGTCCTTCGATTTGAACAGCGTGGCCCTCAACGGCGATTTCACCAGGGCCGACCTTATCCTCAATGTGAACTTTTATTTGCCAATACCGCTCAGCAACACAATGAACATTACATATGGATATGATTCATCGAGTGGGTTCTTACCTCCCTCGTTTCTCCAAGTCGCGGGACCGAGCGGCCCGGTCGGTCTGGTTTCGATCCCTCCTTCGGCGCCCCAGGTCAGCACGTTGACCGTTGACGTCACCTCGATCCTGGTCTCGCAGCGCCAGTTGGGCGGGAGATACCTCAAGTTCTTCGGTTTTCAGTCCGGTCAGGGGGCGATCCAGTTCTCGTCGATCATCCTTGGGGTCGTGCCGGAGCCCCCCTCGGCGCTGCTGGCGATCCTGGGACTGTCGGGCGTGGCGGTCGGCTACCGACTGCTTGGTCGTCGCCGGCTGGCCGGGCAAGCGGCGAGTTTGGTTCAGAAGGCGTAAACATAATAAGTGCCCGTGCCTGGCGCCACGCGATTGTTTTTACCGAACGTGACGATGATGCCGACCCCACTCCCTTGCTGGAAGTCGTTCGTGCCGAGCGCGCTGCCGAAGAAGAAAACGAACCCATCACGCGCCGTGAATTGGTTTTGACCGGCACCGCCCACAAAAGTGTCGAAGCCATGGCCCGCGGTGAATTGGTTTTGACCGGCACCGCCCATCGCGAACGAGGGGACCGATGTGTCATTGCGAAAGACCTGTCGGGTACCGGACATGGTCTTGCTGCCATCGAAGATCAATGAATACACGGTGGACGAACTAAACGTGTAATCGGTCCCGTTCAGGGAGACGTCCACGACATTGTTCTGGCTCGTCACAACAGACGTATTCACGGGCGCGGTCGTGTCGGGATTGATCCAAATAGTTCCTCCCACGAGGCTTACGGTGCCACCCGTGAGGACCAATCGAGCTTCGACTTGTTCCAGGATCGGGACAAGACGGGTCCGAGTACGGGAGTTCGACGTGGCGCGGCTTCTCACACTGGGGTTGGTCTTCCGAGTTGAGGGGCAAGGGGTCTTCATCGTCCGGTTCCTTGAATGGGTCTCAATGTCGGCACGGTCCACCGTGGAGGGATGGCCCAGACCGAGGTCTCTGTCCGGCCTCCCGGTTTGGGACCCCGAGGCCCTTCCAACCATCACCTCTGGTCGAACCCTAGAACACGATGACCAGGATCGGTCCCGGATTCAGGAAGCCAGGCTGTGGACCGCGAGTCTCGCCGTACCATGTTTTGGTTTCCGTACCATGTTTTGGTTTGAGGTTGTCGCGTTTCGTTCATCGGCCTCCTTGCTCCCTACTTGGGCCTTGCTTGGTTTCAGGTCTCTTCCGAAGCTCTTGTGTAGGCGTTGGCTAGGGGACAGGCCGGTACCGCGTCCGCGACAACGGGGCCCAGAAGAAGCGATTGCTCGGCGATTTGCCGGGCGCTGGTCTGGCGGGTTACAATCCAACTGACCGCGTGAAGCGCCTCTGGCCGTGGAACGACTCGACTCGCCCCGCCTCCGACCTCCCGCCTCGACCGGTCCCGACCCGCCGTGGAGCCGACACGATGCTCACAATCGTTCGAACCTGGCTCGCATCCGCGTTCTTTCTGTCCGTCGTGCCCACCCTCGTTCATGCGAGCGTCGACGACAAGGACCAGCGCGTCTCGTTTGATCGCGAAGTGCGTCCCATCCTGACCGACAACTGCTACGCCTGCCACGGGCGCGACGAGGCCAAGCGCGAGGCCGGTCTGCGTTTGGATGATCGTGAAGGGGCCTTGGTCGAATTGGAAAGCGGCATGCGCGCGATCGTCCCTGGAAAGCCGGAGGAAAGTGAACTGATCGAGCGTCTCACGACCGCCGACGGTTCCTTGCGTATGCCGCCGAAAAAGTCCGGAAAGACGCTGACTGCCGCACAAGTCGAGACGATCCGCCGCTGGGTCGCCCAGGGGGCCGAGTATTCCCAGCACTGGGCCTTCACAACGCCGCTCAAGACGGCCGTCCCAACTGTGAAGGCATCCAACTGGCCCAGAGGGGAGCTCGATCGGTTCGTCCTCTCTCTCATCGAAAAAGCCGGGCTTCAACCCAGCCCCGAAGCCGATCGTGTGACCTTGGCACGACGCCTTTCTCTCGACCTTACGGGCTTGCCCCCGACACCCGGTGAGGTGGATGCGTTCCTGGCAGATACGAGGCCCGACGCTTACGAGCAACACGTGCGCCGACTTCTCGATTCGCCTCGATTCGGCGAACACATGGCCCGCTACTGGCTCGACGCCGCTCGCTATGGAGACACGCATGGCCTTCACCTGGACAACTACCGCGAAATCTGGCCCTATCGCGAATGGGTCATCCAGGCGTTCAACAAGAACAAGCCGTTCGATCAGTTCCTCATCGAACAACTCGCCGGCGACCTTCTGCCCGAGCCGACACGCGATCAGATCATCGCCACGGGTTACAACCGTTGTCACGTGAGCACGAGTGAAGGGGGCTCCATCGAGGAGGAAGTTTACGTCCGCAACGTCCTTGATCAAGTGGAGACGAATGGGACGGTGCTGCTTGGTCTCACGATCGGCTGCGCCCGCTGCCACGACCACAAATACGACCCCGTTCGGATGAAGGACTTCTACGGCCTTTTTGCGTTTTTCAACAACATCGACGGCCCAGCCCTGGACGGAAACGCGGCCAAATGGGCCCCGATCACACAGGTCCCGACGCCCGAGCAGGCGGAGGCCCTGAAACAAGCCGACGCCAACGTGGCCTCGCTGAAAACGCGGATCGCGGATGCACTCGCCAAGTCGCGTGCCGATTACGACACCAAGGTGGATGACGGACAAAGCGAGGTCGTCCATCGGGTAGACCATGTTTGGGTGGACGACGAACTCCCGCCGGGCGCCAAGCCGGCCGGTGAGGCCCCCTTCCAGTTCGTCGGCAAACCCGACCATCCCGTCCGAAGCGGCGCGATGTCCCTGCGCAACAGCTTCGAAGGCCAGGGACAGAGCTACTTCATCGGGGCGAGTCGAAAGCTCAAGGTCGGCGAGGCCGACACCTTGTTCGTCCATGTTTTCCTCGACCCACTTAAGCCGCCTCGTGAAATCATGGTTCAGTGGCACACCGGCGCCTGGGCGCACCGCGCGTACTGGGGCGAGAACCTGATTGAAGGCGGCAAGGAAGGCACCCCCGAACGACTCCGGATGGGGGACCTTCCTCCTTCCGGCGAGTGGGTCCGGCTGGAGATTGACGTTCGCAAACTCGCCATGAAGCCCGGGACGATCATCGACGGATGGGCGTTCACCCAGCACGGCGGCACGATCTATTGGGACCAAGCCGGAATTCGCACCTGGACGCCGCAAGATGGTCAGACCTACGACTCCTTCACGGCCTGGGTCCGTGCCCGCAAGGCCGACAATGGGGCGGGCCTGGCCAAGCCCCTCCAAGACTCACTCAAGGTCGATCGTGCCAAGCGCGACGATGGCCAGAAGCGGCAACTGATGGACGCCTTCTTTGAAACCGGCTACGCCGGAAACCGATCGGTCCTGGGGCCCCTGCGCGACGAACTGACCAAGGCCGAACAGGCGCGCAAAGCGATTGACGACGCCATTCCAACCACACTCGTTTTCAAAGAACGTGCTGGAGACCCCAAGCCCTCCTTTGTGCTTCATCGCGGGGAATACGACCAGCGCCGCGAACAAGTGGCCCGCGCCGTACCGGCCTTCCTACCCGGTCTTCCTGAAGGAGCGCCCGTGAACCGGCTCGGGTTCGCCCGATGGCTGGTAATGCCCGAGCACCCGTTGACCGCGCGCGTGTCGGTCAATCGTTTCTGGCAACAGGTCTTCGGTACGGGGCTGGTGAAGACGGCCGAGGACTTCGGACTTCAAGGGGAGCCACCCAGCCATCCCGAGCTCCTCGATTGGCTGGCCGTGACGTTTCGCGAAGACGGCTGGGACGTAAAACGC
>CALLYK010000089.1 GCA_937858365.1 uncultured Isosphaeraceae bacterium | reverse complement strand
GGTGAGCAGGGCCAGGCCCACCGCGGCGGTCCGCGTGATGTACGCTGGAGCGCTTCGAGAGGTCGGGTGGGACGACGCGAAGGAGGGCCCTTCGAGATGTGGCGCTGGTTGGTGGGCGAATGGAACTGGCCGGCGGCGACGCTCTTCACCGCGGTCATCCTGCTGGTGCTTCTGCCGCCGATCGCATCCGTGGGCGGTTTGGCCTTCGCTTTGATTTACGTTCAACTCCCCGTGTACATGATTCATCAATGGGAGGAGCACGCGGAAGACCGCTTTCGTTCCTACATCAACCGGGTCATCGGCGGCGGTCGGGAAGTGCTGACCCCCGGGGCGGCCTTCTGGACCAACGCGGGGGGCGTTTGGGCCGTGGTCATCCTGGCGACCTACCTGGCCTGGTGGATCGGGCCGTCGGCGGCCTTGTTCGCCGGGTATTTGCCGCTCGTGAACGGGCTGACGCACATCGGCGCAGGCATCGCGCGACGCGAGTCCAACCCGGGACTCATTACCTCGGTGACGCTCTTCCTGCCGCTGGGGGCCTGGTGCGTGTGGGAGGCCGGCAAACAGGCCGGGCCAATAGACCACGCGATCGGCCTCGGCGCGGTGTTGATCGGCCACGCGCTGATCGTCGCGCACGTGGTCTTGACGTTGAGGAAACAGAAGGGGGCCCCAGCCAACGCAAGATAAAGAAATTTTATATGTATAATAAATAATTTATAAAAGTCAGCATGGTTGTTCGCTGAGGGTCGTCCATGCCGTCGGTCCCGCCATGCCCCCGCTCGCTTGTGGCGCCCCGGGCGACCCCCTTAAGATGGCGCCAATGGCCGGACCTGGGGAGTTGGTCCGGTCTTCCTCTCCCTCCTCGACTCGACGAAGGACATCACACCATGACCATCGCCGCCGAACCCAGGCGCAAGGCGAAGCCGACGTATCAGACCCAAGTCCTCATCGACGGCAAGTGGCGCGACAGCGTCAGCGGCAAGACGTTCGCCACCATCAACCCGGCCACCGAGGAGGTCATCGCCGAGGTCGCCGAGGGGGACAAGGCCGACATCGACCTCGCCGCCAAGGCCGCCCGCAAGGCGTTCGACTCCGGCCCCTGGCGCAAGACCGACGCCCGCGATCGCGGCCGGATGCTCAACAAGCTCGCCGACCTCATCGAACAGAACATCGACGACCTCGCCGCCCTCGAGACCCTCGACAACGGCAAGCCGATCGCCGAGGCCCGCAACGGCGACCTGCCACTCGTCATCGACTGCCTTCGCTATTACGCCGGTTGGGCGGACAAGATCCACGGCCAAACCATCCCCGTGCGCGGCAACTTCTTCACCTACACGCGACGCGAACCTGTCGGCGTGGCCGGGCAGATCATCCCCTGGAACTTCCCGATGCTGATGGTCGCGTGGAAGTGGGGCCCCGCGCTGGCCGCCGGCTGCACGATCGTCATGAAGCCTGCGGAGCAAACCCCGCTGACCTGCCTGCGCATGGGGGAACTCGCTCTTGAGGCCGGCTTCCCCGCAGGCGTCATCAACATCGTCCCCGGCTTCGGCGAGACGGCCGGCGATGCCGTCGTCCGTAGCCCGCTCATCGACAAGGTCGCGTTCACGGGCTCGACCGAAGTCGGTCGGATCATCATGCGGAACGCGGCCGAGACGCTCAAGCGCGTCACCCTGGAACTCGGCGGCAAGAGCCCCAACATCGTCTTCGCCGACGCCGACCTCGACGCGGCCGTCGATGGGGCGATGATCGGCCTTTACCTCAACCAGGGGCAGTGCTGCTGCGCCGGCTCGCGCTTGCTTGTCCAAGACAAGATTTACGACGCGATGGTGGAGAAGCTCGCCGCGAAGGCCGCCGCCCGCAAGCTGGGCGACCCGTTCGACCCGACCACCGAGCAAGGGCCGCAAGTGGACAAGACCCAGTTCGACAAGGTGCTCGGCTACATCGCCTCGGGCAAGGAGCAAGGGGCCCGTTGCGTGGTCGGCGGCGAGCGCTTCGGATCGTCCGGCTATTTCATCAAGCCGACCATCTTCGCCGATGTGAAAGACGATATGGTCATCGCCCGCGAAGAGATCTTCGGGCCGGTCATGCAGGTCTTGCGGTTCAAGGAACTGGACGAGGTCATCGAGCGGGCCAACACGACCGATTACGGTCTGGCGGCGGCCGTCTGGACGCGCGACGTCGCCAAGGCCCACTCGGTGGCCAACGCCCTCCGCGCTGGGACCGTTTGGGTGAACTGCTATGACGTCTTCGACGCCGCCGCGCCGTTCGGCGGCTTCAAGGCGAGCGGCCTGGGCCGTGAATTGGGCGAGAAGGCCCTCGATAACTACACCGAACTCAAGACCGTCACGGTCTCGTTGGGTTAAGTCCCGCGGGCCCGGCCCCGCTGGGGCCGGGCCTGTCGCTTTAGTTCAGGACTCGGCGCCGGCGAGGCTCCTTCTGGCCCGGACGTGGGGCTTGTAATCGGCCTTGTCGATGCCGTAGCGCCGCAGTTTCTCGCTGATGCTGCGTCGCGATAGCCCGCACTGGGCCGCGCATCGTTCGATCCGTCCTTCGTGATGCTCCAGCACCTTGTGGAGATAAGCCCGCTCGATCCGCTCGATCAGTTCTGCCGTGATTTCGGCCAGCGGGCGCTCGGTGTCGATGTCGAGGGTGAAGGGGGCCTCGCGCGTAGGCTCGACCTGAGACGGTAGGTGCTCCGGCTCGATCAAAGGGCCCGACGTGGTCAGGACGAGCTGCTCGAGGAGGTTTTCCAACTCGCGGACGTTGCCGGGCCATTCGTGACGCGCCAGGATCGCGAGGGTCGCTCGGGAGAGGTCTTTCCTGGGCCAGCCCTTGGCCTCCAGCTTGCTCAGGACGTGACTCGCCAGGAGCGGCAGGTCCTCGATGCGCTCGCGGAGCGGGGGCAAGTCGACGGAGACGACGTTGAGGCGATAAAAGAGGTCTTCGCGAAAGCGACCCCGAGCGACCGCGTCGGCCAAGTCGAGGTTGGTCGCCGCCAAGATGCGGACGTCCGTGCGGAGTGTTTCGGTCCCGCCGACCCGTTCATAAGTCCCGTCTTGCAGGACACGGAGGAGCTTGGCCTGCATGGCGATGGGCAATTCGCCGATCTCGTCGAGGAAGAGGGTGCCCCCGTGGGCCAGTTCGAACCGCCCTTTCTTCTGACGGTCGGCCCCTGTGAAGGCCCCGCGCTCGTGTCCGAAAAGCTCGCTTTCCAGCAAGGTCTCGGGCAAGGCGGCGCAGTTGACCGTGACGAGCGAGCCCGTTCGCGTGGCGTCGGCCTGGTGCAGGGCTTGGGCCACAAGCTCCTTGCCCGTCCCCGTCTCACCCACGATCAAGACCGTACACGGCTTGGAGGCGACCCGCGCGACTTGGTCGAAAATCTCGCGCATGCGCGGCGAGCGGCCCACCAGGTTGTGGAAGCCGAACCGCTGCCGCAAGCCCTCGCGCAACTGGGCGACCTCATCTTGAAGAAGATGGTCTTTCAGGGCCTGTTCGACGAGCAGGTCCAGTTGCAGGGGGTCGATCGGCTTGGTGATGTAGTCGTAGGCGCCCAGCTTCATCGCCTCGACCGCCGAGTCTATGGAGGCGTGACCGGTGACCATGATCACCGTGGTGGTCAACCCTTTCTTGCGAACGGCGTCCACGATCTCGATGCCGCCGATGCCGGGAAGCTGCAAGTCCACCAGGGCGAGTGAGAATTGGCCCTCGATCAAGCATTCGAGTGCGGAGGTCCCCTCGTGGACCATCTTCACACGGCGATCCGGGCGCGTCAGCCACTGGGCGAGCTGTTGGCAGTCGCAAACGTTGTCATCCACGATCAAGATGCGTCGGTCCATGGCGCGCTCATCCAGGTTGAGATGGCGCCCGTGGGTCCACCCATCCGTGGCGCCTCGACTCCGTCTCGATGGACGGGCCCGAGGGCCGATCTCATCGGGTCTCCTGACCAAGGCCCCACGATGCAATCCGTTCGGGAGTTTGTCAAGCCTTTGGGCCGTCCTCGGGGCCCTTGGGATCGGCCAGTCCAAAAGACTACCACTTGTCGATAGGACCGCTGGGGACGGGAACGCGTGGTTCGAAGTGACCGGGCAAGGGGGCCGAAGGACCGGCGCGCCGGACCTCTCGCATGGTCGCGGTGAACTTCGCGGCGCTTGAGATGTTGATCAGTTGCAAATAGAACAACTTCTGCATTCGCGTCAAGTGATGATACCACTTCAGCGTCTTGCGGAACTGCAAGCAGGCGTGGCGCTCGCCGCGTTGTTCGACCAATCGGTGGAAGTGCCGCTCCATCAGGTCAAGGCGCTCGTCGAATGTGGGCCCTGGGCCGGGGTCGCCCGACTTGGCCCAGCGGCTGAGTTCCCGGAAGAGGAAGGGGTTGCCCAGGGCCCCTCGACCGATCGAGACGGCCGAGCATCCGGTCGCCTGGAACATCCGGGCGGCGTCGGCCAAGGTGCGGACGTCGCCGTTGCCCACCACGGGCATCTTCTCGACCGCCTCCACGACCGCGCGAATTCCCTCATGGTTCACGTGCCCTTTGAACCCTTGCTCGCGTGTGCGCCCGTGGATGATGACCGCGGCGGCCCCCACGCGCTCGAAGGCCCGCGCCAGCAATGGGGCCGAGATGGTCGCGTCGTCCCAGCCCAGACGCATCTTCACCGTCACGGGCGAGGCGACCGCGTCCACGACGGCGGCCACCAGCGAGGTCGCCGTGTCGGCCTGACACATCAAAGCCGAACCGCCCCCGGAACGCACCACTTTGTTCACGGGACAACCCATGTTGATATCGACCACCGAAGCCCCTTGATCGACCGCCCAGCGGGCCGCCGCACGCATTTCCTCGGCCTTCGCCCCGTAAATCTGGATCGCCATCGGCTGGTCATCGGGGCAAGTCGCCGCGAGTTCGAATGCGCGCCGACGCTTCTCCAAGATTGACCTCGCGTTCACGAGGTCGGTGGTGGCCAGACCCAGACCACCCGCTTCGCGCACGGCCAAACGAAACGCGAGGCTCGTGTAACCGGCCAATGGGGCGAGGAAGAAGCGCGTCGGGACCGCCACGGCGCCCAGGGAAATGGGCTCGCGAACGATCGGCGGCGGTTCGGGACGTTCATCCTCGGTCACGGTCTTCCTCCGCGCGGCGGCGCGGGCCGGCCGTTCAAGCGTTGGGCGGCGCGTCTAGAACGCGCGCGATCGCCGCCGCGAAGGCGTCCGCGGCGGGCGCGTGGTG
>CALLYK010000088.1 GCA_937858365.1 uncultured Isosphaeraceae bacterium | reverse complement strand
TAGCCGACCGAGAGGAAGATGGCCTTGCCCGTTTCTCGCGCCAGGCGCAAGGCCTCTTCACCCCAGGGGTGCCATTCGACCGGGTTGTGGGCGTGCTGAAGCAAATACGGACTGGTCTCGCCCGCCAGGCGATTGGCGGGTCGGGAAGCGTGGCTCGTCATGAGTCGGCTCGCGGTGCGTTCCTGGGAGGACCGTTATTGGGCGAACCGATTATCGCACGTTCGCGATGATCGCGTCAGGCCGATCGATGGACTGGCGAGGCGGTCGTCTTGACGTGGGGACCTCGATAGGTGGTGTCGGCGCCTTTGAGCAGGCCAACGATCCGGTCGGCCGCTCGTTCCGAGGCGCCCGGACGGGCCACGCGGTCACGGAGCCGCGCCAGCGTTTGCGAGGCCCTCGCCCGCTCGATTGGGTGGTTCACCCAAGTCAGCGCCTTACGCGCCAGTGCCGGCGAAACGTCGCGCCAGGTGAGGAACTCGGGAAAGAGTTCCTTGTCCGCCAGAAGGTTGACCAGGCTGATGTACTTGGCCTTGATGAACGGACGCGCGATCCATAGGTCCACGCGATTCAGCTTGTAGACGACCGCCGACGGCAGGGCCTCGGCCATCAGTTCTAGTCCCACGGAACCGGAAACGGCCCAACAGCATTCGGCCAGGCGGATGACCTCGGGCGTCTTGCCGGCGAAGACTTCGACGTTGGGCGTGTTCAGTTCCAAGCGACTTATCACCTCGCGCGCCAGTTGGGCGTGCCGCTCGTGGAGGCAGGAGACGGCGAAGCGCACGTCAGGCCGAGCGCGGGCCACCAGGTCGGCCGCCCGGAGCATCATGGGTAGGTTCCGAGTGATTTCCTGCTTGCGCGAACCCGGCAAGATCGCCAGCATCGGGCCGTCGATCTCGGTCTGCGCGGTCAGGAAGTCGGCGTCAAGCACTCGATCGGCGAGTTCATCGAAATAGGGATGACCCACGAACTCAGCCTCTTGCACGTCCCTCGCGTGGTACCAATCCGGCTCGAACGGCAAGCTGCACAGGACCATGTCCACGTACTTCCGCATCTTCTTCACGCGCCAACCGGCCCAGGCCCAGATTTGAGGCGGTACGTAATAGACCACCGGCACGCCCTGGCGCTTGGCCCTCTTGGCCAGGAGCCAGTGAAAGCCGGGGTAGTCGATCAAGATGACGACGTCGGGCTTGTGTTCGCGGAAATAGTCCTCAGCCTCGCGCAGAAGGCGGAGGAATACACGGATGTTGAGCAGGACCCGAAGGAACCACATGACCGAAAGCTCGACCAGGGGGTAAAGCAATCGGGTACCGGTCGATTCCAAACGAGGGCCGCCGAAGCCGACAAACTCGGCATCCGGCAGGCGTCGGCGCAGGGCGTGAACGAGATTGGCCGCGTGCAGGTCGCCACTCGGCTCGCCGGTGGACAGGAAAACGCGCATCGATCGGCCTCGCATCCATGCGGGGGGCGGTCGGGGTCCATTCCAAGGTCGGCGCGGAGTCTATCCCGACTCGCCCGCGAGGGGAAGGTCAGCTACCCGGCGCCGTGACACCTGACCGGGCCTTCTTTCTCTTCGGCGATGGTCGCTATACTCTCCTTGTTCGGGAGCGTTTGCATGGCTGGTGCCGGCCGCGGTCTTCAAAACCGCTGAGAGGTCTGGAGACAGGTCTCTGGTGGGTCCGATTCCCATACGTTCCCGCTAATTCCGATCGACCATGCCCGTCATCGCCCTCACGTCGCTGGAAGACCCACGACTGGCCGTCTATCGTCATCTCAAGACGAGCAACGCGGGGCGCGACGCCCGCGCGTTCGTCGTTGAGGGGGCGAAGTTGGTCGACCGCTTGCTGTCCAGCCCCTTCACCGTGCTTTCGGCCCTGGCCGACACGAACCATTGCGGCATGATCGAACCACGACTATCACCCGACGTGCCACTCTTCGTGTTGCCTCGCCCCGCGCTTCGAGAATTGATCGGTTACGAGTTCCATCAGGGAGTTCTCGCATCCGGCAGACGCGGGACATTTCAGAACTTTGACACGTTGATGGCCGACCCGCGTCCGCGTCGGACGATCGTGGTTTGCCCTTCGCTCAACAATCCTGAAAACCTTGGGACGATCTTACGTCTGGCCGATGTCTTCGATGTGGAAGCAGTCTTGGTCGGCCCTTCCTGTCCCGACCCTTTCTCCAGGCGCGTCCTCCGCGTGTCGATGGGCTTCGCGCTTTGGCGTTCGGTCTTTGTGCTGGACGACTTGATCGGTGCCTGCGAGCGGTTGCGCGCGAGGGCTGGGTTTGCGATCTTGGGGGCGGTCGCGACGAGTGGCGCCGAGCCGTTCGACGCCAGGCCGCGGCCTGATCGGTCGCTCTTGGTGCTCGGTCATGAGGCGACCGGGATCGACGGGGCTTGGATCAAAGCATGTGACCGAGCGATCACGGTCCCGATGCGACCGGGGGCCGAGTCGCTCAACGTGGCCGTGGCGACTGGGGTACTCTTGCATCATTTTCAGCGCGACGACACCTGGTCTTGATCGATCGCGGTCGTTCGATCGTTCTCGTTCGTCAGCCCCACGACCACGCAACTCCAGTCTTCCGGAGGAAGGGCCTGAATGTCACGACGGACGCGCTTGAGATCACGCGTGGCGACGTACGATGGCAGACCGGCCGCATGTCGGAGGTCGGTCCCTCCCAGGCGGACCGGTACGCGCGTCCAGAGCACGCAGAGCCGCTCGGGGCCCGCGGGCGGTGTCAATTCGATGTCCGTAATGGCGAGGTGGGCCCCCGCGTTGACGGCGATCGGCGCGGCGTCGGGGTCTTCGGGGGCCAGGCGATTGAGGTTCCCAGTGGGCCCGATGTTAAAGACGGTCAGATGCCCCCCATCACCGACGCGCACGTCGAGTTGAAGCCGATCACCCGTTCTTAGCGGGACTGTCGATACGTGATCGGGGTCGATGGGGAGCGGCTCGAAGTCGGAAGGCCCGCGCTCGCGTTGTAGTTCAACCGTCAGAGGGGCCTTCAGGGTCGAATTTGTTGCCGGGAGTAGATCGTCGGCGAGGGCCTGATTGACCAGGGCTCGAATTCGATGGTGTAGCTCGGCGAGCTTCAAGCGGCGCTCGGGGTCGGGCTCGAGTCCTTCCAGGACAAGGCGCCTCAAGTCGACTGGCCAGCCGGAGAAGTATGGACTGGCCTTGTCGAGCCCTTTCATCTTCTGGCTGAGGAAGTCCGCCGCCTCGGGCCCTGGAAAGGGGCGTTCGCCCACGATCATTTCGAAAAGGGTCAGCGCCAACGAGTAGACGTCGGCCTCGGGTCCGACCTGGCCGCGCATCGCCTCCGGGGCCATGTAGGGGAGCGTCCCCGCGAACCCGGTGGCCTCGGCCAGCAGGACGGCCAGGCCGAAGTCAGTGAGTCGGGCCTCGTCGTCATCGGGGTCCCAGAGGACGTTCCCCGGCTTGATGTCACGGTGGACGAGCCCATGCCGATGGACGAGCGTGAGCGCGTCGGCCACGTCCGCCACGTAACGGGCCGCTCGGTGCCAGTCGAGGGGACCAGCCCATTTCAGGCGCTCGGCGAAGGAGCCCCCGGGAACGTATTCCAAGATGAGGAAACACTGGTCGTCGCGTTGGCGCCAGGAGTGGACACGCACGAGGTTACGGTGGCGAAGCTGGGCGAGGCGCGTGGCGTCGTTTCGGAGGGCCGCCAGGGCCCTCTCGGCCGATCGCGTGTGATGACGCCGGATCGTCTTCAAGGCGACGAGTCGATCGAGGGCGATCTCGCGAGCGAGCCAGACTTCGCCGAATCCGCCTTTGCCCAGGAAGGCGAGCACTTGGAACTCGTCGGGAAAGGGGTCGGGGAAGGTGGTTGTTCCTGGGACGATCGCTTGAGGAAGGACGTTTTCGATCAGGTCGCGATGCTCGGGAAACCGCGCCGCGTACTCACCTGCCTCCGGCGATTCGCCAGCCTTCCGGCGCAACTCGATTTCGATGCCCCAGAGGTGCTGGAAGAGGACCTCGCGCGCGACCCCTTGGGGCGAACCCACGAGGAACCCCTCCAGTCGGGGCCGCTCGCCGCGGCGCCACGCGGCTTCGAACAAGTCGCCGAGAGCGTCAATCCTTGAAAGGTCGGGGGTCTCATGGACGTTCATAGGACGAGGTCCCCGGAGCCGGCCCTGCCGATTCGTTCCGCTGATTGGCGAAAAGCGCCCGATAACGCTCTTCGAGGCGTTGGCGGATGCGCTGGAGCTTCATCTCCACCGCCCTTTCGGTCCGACCGAGCTTTTCCCCGATTTCCTTATTGGAATGACCCTCCAGACGCCACTGGGCGACTTGCCGGAGGTCGGCCGCGAGGGGTTCGAGCCAACCGTCGAGTTCCTCGGTCAACACGAGGGCCTCCACGGCCGTGGGCCCACGCTCGTCCATGAGCTCCAAGATCGGTTCGTCTTCCTCGGCACCCGCGGCCGCGAACGGCTGGTCGCGGTGAACGTCGCGGCGGGCGGCCGTGTGGAACTTGCCCGTATTGGCCGCCTTGCAGAGCGTGATTCGCACGAGAAGACGCCAGAGGTCTTCGCGACTATTGAGGGTGGCCTGGCCGTCGAAGAAGCTGCCAAAGGCGCTCTGAAGGACGTCGTCGGCACCGGCCCGACGCTGGACGCGCGGGTCGAGGCGACGCTTGGCCAGGGCAAGTAACTGGTTCGAGTAGCGGTCCCAGATGCGTTGCGCGGCGGCGTCGCGGCGGACTGGGTCGGGGGAGTGAAGGTCGGCGGCGGCCAAGGTCATCGAGCCTGGTTGGTCGTTCATGGTGGGTCTCCCCGTTGAGCGCGAGAGTGGCAACAAGGATCGTATCCGAAAAGCGGTCGGGAGGCCGAAGCGCCTTGGGTTGGATTTTTCTTTCTTCGTTCCTGAGCGAAAAGACCCCAACGGCATCGGCACAATCGTTGCAAGTCCTACGACCGCCCGGCCGATCGCGCTGGTCGGGCCGCGCGCCCTTTCCTTGGGTCAACGCGATCGCCAAGAATGCCGTATGGTGAGATAGGGGTCGCCCGAACGACCTCGCGCGCACCGGGAAACCCTCAGCGAGAGAAACCGCATGAACTCAGCACTTCGCCACTCGTTGTTCCTTTTGGCCGTCGGGGCGCTGGCGACGCCCCTTTGGTCAGGTGAAGGCCACGCCCAGGTGGTTGTGGTCGGCCAGCCCGCCTATACCGTCGTGCAACCGACCAGCTACGTCGTCCCGACCGCCGCCGTTTTCGAAACCAGCGCCGTCACCTACGCGGCGCCCGTGGTGGCCACGTCTTACGCCCCCGTTTCTTACGTCGAATCGGTCGTGCCGACGGCCTACGTTCCCACGACCTACGTGCCCACCACCTTCGTCCCCGCCTCCTATGTTCCGGCTTACGCCCCGACGAGTCTTGTCGTCCAGCGCCGGGGCCTCTTTGGCCCGCGTTACCGGGTTTACAACGTCTGGCCTTGATACTTGCGAGTATCTAGGAAGATCGCGGAAGACAGACGCCGGTCGATGGACCGGCGTCTTTTTTCATCCGATCAGGGCAATTCACGGATGCGAATATCTTTGAACTCGACGGCCGAGCCTTCGGATTCCAGGCAGAGGAAGCCGGTCGCCGGTTGGCATTGGTCGCCGCCCGAAACTTCCTCACCGTTCACCCAGAGTCGAACTTCGCCGTTGATCGCCCGAATGTAGTAGTGGTTCCACTCGTTCACACCTTTGCTGAGCGACTTCCGGGGAAAGCTGCGCGTGCCATTGGCCGACTTCGGCTCAAACGGCCGCATTTTCGACGTGCCCACGGGGAAGACGTCGCCGTGGGTGGTGAACCAGTCAGCCTTCTTGCCGTTCTTCTTTTCGAAATTCTCCGCGTAGCCGTGGTCGAGGACCTGCACCTCGATGCCTCCCTTGGGAAGTTGGCCGGGCTTGATCCCTTCCATGCCAGACTCGGGCGCCCAGATGAAGATGCCTGAGTTGCCGGCCGACTTTAAGTGTCGCCACTGGGCGACGAGTTCAAAGTTCGTGAAGGGCTTCTTGCTCTTTGAGACGCCGACCGGCTGCCCCGTACACCGGACGAAGCCTCCTTGCCAACTCCACGTGTCCGGGTCGCCGTTGACCATCGTGAAATCATCGCCTGTGAGGGCCTTCCAACCGGGGCCTTCACCATCGATGAATGCCCTTGGAAGAGTCGAGTCTTGACGGGCGCCTGCGAGAAGTCCCAGGCCGATGGTCATGAGGATCGCCAGGACCGTTGTCAAACCGCGCGGGGAGTGCATCGGGGTTCGCCTCCAGATCGCCGGGCCATGGGGCCCCATGAGGCGCGGGCCCGGAGCGCGCCTCGTCGCGAAAAGTCGCCCTGAGAGGGCATCCTACCGGCGCCCTTGAATGGAAGCGAGACCGGGCGGACTGACCTGGGACCGATTCGGGACGGTGATGGAGTGGATCGGCCTAGCGGACCGTCGATCGCATCATCCTTGGCTTGAAGACACGGCGTGGGGCTTGTTCTTTCGTCTCCTCGAACAGCGCTTCGTTCAACCGCCAGGTCCGCCACCACGCGAGGGCGAACGCGGCCAGCATCAACGAAGGCGCCATCGTGGTCATGTCGCCGAAGCCGTCGGGCACGACCAGCGGCGTCATCTCCTTGCCCAGCGTCTCGGGAGCTGGGGCCTCGGGGACCATCGGCTTCTCGGGAAGGTCTCCCGGTTGGGCCTCGCCTTTGGGTGTTTTGTCGGTCTTGCCTGGGTCTCCACCCTCCGATTTGGCCCCATCGTCTTCCCCGTCGTCCTTCTTGGATGCCGGGGCGCTCCGAACCGGGTCCGTGTTTCCTCGAAACGGCCTCAAGCCCGCTCCGGGGACAGGCTGATTCGGAAGCTGGAGGACATTGGCGGCGAGATCGACTCGGGCTTGCGAAGAAACGCCGGCCGTCGCGGAGCGCGGACGGGCGTTGCGTGCCGGCGGAGGCGTAGCGGCCGGCGGCGACAGAAGAATGAGCACAAACGTGGTGGACGTGGCCTTGAAGGTTGTCGTCGTGTCGGTGATCAGGTCGATCGAGACCGTGGTCCCACCGGTGGTCCCGCTCGTCGGATTCACGAATGGGGCTGGTCCAGTCGTGACGAGATTCGTCGTGGTGGTGATCGTCCCGACCGCGAGGAAGGGGACCAATCTGTTCGCCGCCGGGCTACCCAAACCGGTGAGCAAGTCGTAGCCCTTCACGGTCGAGAAGAGGAGGTTTCGTCCGGAAGTGACGTCATGGAAGTACGGGGACGACCCGCTCGCCCCGCTACCGTAGAGACCGGAGAGAGTTTGAGTGGAGCTCAGGGCCGGTAAGTGGTTGAGGGCCCTTCCCTGGTTGGCGATCGCGACCAGGGCCGCCCACTGCGGCGCCCCCGCGCTGGTGCCGCCCACACGGGACCAGCCCGTGTTGCCCAGGCCGTTGGAGAGGGAGTCGTACACGGCGAAGCCGGTGCGTGGGTCGGCGTTGTATGCGACGTCGGGCGTGGTCCGACCCGCCTGGTTCCCAATCGCCTGCGACTGATACCCTGGTTGCGACTCGAACCGACTCACGCCGCCGGTGCTCCCCGAGAAAAAGGCGCCGCCCCAAGCGGACTCTCCGGAGGTGGACAAGGAGGTCCCGCCCACGGCGACCACATTGGGCGAGACCGACGGCCATTGTGGACCGAAAAGCGCCCCGCTGTCGCCCGAAGCGGCCACGAACGTCACGTTCGCCTTGTTGAAATAAATGGGGTCCAGCGACGTCTCGCCCACGAATTCCGCCCCCCCGAAGCTCATCGAGACGACGTTCGCCTTGGTGCCGGCCGTGTTGATCGCTTGCAGCAAGTCGCCCAGGCCCGCGGAGTTCGCCTCAACCAAGACGATCTTCGCCCCCGGCGCTATCGCATGGGCCCACTCCACATCGAGCGCGATCTCCTGGGCCCAACCGAGGTCGGTGGCCGGTAGGCCCGTCGTATCGCCGCGCTGATTGACCACCGTCAGGAACGACGACGAGGCCCCGTATTGATCGTAAAGACTGGGGCCGCCCACCTTCGTACTGAACTGACGATCGAACGTGTCCAGGTCGCCGAGGATATTCGGGTGGTTGTATGCATCGACAATGGCGATGGTTTGACCCGAACCATCGGCCGCCGCGCCCTCGAAGGCGACCTGATTGAATCCGTACGCCTGCCGGATCGCAGCCGGCGTGTAGGCCCCGACCGGGGGCGTCGCAGAGTTGGCGGCTGGGGCTGGTCCGAAACCCGACCCGACGGCGGGAGTGGCGACGAACGACCCTGGAGTCGTGGTCGAAAGGACCTGCCGGTTTTCCAATCGCTCCAACCGAACGACTGCCCGACGACGACCTCGCGTTGGTCGCGTGGTCCAACGGCCCTGGCGAAGCATGACCATCAGTTCGCTCCGAATGCAAGTCAAAGGTGCGGGTACGACAGATACGAGAAAGTGCATCGAAGGCGGGGGGAAAACCAGGGATGACCGAATCGCCAAGTCGCAACTCACCAGTTCGTGAAAGGATGGCAGCGGAATGGCGACTGCGAGTCACTCCCAAAATGTATCGAGCAAGGACGCGTCAGGCGCGCGCCGGGCCCCCGATTTTTTTGTTGGAAGTGAACGAAATAACCGATAGGTCGGCGAGATTCGACGGGGCGGGCCTCGGATTGAGTGCTCGGGTTGGGATCGGTTCTTGATGTCCCTCGAAAAGCCACAATTTTCGCTTTTCATGAACCACGTTTTCCAAAGCAGTTTCACGACGGTTCGGCCGCCGTGTTCTCGTCCTCGAAAATCGAGGATAGAATGGAGGGTTGTGACCGATTCCCTTTTTGCCGTTTCCCACCCATGTCCGAACCATCCGAAGGGCCGAACGACGGCGCGACCACCTTGGTCTTTCACGGCCCCGTCACGCGCTCCGAGGTCGCGAAGTGGCATGGCTTGTTGGTCTCGGCCTTCGCGAAAGGTCCAGTTCGCCCCGTCCGTCTCGACCTGACTGCATCCGGGCCCTGGGACCTCGCCGGCTTGCAGCTTTTGCTCGCGGCGATGATCTCGGCCCGGAAGGTGGGGCGTGAGTTCATTCTTCAAGGTCCACCCAGCGTCCTTCGCGAGCTCGCCGAGCGGGCGGGCGCCTCGGCCCTTCTGGCGCCGGCCTGGGGTGAAACTCAGGCCTGAACCTGGCCCCCTTTCTCGACTCGCACCGTGGGAGGCCACGTGGCCATCGACACTCGATTCCTGGGACTCTTCCTCGAGGAAGCGCGCGAGTTGCTCCAGGCGCTGGAAGCCGGCTTGATGGACTTGGAGGCCCGTCAGGGGGATCGCGAGCACATCGACCGGACCTTTCGCGCGGCCCACACGCTCAAAGGGGCGGCGGGGATGGTCGGCCTCTCGGGGATCGCCAAGTTCACGCACGGAGTCGAGGCCGTGCTGGATAAGTTTCGCTCGGGGGCCCTGCCTGTCACCGCCCCGGCGATCACCCGCCTGCTCCAAGCGCGCGACTACCTGGCGTCGGCCATCGACGCGGTCGCCGAGGGCGGGCAGCCGGGCGAGCCTGACATCGAACTCGTCGCCGACCTGTCCGTCCTGGCCACAGGAGGTGACCTCGCGCCTGGTGGTACTCAACCGACCATAACGACTCCCCCGATCCTGTTTGACGACGAAACGGGGACCCCAGCCGTCGAGGTCCCGGTCACGTATCGGGTCACGTTCACTCCTCAGGTGGAGATGTTGCGGGAGGGCACGAACCCTTTGGGGTTTCTTGACGAGTTGCGCGAACTTGGGGAACTCCGGGTCCTCGTGCGCACGGACCGCCTTCCCGACCTCGGCGAATTGGACCCGACCGAATGCTACCTGACCTGGGAAGCCGACCTAACGACCACCGCCGAGCGTTCAAGGCTCGACGAGGTGTTTCTGTTCCTCGGAGACCCGCGGCAAGTGGTCGTCACGAGGGCCGATGCCAGTCCCGCGGAATCGCCCGCGTTGGAGCGCCCACTTCCGGACTCGGGGCCGACACGGAACAACGAACCCGCGAAAGGGACCAAGACGGTCGGGACCCGCGTTCGCGTGGACGCCGAGCGCCTCGATCAACTCGTGGGAATGGCGGGCGAGTTGGCCGTCCTGACTGACAGCTTGCCCAATCTGGTGGGTGCGTCGTCGGACCCAGCGTGGTCGGGCGCGATCGAGGCCCTCGAACGGCTCGGCAGGCTTTTGCGTGACACGACCCTCGAGCTGCGGATGGTGGCGGTCGAGGAGCTCTTCGTCCGCTTCCCACGCCTCGTGCGCGACATCTCAGAACGGCTTGGCAAGAAGATCGACCTGAAGATTGAAGGGGCCGACACACAGCTCGACCGGACGATCATCGAGCACCTATTCGACCCCATGATCCACCTGATCCGCAACGCAATCGACCACGGACTGGAACCTCCCGAGGAGCGTCTGGCGGCCGGGAAGGACCCGGTCGGTCAGATACGCATCGCGGCCGGCCACGAAGGGGACCGGGTGGCGATCAGGATTAGCGACGACGGCCTGGGACTTGACCGCGCCAAGGTCCTCAAGAAAGGCATCCGCCAAGGTCTCGTGCCGGCCGACACACCGATCGACGACCCGCGCGTGGCCACCCTGATCTTCGAGGCGGGCTTCTCCACCAAGGAACAAGTCGGCGAACTCTCGGGTCGCGGGGTCGGCCTGGACGTCGTCCGCGACACGATCCGCAACCTGCGCGGGACCGTCAGCTACCGGAGCGTGGAAGGACAGGGAACGACCTTCCTGATCCAACTCCCCCTCACGTTGGCGATGATCGACGGCCTTTTGGTGGAAGCATCCGGCGATCGCTACGTCGTGCCGATCGGCCAAGTGGACGAATGCGTCGCCCTGCCGAGCGAGGAGTTGTCTTCGACGCTAGGAAGACCCGCGGCGGTCGTCCGGGGTGAACTCGTGCCGATCGTGTCGCTTTGGGCCACACTCGGGCGCCGGGAGACGCCGACGGCGGGCCGTCGCGAATTGCTCCTCACGCGCTACGCCGAACGTCATGTGGCGGTGGCAGTCGACCGCCTTTTGGGCAGGGTCCAGGCTGTGATTCAGCCGCTTGACTCGAGCCTTTGCAGCCATCGGGCCTGCTTCTCGGGAACGACTATCCTGGGAGATGGTTCCGTGAGCTTGATCCTGGACCTCTCCGGTGTCGTGGCCGACGCTCGAGCCGCCGAGACGAACGGTGGCGCGGCCCTTCGGAACTGATCCTGGCGCGCGAAAGGGACCGGCCTATCGACGCCCCGACAGGCCGGTCCTCTTCTCATCGTGAAAGACGATCCCTAAACCGGCTCGTAGCACTCTCGGGAACGATCTCGGCAGGAGAGCCGCCCGACGATCTGGTCGTCGGGACCGAAGCCCTTCATGGTCTGAAGGCACCAGAAGTTGGTCGCCTCGTGGTCGCCGTGCGTCTCATCGACCACGTCGTTGAAGACGTACATCTCCTTATTGCGGAGAAATCGGCAAGCGGGCGCCTTCGGGTCAATCACGGGAAGGGACGACGATTCCGCGTTGGGGTCGCTCATGGATCAGGCCTCCCAGTAGTGTTTGCCGGCGGCCGACATCAGGGCCCGCTTGATCACCGTCTTCGTGAGGTTGACCTTGTACTTGTTCATCGACAACGGCTTGGCAGTGCTAACCGCCGCCGCGGCCGCCACATCGGCCGTCGTCATGTTGATGGCCTTCCCCTTGATGGAGTCCTCGGCCGCCGAACTTCGCAAGGGCACGGGGGCGACCGCACCGAGGATGATCCGCGCGTCGCTCACGGCCTCGCCGTCCATCGTCAGATTCACCGAGCAGAGGGCGAGAGGCCAGTCGTGCGACTGCTTCCAACGCGCCTCGTAAGATGCGTTCTTCCCCTTGGCCGGCGGGACGGTGATCGAGAGCAAGACCTCTTCGGCCTTGATTGTCAACTCCCGTTCCATGCCCGGTTTGGGAACCTGGTAGAGGCGTTCGACCGGGATCGTCCGCTTCCCTTCACCTCCTTGGATCGTGGCGGTGGCGCCTAGGGCGATGAGGGGAATGGCCAGGCTCGACGGCGCCACGAAGAGGGCATCGCCTTCGGTCATGAAAATGGCGTGATACCGGTTGTCGCCAGCGCGGACCATGCTCTTGCCGTCCTTCATGGCGAGGAGGCCGAAGCCAGAGCGGTAGTACCAACAGCGGGGACGCTGAAGGAGGTTGCCGCCTACGGTTGCCATCGCCCGGATTTGCGGCGTGCCGACTTCGAGGGCCGCTTGTCGGAGCCCTGGATAGTCCTTGGCCACCACGGGGTCGGCCAGCAGATTGGCCAGGGTGATGCCCGCACCGATCGTCAGCCCCGTGGGAGTGGCGTCGGTGTGCCGAAAGCCGGCGATGTCCTTGAGATAGACGATTCGCGAGGGGCTGGAAACGTAGTCCTTCATCCGGTTGACAAGGTCGGTCCCACCGCCGAGGGCCTCGGCGCCCGCTTTTCCGGCCAGGGCCTGAACGGCCAGCTCGGGAGTGGTCGGGCCGGCGAATTCGAACGCTTTCATGTGCTCGACGCTCCTTTCTTGTTAGGCCTTGGCCATGAGGGCCGACAGGACGTTCATGGGGGACATGGGGAAATGAGGCACGCGCACACCCACGGCGTTGGCCACGGCGTTGCCGATCGCGGCCATCGTGCTGATCGTGGGCGGCTCGCCGATGCCGATCACGCCGCGCTTTCGCATCGCCTCGGTGTGGTACGGCTCGATGATGATCTCGGGAATGTCGGTCGCCCCGGCGAGCTTATAGAGCTCCATGTCGGCGTTGAGGCACCGGCCCGAGACAGGGTCCATGACGCGCTCCTCGAACAAGGCGCCGTTGATCCCCATGATGACGCCGCCATAGACCTGGCTCTTCCAGGTGAGCATGTCGAGGATCAGGCCCGAGTCTTGCACGGCGACGAGCTTCTTGACCTTGACGACGCCGGTCTCGCGATCGACCTGGACCTCGGCGAACTGGCAACCGCCAACGCCCGTGGACGTGAGTTCACGCATCGCGTTGCCGTCGCGTCCCTCGGGAGTGACGGAAACAGGCATGGTGCCGAGCTTGCGGCAAGCGTCTTTCCACGACGCCTTGGCCTCGCCCTTGACGAGCAATTGTCCCTTCGCCAGGGAGAGGTCCCCCGGCTGAGCGTCAAAGGCGCCGGCGACCCGCTTGAAAAGCTCATCGCGGGCCTTGGAAACGGCGTCGAAAGCGGGGGGTGCCATGGAGGGTGTGGTCGTGGAGCCGCCCGATCCCTGGCCCCGCGGGTACGTGCTGTTGCCGATCCTGGAACTGATGTCGGCCACTTCCAGACCGAGGATTTCCGCCGCGATGATCGCCAGCACGGTCCTGGCGCCGGTGCCGATGTCCTGCGTGGCGCTGCGGACCTCGACCGAGCCGTCCGGATTGATCACGCAAGTGACCTGATTGCCCGGGGAGCCGCCGCCGCCCCACGTATGCAGTGCCATTCCCATGCCGGTGACGATTGGACCGCGCACGGCCGCCGCTTGAGAGCGGGGTTTCCAGCGGTCCCAACCGATCAACTTGGCACCAATCTTCATCTCTTCGGCGTAGACTT
Source organism: uncultured Isosphaeraceae bacterium (assembly GCA_937858365.1). GTDB lineage: Bacteria > Planctomycetota > Planctomycetia > Isosphaerales > Isosphaeraceae > CALLYK01. Next base: position 41,944 of record CALLYK010000088.1, on the reverse strand, counting down.
CCTGGAGGTTGCCCCCGGGAAGGTTCTTCATCCGAATGTCGAACGGATTGACGCCCAGCTTGTCGGCCAGGTCGTCCAGTGCCGACTCAGTCAAGGCGCAGCTTTGGGGATGTCGCGGGGCCCGCCAGGCGCGTTGATTGGCCGCGTTGACGAAAACGGACGTGTTGGTGTTCGACGTGTTGGGGACGCCGCTGTAGATGTATGGGATGATGACGTCGAAACCGGACGTGATGCCGCCGGTGCCGTAGCACTCGCCAACGACCGCCGTGATCGAACCGTCCTTCATGCCGGCCATCTTGATCTTGCCCGTCGCGCTGGGGCGATTGCCGCCCGCGAGCTGTTCTTGGGCGCGATCCAGAAAGATCGCCACGGGACGGCCCGTCTCCTTGGACAGTTGGGCCGCCGTCTTGCCCCAAAGCTCGGCGCCGAATTTCGAGCCGAAGCCGCCGCCCATCACCTCGGTCAGGACGGTCACTTCGCTGAAGGCCAGATTCACTGCGCTTGCCAGTTCGTTGGCCGTGGCCATCACGCTCTGGGTGCTCGCCCAGGCGACGGCCTTCCCGTCACCCACGGAAGCACAGAGGCCGTGCGGCTCCAAACAAACGTGGTTGATGACCGGAACGGAATAGATGCCCTCGATCACGGCATCGGCCTTGGCGATGGCCGCTTCGGGGTCGCCCTTGGTCTGGCCTCGCGCAGCGCGCCGATTGTTGGCGATGCCCCCGCCGGTGACGATCTCAGGCGCCCCTTCAGCAAGCGCCTGCTCTTCGGTAACGCAGTGGGGCAGGACCTCGTACTCGATCTTGATCGCGCGGACGGCGTCGCGAGCCTGCTCTTCGGTCTCGGCCGCGACAGCGGCGATGTCCTCACCATGGTAACGGAGGGTCGCGCCGGCGTTCATCAGGACCTTCACGGCCTTCACGCCAGGCATCTTCTTGGCCGGTTCGACGTCAATCGCCTTGATCTTGGCGTGCGCGTGGGGGCTGTAGAGCATCACGCCATAGAGCATTCCCTTGGGGCGCTCGTCGGACGGGTACTTCGCGCGGCCCGACGCCTTCGCCAGGCCGTCCACGCGGGGAATGCTCGTGCTGATGAGTCTGGGGTTTTCGGGCCAGCCTGCCATGTGCGTGCTCCTTGTGATGAGGGGGCCTTATTTCATGGCCTTGGCCGCGGCGAGGGCCGCCTCGAAGACGCCGATGTAGGTGCCGCAACGGCAGATGTTGCCGTCGAGCCCCTTCTTGACGTCCTCCAAGGTCACCTCTTTGCCCTTGTTCTTGTCCAGGAAGTTCTTGCAAGCGGTCACGAAGCCGGGCGTGCAATAGCCGCACATCAGACCGTCGTGCTGGTGGAATGCGTGGGGCACGCCCTTGGGACCGGTGTCGAACCCTTCCACGGTCTCGATTGTCTTGCCCTGGCAGGTGATCGCCAGCGTCGTACAGGAGTAGACGGCCTCGCCGTCGATGATCACGGTGCAGGCGCCGCAGCTCGCGCGGTCGCAGACCCGCTTCGGACCCGTGATTTCCAGACGGTCGCGTAGGGTGTCGAGGAGCGTGCAGCGCGGCTCGACCTTCACGGCCTTGTTTTCGCCGTTGATCTTCAGCGTGATCTCAACTTCGCCGGAGACGACCTTGGCCCCCTGCTCCGCGATCAGATCGGCCTTGGCCTCTTCGTATGCGGCGGTCGCCTGTCCGCCCAGGACGGCGCCCGCGGCGGCAAGGCCTGAACCGCGCAAGAAGTCGCGCCGGTTGTGGCCCCTGTTCTGGGGTTCTTGATCGGGCATCGGATTGTCACTCCCTGGATGCCTGCGAGGAAGGACGCCGTCGGCGTGGGGGGGCCGATGAGGCCCGCGGCCGACAGACACCGAACACTATCGCCAGGGAAATGCCTCATGACAAGGGTCCACAAACCGCATTCGCCAGGTTTTCGCGTTCGCCCCGCCCGCGCGGGACCGCTCGCAGTCGGGTTGAGATGGGGAAAAGCGTTTGCCGCAACGGGTAGACCTCGCGTCGCGGCCGGGCCATGAAGGGCGGTGCCCGCACCCATCAAAGTCACCTTTTCCGGGTCGGTCGTCACAATTGCGAACCCTGGTCTTACTGAAGACCTTCCGAACGCATCGACCCCGTGACGTTGATGGAGAGTATCAGATATTTCCTTCAATGAGTTGACAACAGGTTTTTTTCCTGTCAGCATGATGAACGCTGGCTCATGGTCGGATTTCGTGGTCCCAATCCCGCCTCAAACGTAAAGGACACCTCGATGGCGATGGATGATTCAAGCAACGACGGCGGAGCGAAGCCCAAGGCCAAGAAGGCCTCCCCCAAGAAGGTCGTTTCGAAGCTCGCCCACAAGCCGGGCGACTTGAACCGGGCCGCGGAGCGCCTCAAGCAGGTCTCCGACCCCACGCGTCTCCGGGTCCTCATGGCCCTGGCCGACGCGCCCCTCAATGTCACGCAGTTGCGCGACGAGCTGGGGGGCATTAGTCAGCCCGCCCTCAGCCACCACCTCGCGCTCCTGCGCCACGGCCGCCTCATCGAGCCCTCGCGGCAGGGCAAGACCAATGTTTATGACCTGACCTCCAACGGCCGCGAACTGGCCGAAATCGTCAACAAGCTAATCCCCTGACAACCAAGAAAACTGAGCGAAGAGGGGCGGGACCATGACCTCATGGGCCCGCCCCTCGTTTGCATGAGCGGGGAGCAATCGACCATGTCGAGCGTTTGGGCCGCTTGTCTCGCGGCTTGCCTGGGTGGTCTCGACGGGCCGACCATCGCGGTCGGTGTCGCCAAGGTGGACATCACCCCCGATTACCCGGTTCGCCTCCACGGTTACAACTCGCGTCAAGGGCCGGCCGTCGGGGTCCAGCAGCGCCTTTTCGCCAAGGCCCTGGCCATTGGGACCGATGCCGAAGGCGCGAGCGTCCTCATCAGTCTGGACAACCTCGGCGTAACCAACGCGATCGGGACCGAGATCGGCGTTCGATTGGCTCGCGTCGGCATGAAACGCGAACACCTGGCGATCACGGCCTCGCACACCCACAGCGCACCCTGTTTGAAGGGCGTCGCCCCCCATATCTTTGGGCGAGACCTTCCGGCCAACGAACAAGCGGCCATCGACCGCTACACCCAGGAATTGACCGACAAGCTTGAGAAGGTCGCCCTCGCGGCCCTGGCCGATCGTCGTGCAGCTTCGCTCGCGTGGGGCCAGGGGCGATGCGAGTTCGCAATCAACCGGCGCGTCATTCGCCCTGACGGCACGGTCGCCTTCGGTGAAAACGGGACCGGGCCCGTCGATCATTCCGTCCCCGTCCTCATCGCCAAAGACGACTCCGACACGCCGCGGGCCATCGTCGTTGGCTACGCCTGCCACTGCACCACCCTCGACCCGAAAGAAAATGTCATCAGTGGAGACTGGGCCGGCTACGCACAAGAAGCGATCGAGAAGGAATTCCCCAGCGCCATCGCCCTCACGATCATCGGTTGCGGGGCCGACGCCAACCCGATCGGCCGGACCAGCCTCGATAAGGCCAAAGAGCACGGTGCCTCCTTGGCGAAGGAGGCCGCTCGCATCGTACGGGAAGGCCCCCTACAGCCGCTTCGCGTCGCGCCCGACGGTCGATCACGAACGATTGAACTCCCGTTTGACACGCTCCCCACTCGCGACCAACTCGAGAAACTGAAGGTGGCCGGGGGCGCCCCCGGCCACAACGCGTCAAAGATGATTGAACGCCTCGACCAATCCGGCGCCCTCTCCCCCAGTCTTCGTTACCAGGTCCAGACCTGGCGATTCGGCGAGGACTTGGTGATGGTCTTCCTGGCGGGAGAGGTCGTCGTGGACTACGCGACGCGGCTGAAGGGCGAACTCGACGCGAGGCGCATATGGGTGGTCGCCTACGCCAACGACGCCCCTTGCTACGTGCCTTCGGAGCGCGTGCTGCGTGAAGGGGGCTACGAGGCAGCCGGCGCGATGGTCTATTACGCGCATCCGACCCGCCTCGCACCCGGTGTCGAAGACCGCATCATCTCGGCCGTAAGGGAGCTCGTTCCCACGTCCTTTCGGGTCGCGCCCTAATGAGGGTCCGACCGCCTCAATTCCTTCAGACGCTCACTCCTGGGCGGGCCGCCCACGGGGGAGCGCCCTGTTCGTACCGCGAAATCGCCATGGCGTGCTGAAGGGTCTCGCCGATCGCGTCCAGCCCCTTCAGCAACTTTTGTCGCGGCCCTTCCGCGAGGTCGAATCGGACGCTGAAGGCGCCGTCGGCCGCGAAGACCTTCAAGACGTTCGTTCCCAGGTCCACGTCGGCCTCGATCGGCGCGTCCGCCCGGGCCGCTTGCGCTACCTTTGACCAGTCGTCATCAGACAGTTCGACCACAAGCAGGCCGTTGTTCAGAGCGTTGCCCTCGAAGATGTCGGCGAAGCCCTCGTTCTTGCCGGGCGCGATCATGACGCGAAAGCCCGCTTGCTCCACGGCCCAAACGGCATGTTCGCGGCTCGACCCGCAACCGAAGTTCTTGCCCACGACTAGGATCGATGCCTTCTCATACTTCGGCTGGTTTAAGGGAAACGCGGTATCGAGAGCGCCGCCCTTCACGGGGTCGTCCACGGGGGGGGCACCGCCCGCGACGTAACGCTTGTCCGCGAAGAGCAAGGGACCGTAGCCGGTCCTTTCGATCCGTTTGAGATAACGCGCGGGAATGATGACGTCGGTGTTGACGTCGGACCAATCCAGCAGCGCGAGCGTGCCTCGCTCCTTGGTGAACGCTTTCATGGCTTAGGCCTCTTGGTCGAGAAGTTGGCGGACGTCGGCGAAGCGGCCGGTCACGGCGGCGGCGGCGGCCATTGCCGGACTAACCAGGTGGGTGCGTCCCCCTGGTCCTTGCCGCCCTTCAAAGTTCCGATTGCTCGTGCTGGCGGCACGCTGGCCGGGCGTGAGTTTGTCCGGGTTCATCGCCAAACACATGCTGCATCCAGAGAGCCGCCACTCGGCCCCGGCCGCTTCGAAGACGCGATCGAGTCCCTCAGCATGGGCCTGAGCGCGAACGGCCTCGCTGCCGGGCACGACGAGGGCCCGCACGCCCGGGGCCACCTTTCGCCCCGCGAAGACACGCGCCGCGACCCGGAGGTCTTCGATCCTTCCGTTCGTGCATGAGCCGATGAAAACGACGTCCACGGGAATGTCCATGATCGGCGTGCCCGGCTGAAGGCCCATGTAGTCGAGGGCCCGGCGCGCGTCCTCCTTCGAGGCGAAGGGCACGTCATCGGGCTCGGGGACCCGGGCGGTCACGTCCACAGTCATCCCCGGGTTCGTGCCCCAAGTGACCTGCGGGACCAGGCGCGAAGCGTCGATGGAAACGCGCTCGTCGAACTGGCTCGAGTCCTCCGTCCGCAGCGTCTTCCAATCGGCGATGGCCGCTTCCAGGGCCTGGCCGCGCGGGGCGAACGGACGTTCCCCAGTGGCGATGTACTCGAACGTGGTCTCGTCGGGGGCGATCAGGCCAGCTCGTGCTCCCCCTTCGATCGACATGTTGCAAATGGTCATCCGGCCTTCCATGGAGAGGGAGCTGATGGCCGACCCGTGATACTCGATCACGCAACCGGTGCCTCCACCTGTGCCGATCCGACGGATGATCGCCAGAATGATGTCCTTCGGCCCCAAACCTTCCGGCAGTCGGCCCATGACCTCGATCCCCAGCGACTTCGGACGAGCGCCTTGCATGAGGGTCTGCGTGGCCAGGACGTGCTCGACCTCGCTCGTGCCGATGCCGAAGGCGAGGGCCCCAAAGGCCCCGTGCGTGCTCGTGTGGCTGTCGCCGCAAACGATCGTCAGGCCCGGCAGCGTGATTCCCAACTCGGGTCCGATCACGTGGACGATCCCCTGCCGGCCGCTGCCCACATCGTAAAGCGTCAGGCCGAATTCTCGGCAGTTGGAGCGGAGCGTCTCCACTTGCCGCCGCGACATCGGCTCGCGGATGTCGAGTTGATTGTCGGTGGGGACGTTATGGTCGGGCGTCGCGAACGTGAGGTCCGGCCGTCGGACCTTCCGGCCGGCCAAGCGCAGGCCCTCGAAAGCCTGGGGGCTGGTCACTTCGTGGACAAGATGGCGGTCGATGTACAGAAGTGCTGTCTGGTCGTCCCCAGTGACGACGTGTCGGTCCCAGACCTTATCGAAGAGGGTCGCGGGCATGTCGGGCTTCCCACGGAGAGTCATGGAAAAGAAGAGAGATGATAACGCCTTCCCGGCCGCGCCGCACACCGGAGTCTCGCCGCCGACTGGCCGGGCCGCTACATTACTTGAATCGAACATGCCGCACCGGGAGACACGTGACGCGATGATCGAGACGTTCGGCCTGTCCAAACACTACGGCCGAGTCGCCGCCCTCAGCGACCTGACCGTGAGCATCTCGAAAGGGGAGGTCTTCGGTTTCCTCGGCCCCAACGGCTCGGGCAAGACGACGACGATCCGCTGCCTGATCGGCATGTTGCGACCCACCGCCGGCCGGGCCAACGTGGCCGGACACGACTGCTGGCGCGACGGCCTGGCGGTTCGCCGAGTCGTCTCTTACTTGCCCGGTGAACTTCGTCTGTATGGCTATATGAGCGGTTTCTCCATGTTGGAGTTCCTGGACAGCCTCCGCGGGGGCGGCTCGTTCGAGCGGTCGGTCGCGATCGCCGAGAGGATGCTCGGGCTCGACCTGAAGCGGAAGGTCCGCACCTACTCGACGGGCATGAAGCAGAAGCTCGCCCTGGCCCAAGCCTTCGCCGACCCCGTGGAGGTCCTGATCTTGGACGAGCCGACGTCCGCGCTCGACCCGTCTGCCCGCCACCAGGTTTTGGAACTGGTACAACAGGCCAAGGGACACGGTCAGACCGTGATTTTCTCCGGTCACGTGCTTTCGGAGGTCGAAGCGGTCTCCGACCGCGTGGGTATCATGCGTAAGGGACGCCTCATGCACCTGGAGGACATGCATCTTCGTCGGAACTTGCGCATGGTGCTCGTCCGGTTCGAAGGGGCACCGCCGATCGACTTCCCCCCACAGTTGGACGTGATCATTCGCGACCGACGCGAGGGAAACGTGCTCTTGCTGGAACATCGCGGGGCCGCGGCCCCCTTGCTGTCCCATTTGGGGACTTTGCCTGTCCTGGACCTCGCGATCGGCACCGAGGACCTTCGCACGCTTTACGATCGCTTTCACGGCCCGGACGTGGACGACGATACCTTCGCCGACCCTGCCAAACCGGATGAGAATGCTCAAGGCCCCGCGCTGATCCATCAGGAGTTCGCCGGCAAATGACCGCCTTCATGGCCTTGGTCCGCAAGCAGATGATGGAGACGCGCTGGTTCCTGGGCCTCGTCTCGCTGGCGATGGGCGGACTCGGTTGGTTGGGCGTCTATCAGACGATGCGCTATCTCGCATGGGTCCAGGAAGACCAGGCCAATCGGATGATGGCGCGCGGCATGATGCGTTTCATGGGCGGGCCTTCGTTTGACAATTCGGTCCTGGCCTTGGAGATCGCTCGCTGGAACTTCCCGGTCGTGCCCCTTCTCGTGCTCAGTTGGGCCATCGCGCGGGGCTCCGCGGCCGTCTCCGGAGAGTTGGAGCGCGGAACGCTCGACCTGGCGATGTCTCGGCCGATGTCGCGCTGGACCTACCTCATGGCCCAGGTCGTCTCGTCGCTCCTGGGCCTCACGTTCATGATGCTCGTCCTCTGGTTAAGCAACCTGCTCGCCAATCGTTTCTACGGCATCGAGGAGATGCCCAGCGCCCTCGGCGTATTACGGCCCTGCGTGAACATCTTCGCCCTGGGGGCCAGTGTTTTCGGCTACACACTCCTCTTCTCCTCCTTCGACGTGGTGCGCTGGCGCGCCTCGCTCCTCGGTTCGGCGATCACGATCGCGGGCTTGGTCGGCTATTCGGTGGCGACCGCCGACGAGTTCAAAGAACGATGGGGATGGCTGGAATGGCTGACGGTCTTTCGCGGTTACGCCCCCGTCGAGGCTGCCGTGAAGGCCGAGCAGTTCGGACCGAACGTCGGGGCCTTGTGCGGCGTTTGCGCCGCGGGCATCATCATCGCCTACCTGTTCTTTCAGGGCCGCGACTTGCCGGCCAACAGTTGAGATACCGGAGGACTTCATGAAGGGCCCGCGCGTAATCTTCTTGTTGGGCGGTTTCCTGCTGCTGACGAGCGTGGCAAGTGGTCAGGCGCCTCTCGCCGACTACTTCGCGGCAAAGGTCGCACAGGTTGAGAAAGGCCCCAACCCGCTAGCGTCCATCAACACAGCGGAGCGTTGGAAGGCGGAGCGTCCCGAGCTTCAGCGACGGCTGCGCGAGATGATGGGCCTCGATCCGATGCCCCCACGTTCGGCCCTCAACCCGACCATCACCGCGACCATCGAGAGGTCCGACTTCATCGTCGAGAAACTGCATTACGAGTCGTCTCCGGGTCTCCATGTCACCGCAAACCTCTTTCGACCCAAGTCCGTAACCGGAAGACTCCCCGCGATCCTCTACGTTTGCGGGCACGGTGAGGAGAAGAAGAACGGGGTCATCTTCGGCAACAAGGCCCACTACAATCACCATGCCGCGTGGTACGCCGCGAACGGCTATGTCTGTTTGATCGTCGATACGCTGCAACTCGGCGAGGTGCCTGGCCTCCATCACGGGACCTATCGCGACGGCATGTTGTGGTGGTGGTCGCGCGGTTATACACCGGCGGGGATCGAGACCTGGAACGGCATCCGCGGCATCGACTATCTCGTCTCGCGGCGCGACGTGGACCCGAGCCGAATTGGCGTGACCGGCCGCTCGGGGGGCGGGGCCACAAGCTGGTGGCTGGGCGCGCTCGATGACCGCGTCGCGGCGGTCGTCCCCGTCGCCGGCATCACTGACTTGCGCAATCACGTCATCGACGGATGCGTGCAGGGTCATTGCGATTGTATGTACTTCGTGAACACGTACCGTTGGGACTACGACACCCTGGCCGCCCTCTGCGCCCCCAAGCCGATGCTCGTGCAGAACACCGACCGCGACCCGATCTTTCCCGAGGACGGCGTTCGACACATTCACCAGGCCCTTCAGAGGGTTTACAGCTGGTACGGTGCGTCGGACCGACTCGGCCTCCAAATCGGCTCGGGAGGCCACGCCGATACCGTCGAGTTGCGTCATCCCTCCTTCGCCTTCTTCGAGAAATGGCTGAAGCAGAAGGACGACGCGATCATCAGCGAGCCCGACCGCAAGCTACCGGTCGAGTCCTTGCGGGTCTTGCCGCCGACCGAGGACCTCGCTTCCAGCAAGAACGCGACGATCCACGAGACGTTCGTCGCCCCGGCGAAGGCCCCCGAGCCACCCAAGACCGCTGACGATTGGTCGCGCATGCGGACCGCATGGCTCTCGGAAATCCAAGAGAAGGTCTTCGGCGGTTGGCCCCCGAAGACCGAGAAGCCGGAGATCGAGCACCGACGTGGCCCGAACGGCGAGTTGGAAGCGAGCATCGCGAGCGAGCCGGGGGTCGAGGTGGTCGTCGTCTTCCCCGTTGGCATGGACCGAGTGCCGGCGAAGGTCCGGATGGAGGTCCAGAGGCCCGGGCCCTTCGAGGCCAAGGGCGAAAAGGCCGAGCCAACGCTCATCATTCGACCGCGGGGCGTGGGGACCACGGCATGGCCGGCCGCCCGTGACCTACAGGTCCGCCGCCGTTTCTATCTCCTGGGCGAGACGCTCGACGGCCAGCGCGTTTGGGACGTGATCTTCGCCTGCCGGACCCTTCGGGCCCAGCCTGGAATGGAATACACCAAGATCACCCTCGTGGGTCGCGGCGAGATGGCGACCGTGGCCTTGTGGGCGGCCGCTTTCGAGCCGGGCATCGCGACCGTCGAGTTGATCGACCCGCCCGCGACCGTCCGCGACGGGCCCGCATTCCTCAACATCGAACGCATCCTGGGAATGCCTCAAGCCCTGGCCTTGCTCCACCCACGTCCGGTCACGCTCCTGGGCAAGGTCTCACCGGTTGACTGGCAATGGGCCATCGAGACGGCCGAAAACGTCGCCCCCGGCAAGTCCTGGTTGACGATCCGGCCGACTGGTCTTGAGAAGCAGGACAAGGGTGACTGACGGTCGCGAGCGATCCAAGGCCCCAAGCCGAACACGAGGGTCGAGCCGATGTTGCCTGGTCCCGTCTTCCATGTCGAGTTGCTCACGTCGGCCAGACGCCTGCGGAACTACCTTGGCCGGTCGCTTTACGGACTCTTTCTGCTGGGGATCGTCAGTCAGGCCTATTTCTCCAGGTTCAACGAGGGCCTTCTCCGCTCGCCCGAGGTCTCGATCCGCGAGATGGCGACGTTCGGACGAACCATCTTCTACACGTTCGTCTTTTGCCAAGGGGTCGCGGTGATGGTCCTCACACCCGCGCTCGTGGCGGGGGCGATCGCCGATGAACGCCAGCGGAAGACGCTCCATTACCTCCTCGCCAGCCGGCTTTCAGGGGCGGAAATCGTCTTGGGAAAGCTCGGCGCGAGGCTCATCGTGCTGGCCGTCTTCGTGACGACCGGCGTGCCGATCCTCAGCATTCTGGGCCTTTTCGGTGGCGTCGCGTTCGACCTGGTCGCCTGGAGCTACGCGGGCACGCTCTCGACCATCCTGGCCCTCGCCGGCCTATCGATCCTGATTTCCGTCGGCTCGAAACGGCCTCGCGACGCGATCCTGCTCGTTTTCGTCCTGGTGGGTTTCTGGCTCCTCGCCCCTCTTCTGCTGAGTACGTTCCGATCCGAGTGGCCGGTCGTTTACTCGGTGATCGAGCCGGTGGTCGAATTCCTCTTCCTGACCGACCCCTTCTATGTGGCGACCGCGAACTCGACCAAGTTCACTTTTGAGGAGACGGTCCTGCTCATGATCGCCGTTCATGTGGGCCTCTTTTTGGTGACCACGATCTGGGCCGTTTTGGGTCTTCGTCCCGGCTTCAAGAACGAAGGGGCGCGATCGCGACTCTTGCGCGTCCTCACGCGCCCCTGGAAGACCTGGCGGCTCTTCCCGCGCCCGGCTTGCGACGACGAGGACCCGATGCTCTGGAAAGAGCGGTTCGTCTCCCGCCTGCGCGGTCGGACGCGGGCGATCGTCGGTCTCGTGGGCCTGCTCATTTTCGCGGGCGTGGGCTACTGGACAGTCCGCCTCGGCGTCGAGGCGTGGGACGACCTGATGGCCAACGACCTTGGCATCTTCACTTGGTGGATGTGTCCCCGTTCTCAGTTTCACAACTTCATCCAGGGCGTCTCCGGGGCGCTTTACCCCGTGATCGCGATCGGCGTGGCGGTCTCGGCCGCGAGTTCGTTCACGTCGGAACGCGAACAAGACACCTGGACGAGCCTGACCGCTTCTACCCTCACCGGCGGCGAAATGGTCTTGGCCAAAGTGATCGGTTCCATCGAGTCCACGCGCATCCTTTTGGCGACCTTGATGGTCCTCTGGATGATGGGCGTGGCCACGGGCACCCTGCATCCTTACGGACTGATCGCAGGCCTAGTCAGCCTCGCCTGTTTCCTCGTCTTCATCGCGGCCCTAGGCGTGACGGTCTCGTTGCAGGCCCGCACGACGGCCCGCGCCCTGGCCTTCACGATCGCGACCCTCGTCTTCCTCAACGGCGGGTATTTGCTCTGCATGGTCCTCTACATGCCCGATAGCCCGCTTGTGCTGCTCGGCGTCTCGCCCTATCTCCTCGCATCATCGCTCTTTTCGTATCACGACATCTGGGGACTCTTTGGTTGGCTCAGCGACGACTACAGCATTCAGATCGCGGCAGGCACGGAGATGGAATGGTATCTCACTCAGACCCTGGGTCCCTTGATTCAAGCCGGCGCCGCCGTCTTGCTTATTTGGCGAACCAGCAAACGCTTCGACGAGATCATCGACCGGCCCCACATGACGGGAAGTCAGGAGACGCCGACTCGTCCAGTCCTTGAGTCGAGGGCCATGGGCGCCACGGCCTGACGGCCCGGAGGTCGCTTCCGCGCCGGCCGTTTCCCCAGCAGAAGGCGCGTCAACCATGTCCCGGGCAGGTCGGGGACGAGAAGGCGGGCGGGCCGGCCGAGGTCGATCGTCACCTGTTCGGCCGCGAGGTAGCCGGAACGTACCGCCCCTTCCATCGTCGCCGGCCAACCGGTGTCGGTCCAATCCCCGGCGAAGAAAAGGCCGTCGATCCCCGTGCGCTGGGGGGGGCGAACGGCGTCGATCCCGGGTCGTGCCGAGAAGGTGGCTGCGTGCTCGGTCACGACGCGCGAGTGGACCAGCCGCGCGGTACTCGCCTCGGACCAAAGGGCCCGCAAATCGGCCAGCGCGATCGCGAGCACATCTTGATTGCTTCGCGCGGCAAGGTCATGCGAAGCGCTCACGACAAGCTGCAAATACTGGCCGCCGCCCTCGGGAGACCGGCGCCCTTGCAGGGCCGTGTGATTAAACACCCATTGGACCGTTCGGCCTAAGATGGCCACATGCTCATAGGGGCACACTTCGCGATCGAACCAGAGATGGATGCCCGTGATGGGAGATGTCTCGATTGTCTGAAGCGCATCGAGCCGTGGGAGCCGCGCTCTCGCGGTCGCGGGGACCATGTCGGTCACGCGGTCGAACGGCACGGCCAGGACGACGATGTCGGCCGGCACGGTCTGTCCATCGCGCAAAGTCACGCCTCGGATCGCCCCTTCATCATCCACGTCGAGCACGCGCACGCCCGTCTTGAGCCGCACGTCGACCCCCTTGCTCGCGAGATACCGCTCCAGCCTGACACCGTAAAGGTCGCCCAAGGGGGCCAACGGCAACTCCATCCGATGGCCGGTCTTGTCGCGCAAGAAGCCCTCGATGAAGACCTGGCGGGCGTGGTCGAAGTCCATCCGATCGAGCTGCTCATTGATGGCCGAGACGAGCACGGTCGCCCAGAAGCGATCGATGACGCGCACGGTCTGACCATGTCGCCGAAGCCAAGCCCCGAATGGCTCCCCCTTCCGCGCTCGGCCGAAACGCAGGCAGGCCATGCCCCAGCCGACCCGCAGGCGCTCCACTGGTGTCAGGTAGTTCGCGGTCAAGAAGCTGCTGGTGAGATGAAAAGGAGCGGGCAGGGAATCCGCTCGGAGGCGGCTCTCCCGGCCCTCGGGACTTAAGAAGAGGACCTCGGGGACGACCCGGAAGAGGTCGCGGACGCCGGCGCGTCGGCAGAAATCGGCGAGGTTCGTGCAACATGACATCGAAACATGCTGGCAATTGTCGATAAGTTCATTCGTTGCCGGGTCGGCGAAAGAAGCGGCGCGCCCGCCGAGTCGCGGCCGACCTTCGAGCAGGGTGATGTGCAAGTCCCTGTCGGCGAGGGCGACCGCGGCGGCGAGGCCCGCGAGACCTCCCCCAACGATCACGACGCGCGGCGGCGGTGGGACCCGGGGCGCCTGGTTCACCTTGGTCATTTCACTCGAGGCCACGATCGTCCCCCTCGGTCAACCGGCCACAAGGGCCTTCAGGGTGATGGACGCTTTGCGCCAGGCGGGCAGGGCCACACGCCCATTGAGGACGTCGTATTCGCGGCGAGCGATCTCGTCGAGAAGGGCCCGATAAGTCCCGACGATCGCCCGGAGCATCGGCCGGCCGACAGGTGCCACGTAACGTCCCAGGGCCTTCGCTTCCCCGTAATATGCGTAGGCTCGGGCCCCTTCAAATCGGAGAAGGTCCCTCATCGCCGCGCTCGGCCTGGCGGAGGTCAGCTCCTCCAAGCCCACGCCGAAGCGTTCCAAGTCTTCCCGAGGCAAATAGACCCGGCCCGCCTCGGCATCTTCCCGAACGTCGCGCAGAATGTTCGTAAGTTGCAAGGCCACACCACACGACTCGGCGAGCTTCTCGGCACGGCCATTCTCGGAGCGGAAACCCCAGATATGAAGACAACACAAGCCAACGGCTGAAGCGACATGATAGCAATAGTGATAGAGTTCGTCGAATGTGATGTAAGGTCGTGGTTCCAGGTCCATCGCCACGCCGTCGATCACTTCGATCAAGTGTTTCTCGGGCAGGCCGTGGCGCTTCACGATGTCGGCCAGTGCCGGCAGGCCCGGCCAGTGTGTCGGGCCGCCCGAGAGGGCTTGCCGCAGTTCTTGGCGCCACGAGCCCAGGGCGTTGCGTTTGTCTTCCACGAGGGCGGGTTCGTCGGCCAGATCGTCGGTATGGCGCATGAATGCGTAAAGCGCACACATGGCCATGCGCCTTTCGGGGGGCAAAAGGAGGAAGCTGTAGTAGAAGTTGCGGGCCTCGCGCCGGGCGATGTCGCGGCAGAAGGCGTAGCTGTCGGCGAGGGGACGGTCCATCGCGTCAGGGCTTTCCGCCCAGGGGGACGACACCGGGGGCTATGGGCAAGGCCCCCATCCTGGAAATGAGGGCACGCGCCAGAAGTCCGACCTTGGCGACCTTGCCCACCGTGGGCCGGGACGAGAGGACATCGTAACCGCGCGCCACGATCCGGTCGAGGATCGCCAGGCCGCCCCGCGTGAAGAGGTCCACGTCGATCGCCAGGTGGAGCGGCATCTTGGCGACGAGTGGCCAACCCCGATGAAAGAGGTCACGCGTGCGGTTGACCTGGAACGCCAGCAGGTCGGCGAAGGCGGGCGAGAACTTGAGGGCCCGCAGGTCGGCCTCGGTCACGCCGAAGCTCTCACGGTCCTCGCGTGGGAGGTAAATCCGGCCGATGTCCAGGTCCCGCGCCACGTCCTGCCAGAAGTTCGCGAGCTGCAAGGCGGTGCAGGTCCGGTCCGACAGCTCAGCCGTGTGGGGCGTGTGGCAACGACCCAGATAGAGGACCAAATGCCCGACCGGATTGGCCGAACGCGTGCAATAATCTAAAAGTTGCTCGTAAGTTTCGTATTCTGTAATTTCTTGATCTTGCTCGAAGGCGGAGATCAGGGCCTCGAACGGGGCGATGGGCACCTCGTACTCTTGGACCACGTCGGCCAGGGCGATCATCACGGGGTGCCGGGCCTCCCCCCGATACATCGCCTTAAGTTCCTCGCGCCACCACGCGAGCAGCTCTCGAGACTGGGCGCGGTCGCCCACCTCGTCGCCCAGGTCGTCGGACCAACGACAGAAGCTGTAAACGGCGCGGAAGGCCGGCCTCAAGGCCCGAGGCGTCATCCAAGTGACGACGCTGAAGTTCTCGTAATGCGTGGCGGTCAGGCGGTCGCAATAGGCGCGGGCCTCTTGGGGCGAGACCCGCGTCGTCGCGTGGGGCCCATACCTACGCAAGTCGTGGGCGAACATCGTGCTCATGCCAACGTGATCTCAACACGCATCATTTCATAAGGGGTCAGGTCAATTTGGACAGCGTCGCCGTCGCAGTTGAGGTCCACGACGGCCTCGCCGTGCTCGTCGATCTGGCGGGCCCAGGTGGGGTCCCGGAAGCAACGCAGACGCGTCCGGACCGAGCGCCCGTCGCACTCACGCACATGGGCGACCACGCCTCGGCCGCGACCGTCGCCGGTCTCCTCGGTGAACTCAAGGCGCGTCAGGGCGACCGCCTTGCTCTCCAGAAGGAAGAGCCAGCCGGCGGTCCCAGCGCGTGGCGGGCCGGTCTTTACCGGGGCCAACAGCACGGGAGCGAGCTGGTCCTGAAACGCCTGCCAGGGGAACTCGAGGTCCAAGGCCACCGAGAAACGGAACGTCCTGACCGATTCGCGACCCGCCAACAAGAGCGTGTCCATCATCCGGCCTCCCTGCCGCTGATGGTGCGCGAGTCCCCCAAATAACAACGCCGTTCTTTGTTTTCGTGTGGATATATCAAGCACCTCGGCCGTTTCGGGACGCTCGGCGGCGGTCGCCTCGATGGCCAGCCAGCTGGATCGGCGCAAGGTGGCTTGCGGGTCGGCCCAGGCCCAACGCGACGCCAGGTAGCTGGTCCAGGGAGGTTGGCCCGAGAGACTCACCGTGAGCTCGGGCGCCAGGTCGCGGAGTTCGATTTCCAGGTCGAAGATGGGCCTTCCCGTCCACACCTGTACCCGCTGGGAGAACCTCGCGATGGTCCGTCCGTTCGGGTCGAGGATGACCCCGTTCGAGACCGCTTGCGCAAGGGCCGGTCCGCCGTATTCGACCTCGAAGCCGTCGGCCTTCATTCGGGTCGACACGGGTTGGGCGTCGGGTCCCGTGAGTCCGCACAGCACGAGCTGTTGGGCCAGTCGCGGGCTCGGTTCGCCGAGGGACTTCACGCCGCGAAGTCCGCCAGTGGTCGGGTCGAACTCAACTTCAATGGACTCGTTGCGCAGGAAGTGTCCCTTGGCCACGACGCTCCCCGGCTTGAACGGAGCGGCGGCGGGGTCTGTCGTGGCGGGCACCCACGCGAAGCCGAGCGCGGGGAGGTCCACCAGGGCCCAGACACCTTCGGCGGTCAACTGAGACGCACGCAAAGGGCCCTCTGGACGCAGGTCGGCGGCGGCCCCTTCCGGCAGCAAGACCGGCGCTCGTCGAGGCGCCGCGATCGGGTTGAAGAGGAGGTAGCCGGGTGTACCGTCTTGGCCCGTGCCGGCGATCGCGGTCGCGACGGCGTTCGACCAGGTCGACTTTAGGCGATCAAGGGTGGCCGCCGATTCCGCGAAGCGGCCGGTTTCCAACAGGTCTTCGGCCTCATCGAGACTCGCGTCGTCGGCCGTCGCGGCGGCGCCGAGCGACCTCGCAACCGCGATTGCGGAGGAGAGTGCGTCGCAGAGCGCGCGTTGCCTGGCGTGTTCCGCGCGGGCTGAGATGGGCCGCGTCTCTCCCTTGGCGACGGCCTGGGCCAAGTAGGGGGTCGTGAAAGAGTCGCTGCCAGGGCGGAACGACTCCCAAGGCCGGTCAGTGAGGTGAAAAAAGTCGCCCAGCGTGACCCAACGCGCGATGACGGGCGAGTACGCGGCGACGCGCCTGAGGTCTTGAAACCAGGGGGAAACGGCGTCCGGCCAGTGGGCCAGGGGTAGCACGGCGACTTGATCATCGCGCATGCTCTTGGCCATTTTCCATGCGAGCCGGCAGCCCGACGACGATTGGTCGGCGGCCAGTGGGGGACGAGTGAGCGATTCCAGGGCGGTGCCGTCGAGCCCTTCCCAGAGCTTCTTGGGGACCGTTTGGACCGGAAACGTGCCGGAGTCGAAAGCGAGCGCAACCGCGTACCGAATGCCGAAGCGACGGGCCAGACCGGGCAGTCCGGGATGCATCCCCAGGCGACGACGCGCGAAGGTCTCGACGTCGCGACCGTCGAGCAGGTCGCGATAGACGGCGCTTCCCTTGCGATACTGCCAACGAGCCGATTCCACGGGACGTAGGGGCTCATCGAACTCGTCGTACGCGCCGCCCGCGACGTCGGCCCATCCTTCGGTGATCGCCTCGCGCAACCGAGCGATCGAATCGGGGTCGGCCTCGGCCTGGGCCTTGATAGCACTCGCCTGGGCGATCACCGTGAACGGCACACGCCCCTCCAAACACGAACGCAACGCCCCGGGCCCGCTCGAGGCATCCAAAAGAACAAGATCGAGCATATAAGCGTCTGTCGGATACAATCGCTCGCGTGCCTGAGTGAGCAATTCGAAGGAGGCGCGGAGTCGGCTGGCGGCCGCGTTGGCGTCGCCCGCGGCCCAGGCGTCGGCACCGGCGAAGGCCTCGCGTTGGAAGCAGTCGTGGTCGAGGCAATCGACATGGCCCATCGCGGCGGTGAGTTCGCGGAGCCACCAGACAGCAGTGCCGAGGGCCTGGAAGTCGCGCACTAGGGCCAAGGTTTCGTCGTTGGGGGCGCGGGTGTCGACGCTCAAGCGCTGGGCGAGTTCGGCGACCAGGCGGTCGCGATCGGGCCCTCCTTCCAGCATGGGCACGCCGGCGTCTTCGGCCTGGGTGCGGTGTCCGGAAGGGACCTTGCTGGCGGCCCCGGCCGCGATGACGCGGAACTCGGGCGGCGACGGCTGCGTGGGATACAAGGCATCCTCGATGCGCGGCAGGGCGGACGACGCCTTGAGGAGCGCCGGGTGCCACGGGGCCGAGACGGCCGCCCAGGTCGACCGCGCGGTGGCCTCGATGAGGTCAGGGGCGGGCTCGCGGCCGTCGTCGGCGAGAAGCGAGACAAAGCGGGGGCCGTCACGGTGGTGGACTTCGGGCTCGTCCATATAATCAGGCACCCAGCGACGTTTTGAGGGCTTGTAGGTCGGCGGTCAAGACGCGCACGGCCTCGCGCAAGTCGGCGACCTCACGCCGAAGGTCGTCCACCGCTTCGCTAGGCGCCGAACGAGGCGCCACGGTCGTGCTCACGACGGTCTCGATGGCCCCGACCGCATGGGCCTGACGCACTTTTTCCAACTCGTCGGCCGGGTAGAGGCCATGCGTGACCACGACCCCGCGCTTCTGGCCGGGCGGTGTGAGATAGACGACGAGTCCCTTCTCGGCCAGGAATTCGAGCATCGTTTGCAAGGTCGGCAAGTCGGGGATCGGGTCCATCCGACTGGCCCGACTGCGTAGTTCCCCTTCGGTCTGGGCGCCGCGGAGAAGGAGTTCGGCGACGATCGCCATTTCCGCCGGACGGTTCTTGAGGTCCAGGACCTCGTAAAGGTTGTGCCGCCACTTCTGCGCGCGGCCGACCCCTTGAATCAACAGGACCAAGCCCTGACGACGCAGCGACTCCAAGACCTCTTCGACATCGTCTGGGTCGAAGTTGGTGATGGGGTCGCGGTTGGACTTTTGGTTGCAACCCGTGGCGATCGCCAAGACGGTCATCGGGTAGTTTTCAGGCGTGGTCTTCTGCTTCTCAATCAACGTGCCCAGGATGCGACGTTCCCTGTGATTGAACGGGCCGCGTTTGGGGGCATCGGCTGACGGGTTCATCGTGCGCTTGTCTCAGGGGCGATTCGCGAATTCCGACCATCCTAGAGGGACGACCCCTGACATGCAAGCGACGAGGCCCGCGAGGCGCACCGCCGCCGCCGCCGGGTCGGCGGCAGACCACCCCGGGCCGACCCGACGAAATCGAGCGACCAAATTGCCAAAGAGCGGGCCTTTCCGAGTCTGAGGACCATGTTCGAGAGAGGAGGCGAAGGGCCCGGTCGGGCGCGCACCGCGATCCCCGCCGCCCTCATTTTTTTTCTAACATGTGCCTCGCATGTGCGATCGTTAGCGCTTCTGGCGTCTGAGGCGCCGTTTGTCGAAGCGGGTCAGGGGGCGCGCCGGGCCTCGCGACCCGTCCAACCCTTCCAACCCCTGCGACATGACGGCAGGTTCGTCTCGGCCGACCGCCGCGGCGCTGGGTTCGGTGGACATTAGGACGGCTTCTGTCGCGCATGCGTTCACTTCTTCGACTGAAACATTCACGCACGCATCCGTCACCTGATGGACCTCGGTGGTTTCAACCTTCGCGGCGTCCTCAAGATCGTCGTTGGTCTTGGGGGCCGCTTCCGGGTCGGGGGCGTCTTCGGTCTCCGTGATCGTGAGGGGCGCGCTCAGGGCGGGTCCTTCACGGGGTTTCAGGCGCAGTTCCTTGGCGAGTTCGAAAAACCGGTTGGTGTGGTCGCGCTCGTAGCGGTGCAGGAGGGCGAGTTGCTTTGTGTCGCGCACGGGGATGCCGAGCAAGGCCATGTCTTTGTCCTCGTCGCGGCCCGGCAGGAGCACATTGTCAAGTCGAGAGCGGAGTCGTTCCAGTTCTCGACCCAAGTCCGCGAGGGCCTCGTCGACCTTGGCGGTGTCGAACTCGGCGGTCCGTTCCATCGCCGGGGTGCCCATGAGGTCGTAGGCCAAGGCGTGCTCCAGGGGCGTGAAGTCACGTTTCTTGGCGAGGGCCTCGACGAGCCACTCCAGGCGGGAGATCTTCCACGCGACCCCTTCGAGGGTGCCTTCAAGTTCGTGGGTGACGACGCCTGGCCGTCGCGCGAGCTTGTCGGCAAGGAAATGGGCCTCGGCCAGGTGGGTGTGGTCCCAATCCTCGGTGATCGCGCGGAAGCGCGCGCGTCGACAGAGCTCCATGCGGACCTTGGCGAGGACCAGCTCTTCTTCGAGCTGGACGGAGAAGACGTCGTGATGGTCGATGAGCGCGCCGGTGCGAAACCGGCGTTCCTCGAACAGTTGCCGCATTTCGGGGGTGAGGCACACCCCCTTGCCTGCGAGCCCGTGTTTCGTGGCGTTTTCCCGGCTGATTGCCTTGCCCCGTTCGGTCTTGGGGCCGGTCGAGTGTTGCGCGTTGGCCCTGCGGGCCTCGTCTTGGAATTTCGTGTACATGAGAGTTTTCCTTTTCGTGGAAAATGGGTTCAAACGTCGAAACGAAAGGGGTGGCGCGACGTCGCGGGCCCCCCGTGTCGTGAAGATCGGGAAGAGGCAAGGTTTGCGTGAATCGAATTCGGCGAGGAAAGGGAAATGAAGTGGGGTCGTAAGGGCCGCGAGGGTCCCGGAAGTTGGGGGAAAAGCGTCGGCGGCCTCGCGCGCCGCCGATCCGTCAGCCTCGTCGGGCAACTGTCTGAAGTCAGGAGTGGAGCGCAGCGCAACGCCTGGATGACCCAAACGCGCCGATCATGCCCTCTTGGCCGAGAGGCCCCTGGTGGAACGGGGCCCCCGGTCCCACGCCCAGCCTGAGCGCGCGGGGGGCGGCATGTTTCGGGGTCGTCAGGCCCAGGAGGGCCGACGGCCCCGGAACATGCGGGACACCCAGAAAAGAAATCCGACCGCTCGAATCCAAGGGGTTCGCCGCGCTCGCCCCCAGCTACGGACGGTCGCCTCTTCGGGGCTGAGAACTTCCCCCGGAACTCATCGTTTCTCAGGCCCCATGAATCGTGGCCAACCCAATCGGAAGCCGCTCAAGGTCCCCTACGGCGCTCTACACGGGACCGGCGCCTTCGACTCGCAAGGTCGCGAGCCGATCAGCAACTTGCATGGGCGGCGCTGGATTCGAACCAGCGACTTCCACCGTGTGAGGATGGCACTCTAACCGCTGAGTTAGCCGCCCGCGCTTCGCTCGAGACACGAAGCCGTGATTTCTCAGTATAGAGGCCCCTTTCGCTTGAGGCAAGCCGCCGCTCAACGACGTCTCGGAAACTCAGTCGCGCCGGGCAAGGTCCCGACGACGCATGAACGCTCTGAGCGGCGGCGATCCGCCGACCCGAGGGAGTTCCTCTTCCCACCACTCCGCCCCCGATAAGGTCTCGATCGCCGCGTATCCGCGATTCATGGCGGGTGCGGCGCGCAGGTAGTCCGGGTCGATCGCGGAGCGATCCAAGACGATGATCGCGTCGAGTTGCTTGGCAAACCGAGCGAACGCCCCCGCTTCCAGTTTGGAAAGGTCGTGGTGGACCAGTCGCTCCCCTCGATTGGACCGGACCTCATCCATGAGGTTGATCTTGCAGATGTTCCAATTCATTCCGTTGCCGATGTTCCCCATGCGTTTGACATGGTGCCGTTGGGCGAGGTCTTCCAAGATGGCGCTCGCGGCCCAATGGGTCGTCGTCTTGGGTTGGCCCCACAACGAGACGAGGTTGCACGCGACGACAACGCTCATCGCCGTCGCCGCCGACGCGATCAGGGCACCACCGACTTTCGGTTCGACGCGACGCGCCGCGCGGCACCAGCCCATCGCTAGGACGATCGCCAACGACGGCCAGATTGGCAGCAAGAAGCGGACGTCATGGTAAGACGGGACCAGCAAGACCACCGCGCCGATCGCCAGGCTGAGAAGGGTCATGCGCGAAAAGTGGGTGAATTCCAGATCTCGTTCGTCGACCGGCTCCGTTTTCTTGACGCCCCGCCGTCCTAGAAGCACGCATGGGACCACGAGCAGGACAGGCCAGCCGGCGAGTTGCGTCGCTTGGTCGATGGGCCGGGTCCAGCGAGCGGGCCGCTCGACGGTCGCCCCTCCGGTCCGCGCCCGATCGAACTGCGCCGAGAAGAGCGCGAACTTCACCGTCGCCGCGAAGTTCTTCGCGTACCAAGGTCCGGCCACCACCAAGGCCGACCCGACGAGAGCAAGGCACAACGTCATGGTCCGAAGCCGCGGTCCTACCTCTTTCCGATGCTTCCACACGTGCGCCAATGCGTACGCGGCCGGTCCGGCCAAGAAGAGCACCACGGTGAATTTCGTCAGCGCCGCCAAGCCCCATGTCAAACCCAGAAAGGCCGCTCGAAGGTGCGTCGGCCGCGTGAGCAAACGGGCCAGGGCGAACGACGACCCAAGGAGCCACAAGGCCATAAACGTCTCGACCATCACCTTCGTGCCGAAGAGAAGGCCCATGGGCGAGGCGACGACCGCGAAGGAGGTTAGCGCGGCGCCCTTTTCACCGCCGAAACGATGTCCCAGCGACCATGCCGCGAGAACCAACATCCCATAAGGAACAACGGTCGCACAAACCAGGATCGCACGGAATTGTCCTGGGCCAAGCGCGAGCGACGTGAGTTCGACCCAGCCGATCATCCAAGGGGGTTTGGGACGTTCCTTGAGGATGAGGCCCAGGGCGCCGGCGCCTTCGGAACGCACGAGCCTTGCCAAGCGAAGGCCGCGCGCGAGGTAGTCGGCGTCGTCCCAGCCGAGGTTTCCCTCGCGTTCCAGCACGTAGACACCAAGCGTGACGAGGACGGCCGTCATCGCCAAGGCGACCAGGGATGACGTGCTCGAGAAAGACCGCTCGTTTTCAGACCCCACCGCTCGACCTCCGTGTCGTGTCGGGCCCTACCATCAAGGTGCAGCGAATCGTACCCGTCGATGGGGCGGGCGACAATGCGGTTTGAAGGGCCGTCTCGCGGTCCACTGCACTCTGGAACTCGTCCCACCCTTTTGCGATGGTGATGGGGCCCGGCACGGCGAGGTGCCGACGCCCCTTCCGGAGCTTTTGCGATGCGCAAGTTCTTCGCCCTCGGGGTCGCCCTTCTGGGCCTCATGGGACTCTCCTTGGTCCTCGCGCGGCCCGCGCCTCCCGCCGTCACTCGAGTCATCCCGCTGCAAGGCCCCAACGACGAGTCAGCCCCCTTGCACCCTGATGCGGTCGCCGTGCGGTTCCTCCTGGGTGTGGGCGATCAGCAACCGCAACCTTGGGGCGGCAAGGTCGCCCTGGACCGAGGGGAACTCTTGCGACTCGAGGCTTATCGTTTCCGGCCGGCCGACTCCGTGAACGGCCCCGATTCGTGGAAGGCCCAAAGTCAACTCGCCAAGAAAGCGGCCAACAAGAAACAGGCCACGAAGAAGACGGGGCCCACCGCGTCCGTCGTCACTCCGACCGGCGTGATCGTCCAGGTGAAGGCCCCAACGAATGCCGTCCTCACGCTCAGCACCGAGCAAGGCGACGCCGCGGTCCCGCTCGCCGACCTCGCGTCGGGCCGACCTGTGCGTTATCTCAACGGCCGTGTCGAGGCCCAACTCGTGCCCAGCCACGCGCCGCTCGTCACGACCTCAGGCCAAGAGGACTTCCCCGCGGCCGCCGGCGATGGCGGAGCGGGTGCCTGGGTCGCCTTTGTCCACCACGAAGCCCGCGGGCCTGAACTCTCTCAACAACTTCGTGATGTCCCCGAGAACTTCCAGGCATACGTACCCAAGGAGGGCGGCGACCAAATCAAGCTCGTCCACTTCGATGGGACCTCGGCCCCCGAGGCCCCAATGGACGTCACGCCCGCCGGTCGCGACGTCTGGCGCCCCGCCGTCGCCTGCCGGCCTGGTCGCGACGTCGTGGTCGTTTGGTCCGAGACGATCGACAACAATTGGGACCTCTATTCGCGCACTTATGACCTCAAGACCAAGACATGGTCGGTCACGAAACGGCTCACGAACGACCCCGACGCCGATCTCGAACCGGCCCTACTCCTCGTGGGTGAGAAGGTCCATATCGCCTGGCAGGGCTGGCGGAACGGTCAGGCCGATGTTTTCCTCGCCGACCTTGACAACATGGGCAGAGCTCGGAACGTGAGCGACCATCCGGCGAACGACTGGTCCCCCGCCATCGCGGCCGGTCGCGATGGCCGCGTCTTCGTGGCCTTCGATAGTTATCGGAACGGCAGTCACGACGTTTTCCTGGCGGTGCCCGGAACGGACAAGGCCAAACTCGTCGGTGTGGCCGACTCTTCCAAATTCGAGGCGCGGCCCAGCATCGCCGTCGACGCGACCGGCCGCGTTTGGGTCGCCTACGAAGAGAGGACCGACAACTGGGGCAAGGACTTCGGCAAGGGGCCCAACCCCGGCACGCCCATCTATCAAGCGAGCACTGTGCGCGTGAGGTGCTGGGACGGGGAACACATGCTGGATGTCGCCGACCCTCTCGCGTCAGCCTCGCAACCGCTCCGCGTGATGAACTCGTTCCCGCGCCTGGCGCTCGATCGCGAGGACCGGCCCTGGCTCCTCATCCGACACCGCCAGGAGAACAACAACCAAAGCTCGGCTGTGCCCGTTCCCGGCGCCGTCTGGTACGAATACGCGACGGCGCTTGTCGGCGCGGAATGGTCCCCCCTTCAGCCCCTACCTCGGAGCGACCATCTGCTCGATGACCGCCCATCTCTGGTTGTCTCACCGAACGGCCCGCTGCTGGTCGTTTACTCGTCGGACGGACGGCTCCATCGTGAAGGGTCCGGCCAGGGAGGTGCGCAGGCCAAGGCGAAGGCCGCCGCGGCCGATGCGCCGCCGCGCAAGTGGATCAACAGCGACCTCTTCGTCGCGGCCCTGAAGGTAATGGCGAACGCCGAACCGGCCCGACCGGGCGAGGCTGCCGGACCAAGCGTAAAGGTACCGCCGGTCCACGCCAACGAGGCGGCCGACGTGGCCCGAATGCGGGCCTATCGCATCCAGTCCGGGGGGCGGTCCTACCGTCTGCTCCGCGGCGAGTTCCACCGCCACACCGACATCTCTCCCGACGGAGGCGGCGACGGCTGCCTGGAAGACATGTGGCGCTACGGGCTCGACGCGAGCGCCCTCGACTGGATGGGCTGCGGCGACCATGACAACGGCGGTGGTCGCGAATACACTTGGTGGCTCACCCAGAAGACCACCGACATGCACCAGCATGGGTCAGCTTTCAATCCGATGTTCACGTATGAACGAAGCGTGAATTATCCGGGCGGCCACCGCAACGTGATGTTCCCGACGCGCGGCGTGCGCACACTGGCGCGGTTGACGGGCGACAACGGCCTGCGAATCGACGTGAATGGTCGCGACGAAGACGCCCAAATGCTGTACAAATACCTTCGCGAACTGGGCGGCATCTGCGCGGCCCACACCAGCGCGACCGACATGGGGACCGACTGGCGCGAAAACGACCCCAAGGTCGAGCCCTTCGTGGAAATCTACCAGGGGGAACGGGACTCCTACGAGCACTTCGGAGCGCCCCGGGTGGCCCACGGACCAGGCGACGCCACCGGCGGCTGGCGGCCCCTGGGCATGTTCTGGAACGCCCTGGCCCTCCAATACAAAATCGGCTTTCAGTCGTCCAGCGACCATATTTCCACGCACATGAGCATGGGCGTGGCGCTCGCGGAGGCACCGACTCGCGCGGCGATTTTCGACGCCTTCCAACGCCGGCATTGCTACGCGGCGACCGACAACATCATCCTCGACGTCCGCTCGGGCGACCACCTGATGGGGGACGAATTCACGATCGACGGGCCGCTCACACTGAGCATCAGGGCGCGCGGCACGGGGCCGATCGCCAAGGTGGACGTCATCAAGGACTTCCATTACGTCTATTCCACCGAGCCGGGAACGGACACGGTCGACTTCCAGTGGACCGACGACTCGGGCGTGAACCGAGGGCCGAGCTGGTTTTACGTCCGCCTCATTCAGAAAGACGGCGAGCTGGCCTGGGCCAGCCCGATGTGGGTCTCGAAGGCCCGTTGAACCACCCTTTTCGGAGCACTATTCATGCGCATCTCGCTGGTTTTCGCGTCCCTGGTTTTGGGCCCCTTGGGGGCCCTCGCGGCTCGAGCCGACGAGCCCCTCGTGAACGGAGACGACATCGCCCAATTCGAATTGGTCGGCATCAAGGCCGACACCATTTCCATCAAGGACGGCGAGGTCCGACTCACGGGCAAACCGAACGGCTACTTCGCCACCAAGAAGAGCTACAAGAACTACGTGCTCACCTTCGAATGGATGTACGAGCGGCCCGACGGGCTGGAGTCGGACGCGAAATTCAACGGCAACAGCGGCCTTTTGATCCACATTTCGGGCGAACATAAGGTCTGGCCCAAGTGCGTGGAAGTGCAGCTCGCCAATAGTGACGCCGGCCACATCTTCGCCATCGGCGGCTCGAAGTTCTCGGGAAAGAAAGACGCCGAGGCCCAGAAGAAGGCGATCAAGCCGGTCGGTCAATGGAACGTGGAAGAAGTGACCTGCAAGGACGGCGCGATCGTCTGCAAGATCAACGGGACCGAAGTGGACAAGGGGACCGGCGCCTCGCCCGACGAAGGCCCCATCGGTTGGCAGTCGGAAGGGTCCCCCATCCGCTTCCGTAAGGTCCGTATCAAGGTCCTCGACTGAGGTAGAGGACCTTGCGAGGTCGGCCGCCGATCGTTAGACGTAGGAGATCGGCGGTCCCGTCGGGTCCGTCCCACCTTGGAGGCATGACATCATGAGTGGACCGATTGTTCGCAAGTACGGTTTCCCCAACCACGACCAGATCTTCGGCGCCAAGCCGGTCGAGCACGGCATTGACGAAGAGTCAACCGAGGCCCCCGCTGAGGCCGAGCCGAAGGGGTCGAAGTCGAAGACCAAGACATCTCCGACCAAGGCGGCGAAACCCAAGAGCAAGAAGGCTTGAGGGCGGCCCATCCGCGCTCAGGTCCCGGTCAGGTCGCAACCGGAGAGCCCGAAGGACGACCCAACTCCATCCCCTCCGGGCCCATCACCGGCCATCTGGCCGATAATTGTTGTCCGCCCCCAAAATAGAATGTCCCCCAAGGACGGTCTCTTGCGTCTTAGATTTCCAGGGGGCCCGTCCGAACCTCCCTTGACCGCCCAGCGTACTATCATGCATGACATCGTGCTGGTGGAGGATGGGATTTCACAGGTCAGGGTTTGAGGTTGTCCGAAGGATGTCCTTAGAGTATAGGGAATTCTCGCCGTTCGGGAGAGCCCGCGGATCGGGACCGCGGGCCTGGGTCACGGGGTGGTTCGGGGAGGTGGCGCGTGAGCGATCTGGAGCGTAAGCCCAATCGTCGCACCTACTTGCCGGCCGTTGAGGCCCTGGAGTCCCTGCGCCTGTTCAGTGGTTCGGCGGCGGCCTTGCCGGCCGCGTACGCACCGCTGGAGGTCCACTCCGGCCCGTCCGTCGCCGAGGGGTTGGAGCATCACGGCGACACCTGGGACGCCGCCCTGGTCGGCACGCGGATCTCCGACCTGCTCGACACGGCGGGCGTGGAGACCGACCCCTGGGCCAGCCGCCAAGGCGTTGGCCAGATGGAACGCTACTTGACAACCGCCTGGACCCGCGGCGGAGTGGACACTCAATATCGAGACGATTGCACTCAGGCCGTCTTTCTGGCACTCCTTGAGCACTATGGCCGAGGCGGCTTCGATCGTCTCATGGGAGACGTCGGCCGGTTCGGTATCAAGGAGGTATTCAACCGGGAGACGGTGGACGGTCCCGACTTCTTCCGGGCGGTCGACATGGTGAAGAAGCGGGCCCAACGGATGCGCCAGGCCGTCCCGCTCGACGCGGCGGGGGAGGTCACGACGCCGAGCGACCAAGACCAGCGACTCTGGCGCGACGCGATCGAGCAAGCGATCGCCAAGGACCTTAACCCGCGCGAGGCCGACCTGGTCCGGGCCACGCTGCGAGGCGAGTCGCCGATGGACATCGCCGAACAATGGGGCCTGACCCCGAAGACGGTCAGCAACGAGAAGTCGCGGGCCTTCCAGAAATTGCGGGCGTCGCTCGCCGACGTCTACGAGTGAGGCGCCGCTCGTCAGGCCCCCGGCTTGAGTTGGCGGTCGAACCAGGCGAACGCCTCGTCCTGCATCGCCCGTGTGAACTGGTGCGGCACGTCGTGGAAGGCGCCTCGGAACTGGTCCGCGCAGTCCGCTTTCTGATAAATCCGGGCGATCTTGTTCACCGATTCCGTCATGCCGGTGAGGGGGAAGAGGCCGTCCTGCGAGCATTGCAAGACGAGCAAGGCCCTGGGTGCCGTCAGCCCGGCGACGTCGGGCCAATCGAGATGGTGGTGTAACCCGGGCAAGTAATGAACGAACGAGTGCGTGTCCAAGTGGGCGCGGAGCATCGGTCGGACCGTGGACATGAAACCGGCGACGACCGCCGCCTTGATCCTCGGGTCGAGGGCCGCGAGGAAGATTGAGCGATAGCCCCCCATCGAGATGCCCAGACAACCGATCCGCTCGCGGTCCACCTCGGGGCGCGTCACCAGGTAATCGACCGTGCGGATGTCGTCCCAGAAGACGACCCCCGGCCAGTTCATGCCGCCGAACGCGAGGCCCTTCACGATCGTTGCTTCCTTGGACCGGCAAACCTGGTTGAGCTTCGCAACCTCCTCGGGTCCATACTTCGATCGGTCCCAGCCCAAACCACGATCGGCATCGCTCATCACCCGACGCTCGCCGAACATGAGGGCATCGATCGTGATCACGACATACCCGCGCTTGACGAGTTCGGTCGCGGTGGGGCGGCCGTCGTAGTTCCGGCGGTGATATTCGGTCATCGTGGGATGATTGGTCCCGAAGTCGATCACTTTCTCCTTGCCGAACAAAAACATGCCGCCATGCGAATGCAAATCGACGATCGCGGGCATGGGTCCATTGGCCCGTTTGGGGACCAACACATAAGCAGGCACTCGGAGTTGCGGCGACGTGGAGAAAAGGACCTTCTCGCGCACGTGGTCGCCACGATCGGCCCGGTCGATCACTTCAGCGCGTGGGGCGACCTTCTTGGGGGAGTAGGCGAGGAGGTCGAAGACCCTGGACCGGGCGACTGCCTGATGGGCGGCCAACTCCTGAAAGCGGTCGGACAGAAATGAGAGAGGGTACTCGCCCTCGGACGTTAAGTGCTCGACGTCGGCGAAGAGGGTGGCGAGGTCGGCGCCAGTCTCTTCCAGAGCACGCGGCGCGTCGGCGGGCATGTCGCCGGGGCGACTTGGGCTGAAGCGTGGTCCGGCCGCCAGGCATGAGGCCGCCGCGAGGAAGGCCCGACGATCGAGTTCGCACGACATGGGGGTCCACCCTGATTTCCCAACTGGTTTCATGGCCGTACCCGCGGCGCTCGGTTGAGGACCAAGACGACCCGATTGCCGAGCAAGTCGGCAAGGGCCGGCTCCGGCCGACTGTCGCGATGGAAATCGGACGCGACGATCGCCGAAACCCCGTCCCGCCGTGGAGGTCCCCGTGGTTGCTCGTTATCACCTGCACCCTACAAGACAATGCGTCGTCGGAGCAACCTCCAAGACGTTCCTTCCGTAGGGCAGCCCGAGTAGGATAAGGTGTTATCGACGCACTGGACTCGCACTGGCCCTTCCTGGTTCGACTCATGAGCCTCTTCTGGGCGTTCGTGGTTTACTGGATCGTGATCCTCGCGGCCTGCTATGTCGTGACCGAATACGGCCAGGGGTTTCTTTACGACGAAGTGACCCCCTTCGTTTGGCCCAAGGTGCTCGGCGCGAGCTTCGCGCTAGCGCTCGTCTTGGCTGTGTCCCGGTTGACGATCGACACGATGTTCTCCGATCGCCTTGGTTGGACGATCGGCCAGGCGATCCTCTGGTTCCTCGTCTTCATGTTCCTCTTGAGTTTTCACCCCAAGCACGCGGCGGTCCTGGGTGTGATCACGTTCGTGCTGGTGGCCGGCATGGGCACGATGGCCGTGTCCAGCTTGAACGAATCGATCCAGCCGACGAGCCGTGAGAAGGCCCCCGTCTTCGACCCCAAGAACAAGGCATCGGGCCTGAGGAAGTCGGCGACAGGCCCGCAAACCCAGGAGAAGGCGGAGGCCAAGAAGGCGGAGGAGAAATGACCGGGCGGACCGGTCATCTCCGTGGGCTGCCGGTCGTGTCTCGACAAAGAACGGGAGGAATTCCCGAAGGATGCCCCATGAAAGCCAAGGCGCTGGTGGCGGCGGAGGTCGTCCTCAAGGACCAAGGACCATCGAATGAAGAGGCCCCCGACATGGTGGCCGACAAGTTGCGCCGCCTGGGTCTGAAGATCGTCGATGTCGGCCCTAAGTCCATCTCGATCCAGGCCGCGGCCGACGATTTCGAACGACTCTTCGCGTGCTCGTTGGTCCGGCGCGACGACAAGGGGGGTCCCGCGATGTCGTATGGCCGGATCGGCGGTCCGGCGCTCCGCCCCAAGGCGCCTCTCAAGGTCCCTTCAGGACTCGAAGACCACATTGCTTCCATCGAGGTCCAGGAACCGCCCTTGATGTTTTGACCCGACGTTGTCGTGAAACTGACGGTCCCTCTCCAGGCGGACCAAACCGGAGGGCAGTCGGGTGTCTCGACCCGAAAGGCCCGCGTCGTATGCTGAAGGCCGGGACCAACGGGCATGACCTTGGTTCAGGCCATTGGTCGGTGGCTGGGGAGAGTGTGAAGGTGGAGAGCAATTCGGGTCCGACTTCAAACTCAATCACCGTCCGGTTCGCGAACTGGCTCCAGCGGAATTATGACGCCCTGGTCCCATGCGTGGTCATTGTCCTCTTCGTCCAGGGGATCGTTTTCTACCAGTTTCCGACGAACTTCGACACGCTCGACGAATCCTGGGAACCGCTCAAGACCCTCAAGTTCATGGCGGCGCGAGGGGCCCTGGTCCACAAGTGGGGACCACTCCCCTGCCTGATCTACGGCCCCTTGTACGTCCCCTGGCTGGCTTCTTGGTACGCCACGGGCACGCTGAAGGGCATGAACACCGACTACCCCTATGGGCTGGCCCATCCGTTCGAGCAGCAAGGGGCCCTGATCGTCACGGCACGCCTCGCGGGATTGGTCATCGCTTTGGTCTGCCTGTTCGTCCTGGCCAAGGGGTTGCGACAACTCACCGGTTCCGGTCTCGCCACGCTTTTGGCGATGTTGCTCTGTGTGGCGACGGGCCCCGACTTGATCTACAAGTTCGTGGCGACCAAGCCCGACGGCCTGATGCTCGCCTTCCTGGCCGCGTCGATGGGTTGCTACGCCCGGATCGTCGCCGACGGCCTCACCTATCGCCGGGCGATCGCACTGGGCGTGCTGGCGACGTTCTCGGTCTCGTGCAAGGAGCAAACGGTCCCGGCGTACCTCCTGCCGTTCGCGGGGATGCTCATGGCCGGCCTTTGGCGATCGGACGGCCCCGCGGACCGCCGCCGATTCTTGTCCCAGTATCTCACCTTGATCGCGGCGGGCGCGATCAGTTACGTGTTCGTGAACGTCATATACGCTCCTTCGGCGTATCTCGGTCATGTGCGTGAGGTCTTCGGCCCCCTGAAAGACCCGTCGATCTGGGGGTCGCCCCAGTGGTCCCTGGCGGTCTATTTGGGCGAGGCCCTGCGGGCCCTGATCTACAATTTGGGCCCCGGCGGGACCATCGTCGTGGCCTTGGCCCTGGTCGTCTCGGTGGTCGCGCCGGTCCCTCATCGTTTGTTGCTCTGGCTGCCTTTGGTGAGCTACACGGCCATCGTCGTCGCGACGGCCGGTTACATGCCGCGGTACTTCCTCAGCCCGACGAACGTCCTGGTGACCTTGCCGGTGGCCTCGGTCCTGGCCCATCTCGGCCGCCGTTGGCCGTCACTCCCCCGTCCGACACATTGGGCGACGGCCGCAGCGCTGGTCGTCGCGTTGGTCCTGAACGCCTGGGTGGCGAACTTCAATTGGGCACGTACCCGGGCCTTGCCCGAGACGATGATCCAAGACTACTGCCTGCGGTCCGTGGGCCGCGACGAGATCATCCACACGGCCAACATGAATGAAAGACAACCAGGGGCCGACCGCTTGAGTTACCTGGGGTTCCGCGTGGACGACCGGGCCCTTGGCGAGCTCATGCAAGCGCCCGCCGAGATGCCCGACGTCATCTTGATCACCGGCGAACTCGCCGGCTGGCTGGCGGACTTCCAACGGGTCCCGAACCGCGACAAGGTCTTCACCGACTGGTCCGGCTACAAATACAGCGAGTTCCAGGGGATCGAGTCGCTGGGATACCGTCTCGTCACCACGGTTCGCCCAGACCTTCCCGCCTGGCTCCGCCCACCCTGGCGCCCCTGGCCCTGGTACGATGAAACTGCCGAGGCGTCGTTGCTCGTCTATCGACGCGACCCAAAGGCCCCTCAACCATGAGCCTGGACGAGCGCGCGGACGACGCGATGTCCGGACCGATCAACGCCTCGGACCCGGTCCTTCTCAGACGACGGCGGTCCATCCCCCTCCTTCTGGCGGCCTCACTCGCGATCAATGTCCTGGTCGTCGCCTTCGAAGTTTGGAAGTTCGTTCGAAAGGGCGGCCTCCAAGTCCTCTCGGGGCGCTTCGAAGGTCTCCAGCCCGAGCATGCCCCCTTCCAGCTCGACATGGTCGACCGCTACGCGCGCCTGCCCCACTCCGACCAAGACATCGTCTTTCTCGGCGACAGCCAGATCGCGGCCGGCCCTTGGGCCGACTTCTACGGCCCGGTCAAGAACCGCGGCATCGGCGGTCAGACCTCGGGTGGCTTGCTCGACGTCCTCGATCGCCTCAAGTTGGGCAGGCCCCGCGCGATCTTCCTTCTCGTGGGGACCAACGACCTAGCGAACGAGGTCCCCCTCGATCAAGTGGTCCGCAACCATGACAAGCTCCTGGGCCGCATCAAGGCCGAGGGTCCGTCCACATCGGTCGTCGTTCTGGGCGTGCTGCCGGTCAACCAGTCCCTTGGCCCGGTCCAATCGAACGGCGATGTCCGCGAGTTGAACCGACGCCTCGCGGCGATGATTCGCGAGAAACACCCAGACGTCACCTTTCTCGACTTGACCGACTTCTTCATGGACGGCGCCGGGGACCTCCGTCGAGACCTGACCACCGACGGGTTGCACCTGAGCTTCGAGGGCTACCTCCTCCTCGAACAGCACATCCGCGAGTTCGTGCCGTCCCCAGTGCCACGCTCGGGTCCAGTTACGGACCGGGAATGAGCGCCCGATATCATGAAGGCCGCCGGCCTTGTGCTCGAGTGACCCAAATCCCACTCGAGAAGTGACGCCGACCCGTAGCCCAGGTTGACATGAGGGCGCGAGGACCGCGCAAAAGAAAAACGAAGCATCCCAGGATTTTTCCCTTGCTTGCGGCACGGGGGCGATGTGGAATCCAGTGCGCTCGACATCTTCATCAAGGGTTCGGTCACGGCACCCAGCGCACGTCGACCCCGTAGGCCGGAAACGTTGGACATTTCGAGATTCGAGCGAACTCTCGCACGAATTCGGCCAGGGACCGCACTGGGTCGATATCGAATGCGCGGGCATGCACGTGTCCTTTCGTCCCAACTTCACGTCTGAATCGGGAGGTCTCCATGGCGAAGAAGTCCACCGGTCCGCCTAAGCGTACCGTGAAGGCGAGCGATCGCGTGCTGGGTTTGGAGATCGCGATCGCGCCCGAAGCGGAAGGACCCGTCTTGCCCTACTTCACGTCCGATCTTCGACCCAGGGCCTCGAACATCGATCGCTTTCGCGTGGACCCCGCGCGGATCGACAAGACGGTCGCCTCGCTGAGCCGGCTGGGCTTTCGGATCGTGGCCATTTCCAAGTTCTCGATCTCGGCGGAAACCAGTCCTGAAAACTACGAGAAAGTCTTCGGCACCAAGCTGGAGGCCAGAACGCTCAGGAAACCCGCGCTGGAGGGCTTCAAGCCGCCGCTCGACATGGAGCTGACCGGGAAGAAATTCACGTCGCTGGCCACGCCCTCGGCCACGACCTTCCACGCCCCGAAGGACGACGCCCCCTGGAAGGTTGACCCCGAGCTGGAAGGCTTGGTGCTACGCGCATCGATTCAACGTCCGTACTTGTACTTCGACGAGTTCGCCCTGCCGCCGACGGTGAAGTACCACCACCTGCGCGCGCCCGGCGACATTGCCATGCTCACGCGCGCAAGCATGGTCCATCGGCTCGGGTTCACGGGCAAAGGGGTGAAGGTCGCGATGGTGGACAGCGGTTTTCACATCAATCATCCGTATTATGTCCAGATGGGCTACAA
The DNA here is from genome assembly GCA_937858365.1 of uncultured Isosphaeraceae bacterium. Taxonomy (GTDB): domain Bacteria; phylum Planctomycetota; class Planctomycetia; order Isosphaerales; family Isosphaeraceae; genus CALLYK01. The sequence goes on along the minus strand of CALLYK010000088.1, from coordinate 7,862 downwards.
CATGTCGCGCCTCTTGGCGCCCGACGCGACCGACCTGGACCAAGACGAGGAGGGCCACGGCAGCGCGGAGGCGGCCAACATCCTGGCGATCGCCCCCGACGTGACGTTCATCGGCGTGAAGGCCGGTCTGAACCTGACCGCCGCGTTTAAGGAGGCGGTCCGCCAGTCTCCCGACATCATCTCGGTTAGCCTTGGGTTCGACCTGAGAGGGAGCGACGGCCTGCCCATCACGACCCTGCCCGACAACTTGAAACCGTTGGAGGCGGAGATCGCCGCGGCCGTCGCCGCCAAGATCGTCGTCATCTTCTCGGCCGGCAACGGGCACATCGCCTTCCCAGGAATGCACCCCAACGTGATCTCGGCCGGAGGGACCTACGTGGACAGAGACGGCTCCATGGAGGCGTCCGACTACGGCAGCGCCTTCGAGAGCCGGATCTACCCATCGCGCATCGTGCCCGACCTCACGGGCCTGGTCGGGCTCATGGCCACGAAGGGGGCCTATCTGATGTTGCCTCTGCCGGCCGGCTGCTCGATCGACTCCGATTGCGCGACCGACGCTGAATTCAAGGACGGCACCGCGAAAGACGACGGCTGGGCGGTCATCAGCGGCACGTCGGCCGCGGCGCCTCAGTTGGCGGGGGTTTGCGCGCTCTTGAGACAGAAAGCCCCGAACATCTCGCCGGCCGACCTGAAGGCCGTGCTCAAGCGCACGGCGCGCGACGTGACGGCCGGCCACGCGAACGAGGTCTCCAACCCCGTGCCCGACGGTCACGGGGGAGTCAAGTTCGAACCCATCAACGCTGGACCGGGCCCGGATGGGGCCACCGGCTCCGGCCTGGTCGACGCCCTGGCCGCCTTCCGACAAGTCTGAAGAGAGACGAGGGCCCGCGTCATCAGGGGAGTTCCTCGTCCCGCTCGGCCTCGTCGAACCGCTCAAGATACTGCTGGTTCCTCTTGCGCAACTGTTCCAACGAGGCCGGGTCCGACCTGACATGCTCCGAGTGGGCGGTCTGAAGGCCCGCGAGCGACGCGGCCGGCACGCCGAGTCCGGCCGGCGGCGCCGGCAGCACTTTCATTGGGTCCCGCGTACTTCGATCAAGACGACCTCGGTCGCCTCCTTCTTGACTCAGCTACGCGGAAGGGCTATCGCAAAGGACGAGGGACGTCCCGCCGACGAGACGCGACACCGTTGGCCCGACACCCCACCACGCATGGGACCAACACGATGAGCATCACAAGGGGCCTCGCTTGGCTCGGCCCAATCGCCTGGATTTCGTGGACTTCGGCCGCCCTCGCCGACGACCAAGTCACGACGGTGCCGCGGCCCGACACTTCGGGCAAGTCCACGCTCTACGCGGTGAATCGCCCCCCCTTGGCGCCGACCCCTTTTGTGAAGCTCCCCGTCGGGGCCGTGCGTCCCGAGGGTTGGCTCCTGGCCCAATTGCGACTCCAGGCCAACGGCTTCCACGGCAATTTGAAAGAGATCAGCCGCTTCCTCCGCAAGCCGAACAACGCCTGGCTCAACCCGGAAGGACAAGGCGAACACGGCTGGGAAGAAGTCCCCTACTGGCTCAAAGGCTTCGGCGACTGCGCCTATCTGCTCGACAACGCGGACCAAATCGCCGAGGCGAGAGAATGGATCGAAGCGGCGTTGCGCAGCCAACGTCCCGACGGCTTCTTCGGCCCGCGCGGCCAAGGGGCCAAGGCGACCGTCGCCAGCACCGAAGGAAAGTACGACCTCTGGCCCAACATGGTGATGCTGAACTGTCTCCAATCGTATTTTGAATATACCAACGATAGGCGAATTCTCGATTTTATGAGCAAGTATTTCCGCTTCGAGGCGTCGATGCCCGAGGCCGACTTTCTGCCCCCTTTTTGGCAGCAGCAGCGCGCCGCGGACAACCTGGCGAGTGTGTACTGGCTCTACAATCGCACGGGCGAGGAATGGCTGCTCGACCTGGCGGCGAAGGTCCACCATCACACGGCGCCCTGGACGGACGGCATCGCGAGCTGGCACAACGTGAACATGTGCCAGGGTTTTGGCGGGCCGGTCACGTATTGGCCGCAGTCGCGTGACCCGCGCCACCTGGCGGCGGCCGAGCGGAACTATCGGGAGTTCCGATCAAAGTATGGGCAAGTGCCGGGAGGGCTCTTCGGCGGCGACGAGAACTGCCGGCCGGGGCAAAACGACCCGCGTCAAGCGATCGAGACCTGCGGCATGGTCGAATTCATGCTCTCGGCCGAGAGGCTGACGATGATCACGGGGGAGACGACTTGGGCCGACCGTTGTGAGGACGTGGCCTTCAACAGCCTGCCCGCCGCGACGACCGCCGACCTCAAGGCGATCCGGTATCTGACGGCCCCCAACATGGCCACGGCCGACCGTCGCGACCACCACCCCGGCATCGAGAACGGCGGCGCCATGTTCCACTACGACCCAGCCGACCACCGCTGCTGCCAACACAACTTCGGTCACGGTTGGCCCTACTTTTGTGAACATCTCTGGATGGCCACACCCGACGCGGGTCTCGCGATGGTGTTGTACGCGCCATCTCGGGTGAAGGCCCGAGTCGCCGAAGGGGCCGAGGTCCAGGTCGAGGTCAGCACCCGTTACCCGTTCGAGGAAGAAATCCGGTTCAGGCTGACGACAGCGCGACCAGTGCCCTTCCCGCTCTACCTCCGACTGCCCGGTTGGTGCGCGGACCCAGGGTTGTCGATCAATGGGACATCGCAGTTGCTGGGACCATCGCCGCGCGGGTATCTCCGGATCGAACGAACATGGTCCAACGACGACCAAGTCTCATTGACGCTGCCGATGAACGTCTCATTACGAACATGGAAAGACAATCGGGGGAGCGTCTCCGTGGACCGAGGGCCCTTGACGTATTCGCTTCGGATCGACGAGGAAAAGGTCCGATCCGGCGGCTCGGACCGCTGGCCGTCGTGGGAGCTCCATCCCAAGGGTCCTTGGAATTACGGTTTGTTCTTCCAAGCGAACGATCCAGCCTCGTCCTTAACGGTCGAGAGGAAGCCGTGGCCCAAGGACGATCAACCGTTCGAGATCAACAAAGCGCCGATCGTGCTGAGAGCGCGTGGCAAGAAGGTCCCCGAATGGCGGTTCGACCAGTACGCCCTGGTCGCGCCCTTGCAGGACGGTCCGGTGCGATCCAACCAACCGCTAGAGATGATCGAACTGGTCCCGATGGGGGCGGCGCGACTACGGATCAGCGCCTTCCCAGTAATCGGCGAAGGCCCGGACGCGAAGACCTGGGTGGTCCCGAAAACGCCTTGAGCCAAGACGCCCGCCGACCAATCGTCGCAAGGATGACCAACGAACAGGCCCGATGACAAGCGATGTCACCGGGCCTTCATCACTATGCCCGACAGGAGTTGAACCTGTAACCTTCAGCTCCGGAGGCTGACGCTCTATCCAATTGAGCTACGGGCACCTCACGGCGCATTATAGGGACCATTCAGGTTCCTCTGTCAAGACGCCGGACCGTTCCATCAGGGCCCACGCATGAACCGTCGTCGCTTTCTTGAAGGTTGTTCTTACGGACTGGCCTCGCTCCTCGCCGCGCGCGATGGCGTCCTGGCTTCCACCCTCACTTCGACACGTCTCGGACGCGAGGTCCGCGCTGATTTGGTCATCATTGGCGGCGGACTCGGGGGCTGCGCCGCCGCCCTCGCCGCTTTGCGGGCCGGTCGGACCGTCGTCATGACCGATCCCACCGACTGGATCGGCGGCCAACTCACTCAGCAGGCCGTCCCGCCCGATGAACACCCCTGGATCGAGAAGTTCGGCGCCAACGCCTCCTACTTCGCCCTCAGGCGCGGCATCCGCGACTACTACCGCCGACACTATCCCCTCACCAGCGAGGCCCACGCCAAGCTCGACCTCAACCCGGGCAACGGCGGCGTCTCCAAAATATGCCACGAACCGCGCGTCGCCTTGGCCGTACTTACGCAAATGCTTGCGCCTTATGTTTCTTCACAAAAATTGCTTGTTCTCTTGGAACATGTTCCCATCGCGGCAGACGTCGACGGCGACCGCGTCCGCTCCGTGACCATCCACGACCTGAAGTCAGGCGACCGCCGCGAACTGAGCGCCTCGTACTTCCTCGACGCGTCCGAACTGGGCGACCTGCTCCCCTTGGCCAAGGTCGAGTTCGTCACCGGCTTCGAATCGCGCGGCAAGACCCGCGAACCACACGCCCCCGAGGCCGACCAACCTGAAAATCAACAATCCTTCACGTGTTGTTTCGCAATGGATTACATCGAAGGCGAAGACCACACGATCGACCGCCCCGCCGAGTACGATTTCTGGCGTCATTACGTACCGAAGCTCACGCCCCCCTGGCCCGGCCCGATGTTCGGCGCGGCGAGCGAGCCCAAGTCGCTGGGACCCCGGCCCCTGGTCGTGGACCCCACCGGCCCCGGTCAGGGTTTCTGGGTCTATCGCCGGATCATCGACCCCCGCAACTTCCAATCAGGGGCCTTCCGCGGCGGGGCGACCCTCGTCAACTGGCCCCAGAACGACTACTGGCTCGGCAACCTGATCGGCGTCACCCAGGACGAGGCTGAGAAGCACGTTGCGCGGGCCAAGCAACTCAGCCTCTCACTCCTTTACTGGCTCCAAACCGAGTACCCGCGCGCTGACGGCAAGACCGGCTGGAAGGGCCTTCGGTTGCGTCCCGACCTCGTGGGCACGAGCGACGGCCTGGCCAAACACCCGTACATTCGCGAGTCGCGACGCATCCAGGCGGAATTCACGGTGCTCGAACAGCACGTCGGCACCGACGCCCGCCGCGCCCTCCTGGGAAAGCAAGACGTGGAGGCCGAACCCTTCGCCGACTCCGTGGGAGTGGGCAGTTATCGGATCGACTTGCACCCCAGTTCCAGCGGCGACAACTACATCGACATCTCCAGTCTACCCTTCCAGATACCCCTGGGCTCACTCGTGCCCGTTCGCGTGGAGAACTTGCTGCCCGCTTGCAAGAACCTGGGTGTGACCCACATCACCAACGGTTGCTATCGCCTGCACCCGGTCGAGTGGGGCATCGGCGAGGCGGCCGGGGCGCTGGCCGCTCATTGTCTGGCCAAGAAAGAAGGCCCCCGCGCCATTCGAAACACGCCCAATCGCTTGAAGGAGTTCCAAGCGGCCCTCGTGGCTCAGGGGGTCGAGATCGCCTGGCCCAAACTCACCCCGCGTTGACCCCACACAACACTGCTTGACAAGGTCTCGAAGCGCGACTACTTTCTCTTGCAAAGCAATCGCGAGGGGCGATGATGGAACTTCACGAAGCGATGGCCCAAATCAGCGAGATCCGTCTCCGCCTGGCACAGACGGAGACGTTCCGCGGGTATCGGTCGGTCACGGTGGCCGGGACGGGGTCGGTCGCGTTCGCCGCGGGGGCCCTTCAGCTCGTCTTCCTGCCCGAACCCATGAGCGACACGACCACGTACCTCGCCCTCTGGATCGGCGCGGCCGTCCTGGCGGCGGCTGGTACGGGCATGGAGATGCTCTTTCGCTCACGGCGAACGACAGACCCCATGGCCGCGTCCCTCACGCGCCTGGCGGTCGAGCAATTCTTGCCCTGCGTGATGGCAGGTGGGATGCTCACGGCGACCATCGCCTTGTGCTGTCCCGAGAGCGTCGCCTTGCTACCGGGCCTTTGGCAGGTGCTCTTCGCCTTGGGGATCTTCTCGTCCTGCCGGCTCTTGCCGAGACCGACAGCCTGGGCGGCCGGCTTTTACCTCGTTTGCGGAGTGGCCAGCCTGTCGATCGCTCGTGGGCCCCTCGCTCTCTCCCCTTGGGCGATGGCCTTACCGTTCGGCATCGGACAGTGGATTTGGGCCGCGATCCTTTACTGGACCCTGGAGCGCGAACATGGACGCCTTGAACACTGATTCGACGCGCGACCCGGGCCACGGCCGTTACGCCTACGACGGCCTCGAACGGGTGATCCACGAGAAGGCCCGTCTCAGCATCATGACCTCGCTGGCCACACACCCCCGCGGTCTCGTCTTCGGCGACCTCAAAGACCTCTGCTCGCTCACCGACGGCAACCTCAGCCGCCATCTCGCTACCCTTCAAGAATCAGGACTTGTGGAAATCTGGAAAGGGTCGCACCGCAACAGGCCCCAAACCCTCGTGCGGTTAACCGTCGCCGGACGCCAACGGTTCCTCGAATACATCGCGGTGCTCGAAGGGATCGTCGCCGACGCCGTCCAGGTCCAGGAACAGGCCGGGCCCCTCCCCAACCTGACCGAAGGCTGGTCCCCCGCTTGACTGTCGGTCCCTCGCCGTCATCCCCGTCGTTTCGTGCGCTTTTACTTTGTCGCACAAAGTTATCACGATCGCGGTTGGTCCCGCGGCCTTCCTCTTGGGACAGGAGAAAGCGACCATGCGAGTCATCGAGGCCGAGGTCCTGGGAATGTGCTTCGGGGTGCGCGACGCCCTCAGGCGGTTGGAGGCGATGGAGCGCCCCGAGGAGGCGACCATCCACGGGGAACTCGTCCACAACGCCGAGGTGCTCTATCAGCTCGAATCACGCGGGTTCTCGATGACGGACGAACGGATGCGGGAGGAAGTCCCCGACACGCCCGTCGTGGTGGTGACGGCCCACGGCATCAGCGAGCGCGAGCGGGCGCGACTCCGAGAGGCCGGCAAAGTGCTCGTGGACACCACTTGCCCACTTGTGACACGTGTGCACAAGGCGGCGATGCGCCTTCAGGCCCAAGGGGCGTTCGTGGTGGTCGTGGGCAAGCCGGGCCATGTCGAGGTGCGCGGGATCACCGAAGACCTCGAGCGTCACGCGGTCGTCGAGCGGCCCGGCGACGTTCGCGACTACGGCGTCGAGCAGATCGGCGTGGTCTGCCAGACGACGACGGCCGAATCGCGGGTCGACGCGATCGTCCAAGCGGTCCGCGCCGCGAACCCGGAAGCGACGGTCACGTTCGTGGACACGATCTGCCAGCCCACCAAGGACCATCAACGGGCCTTGGAGCGCCTCCTGGAACGTGTCCATGCCGTGGTCGTGGTGGGCGGACGCAACTCGAACAACACCAAGGCCCTGGTCGAGCGCTGCCGTCAGGCTGGGGCCACCGCCTGGCACGTGCAGTCGGCCGCCGAGATCGACCCAACCTGGTTCGACGGCATCGACGAGGTCGGCCTCACCGCCGGGACGTCCACCCTCGCCGAGACGATCGCCGAAGTCCGGTGCGTGCTGGAGACGATCGAAGCCCCTTCCTCATTGGTGATGACATGAGCAAACGAAAGGCCATCTTGTTGGTCCTCGGGTCGTTCGTCCTGCTGATCGTCATTGGCTGCGCGTTTCGGGTCGCTCAGGTGCGACTGGTTCAGCGTGGCAAGGCCGCCCGCTTTGACGATTTCGTGTTCACCGTGCTCGACGTTCAGCTCGAAAGCGACGAGCGAACGGGCACCCTCTGCGTGGTCACGTTGGACGTCCGGAACCAGGCCAGGCGCGTGCCCTTCGTGTTCGACCCCGCGAACTTCGTCCTTCTTGACGACGGCGGCAAGCCCCACGCGGGACCGATCGCTTGGCCCTTGGGGCCATCGGGCCGGGAAAAAGCGGTCGGCGGGGTGCTACCAGCCGGCTCGCGAAGGTCCTTCTTTCTGGCCTACCCGATCGGCGGACAGGCCCAGCCGGCCTCCTTGAGGATGACGTCCGGCCCGCTGGGGGACTTTCTCGAAGCGGCCGTGTACGGGCGACAGGAGTTCGGTCTCGCCGAATGACCTCGGACGACGGTCGAAGGTTGACGGCCGGAAGGAGCATGGGTCGTCCGGGCCGGCCCCCTTCGCGCGCACTCTGAGCGTAAGCCTCTTCCACAAGTCCTCA
>CALLYK010000087.1 GCA_937858365.1 uncultured Isosphaeraceae bacterium | reverse complement strand
AGCCCGCACCGCACGGGGTCGTGGACTGGCTCCGTGGCAAGGAAGGCAACCTTCGCCTGGTCAACGGGGCTCTCGATCCGGTGCTCGTCGCGAAGCGTGGTCTTCTGCGCCTTCGGTTCCTGAACGCGAGCAACGCTCGCTACTACCGTCTTGCGCTCGAGGAGCACGTGCTTCACCTCGTGGCCACCGATGGTCATCTCCTCGCGGAGCCCGTGGCTCTCGACGAGATTCTTCTCGCTCCGATCGCGCCAGACAAGCCCGCGCCTCGGGTTCGCATCGTTGAGTGGAAGTTGGATCCGGGACCGCGGAAGATTCTGCTTTGCGACGACAGCGGATTCGTCCGTGAAGAGGTCCTCGCCAGGATCCACGGTCACGACCTGAACATCTTCGCGTTCGTGTCATACAGCGAAGTCCCCAAGTGGGTCGCCGCAAACTTGATCGCCCTCGCCGAAATGGGCGGCGAGGACTCCTCCGTCAAGAGACTCATCGAAGCCACCAAGCGCGAGATGAAGTCGTACGTCTTGAAGCGTCTTGAGGAGAACTCCAAGTCGCTGGTCGAGAAGCCCTTCGGCGCCTCGGCGCGCATCACGCTCGAGCGCAAGACCGACGTCACGCCAGCGCAGTCGCAGTGGATCGCCGACTTCATCGCGCGCTACAACGCCCGCACCGGCAAGTCCAAGACCTTCAGCCAGACCAACCGCAAGCTGATGGCCGACCCGCGTGTCGTCACCGGCTTCAACCCGCAGTGGAACACCTTCAAGCACCAGACTTTCCAGACGCACAGCCCCCAGACGTTCGCCCCGACGGGCAACTGGCACCCGCAGACATTCAACAACCACATGTCGTTCCGAGGCCGACGCTGATCGGCCAGGGGCCCCGGTGAACTGCCGGGGCCCTCGTTTTTCTTTCGGGCCCATTTTCATGGCCTTCAACCAGGAACATCGTCATGTTGATGAATCAACGAAGTGACTGCTTACGTGATTGGTCTCGAATCGGGTCGCTCCTCCTCTTGATGGGGCCCTTCGCGCTCGCGGCCCAAGGGCAATCGGACCCACCGGCCCGGGTCATTGTCCAGGGCGGCCCGGGCGCGACGGCCGTGGCGGTCGGTGGGGCGGGGAGCTTCGTCGGCACGATGGGCCCCAACGGCTTTCGAGGACTGATGGTCGGCCCGGACGGCAAGGCGCGGATGATCAAGCCGGGGGGACCGCCGCCCGAGGGCGTCCGGTTTTTCGAGCCGGGTGAGTTCGACCCGTTCGCCTTCGCATTCGGTCGATCGTTCTCGACGCCGCGACCCGCCCCGACAGCGGACCTCAGACCCGTGCGGTTGGCAATGCGTCGTGGGGACCTCGCAGGTGCGCTTCGGGGCTTGGACGACCAGGCCCGCGACCTCCCCCACGACGCCGACCTCGAGCAGGCCCGCGCGATGGTGCTGTTGCTGCGCGGCCGTTTCGCGGAGTCGGGCAAGGCGGCGAGGAAGGCGATGGACGCGGGGCCCCTGTGGGACTGGTCGCGGGCTCGCTCCTTTCTGGATCGAACCGACGATTACGCTCGCCAATACCAGGCCCTAAAGCGAGCGGCCAAAGACCCCAAGGCCGACCCGGACGTCCGCATGGCCCTCGCCTACCAGGCGATCGTCGCGGGGCGGCAAGAGGACGCTCGCATGGCCCTTCAGACCATGCTCCAATCACGACCGAACGATCGTCACGGCTTGTGGCTCCTCGAACAGCTTGCCCCCGACCTGGATGGGCCGGAAGAATGAACCGAGGGACAGCCAATGAGAAAACGCCGCCCCACGCGAGGTGGGGAGGCGTTTTCGGTTTGCGTGCGGGACCGATGCGAATGTGGGCAAGCGACCCATCAAGGGTTGTCGCCCGAACCGCCGGAGGACTCCACGACGCGCGGGTCCGTGTCGGTCTTGACCAGCGTGTCTGCTGAGTAGTAACGCACCTGGACCAGGGTCATCTTCTTGACCCGGTTGGACTGCCAGCCGGCGCCCGAATATTGGGCCGACTTGTCGGGGTCGTAGCTCGACAAGTCGGTGACGTTGGTGGAGAAACTCAGGCTGAACGATTCACCCTGACCGAAGTTGCCCCACGTCCAAGAGTGACCGTTTTTGATTTCGAGCGTGGCTTGTCCCGCCGAAACGCTCAAACGTTGGGTCCAGGTGATGCGTTCGTACGGGATCGCCAGAGGGAGCGTGCGATTGCCGTCGCTAATCCCCAAGTTGGTTTGGCCGGACCAGGCGGTGAGTTGGAGGCCGCCCTGTCGAAACGGTAGGTCGCGGTAGTTCAGGTTGAAGGCCACGAACGACTTCGAGTTGTCTCCTTCCGGGCTCATGGTGGTGGTAAGTTGGGGACCAGCGGATACGAGGTCCGGCATGCCGACGACGAGTTCCCAATCTTCCTCCACGCGGTCGATGGCCTGGGGGGATTGGGCGAAAGCGCCCTGACCTAAGGCCAGGGCGAGAGAAAGCACGAGGAGTTTCGCGAAAGCGTGACGCATGGGGCGATGCCCTCCTGAAGCGCCCTGGTTATGGAGAGACCCGATGGTCCCCGAAACCGCCCGCCGACGGGCGAGGCGAGCGGCGCTGTTGACGTGTTGCCCGTCGCGACGAGGTGACGAAACCAACCACGAAAACGCGATCAACGAGCAAGGAAGATCCGGACGACCCCACCCTGGCTCCAAGAACTCGCGGGCGTGGGGCTGGGGATCGCCATCGGGTCGTTGATCAACGTGGGCTGGACGATCACGTACTTCGGGTTCCCTTGGAAGCTGACCGCGAGGACGCGCACCGCCCCGAAGCCGATGATCCGATACCAGGCGTTGTTGCCGTTGCCGCCCGTCTGGTCGTAGATCGGGATGTACGACGGCCGGCCGATGATCGCGGTCAGGTCGTCCTTGATTCCCGCGCTAATGCCGGGGTTCCCGTCCAGCATCAGATAAGGTGTCGGCGGATTGGTGCTGTTGTCGACCTGGCTTAAGGTGATCTGACTGTTGGGAAACGTCGCCATCTGCGCCGGTGTGATGCCGTAGCGGATCTGTGCGCCGAGCGTACTCGTGCTGTTGTTGTTCACGCCGATCTTGACCGTGCCCCAGTTCCCGGGATTTCCCGTGGCGACCGGATAGAGCTTGGACTCGGGGATGCCGTCGGGACCGCTGGTCACGGTCCCGTAGCCGACGCCGCCGGCGCTGAATGTGTACTGGTCCGTGGTCGTGCCGGCCATCATCGCGTCGTATGTGGGCTTGTCGAGGACGATGGGCAGGAGCTCCAGGCCGTCGTTGTTGTTGGGCTTGAAGCCGGCGACCTGATAGTTCTGCACCGTGGCGATCCCGCTCACCTGCGCTGATGAACCGGTGCTGCCCCAGATCTTGCTGAAGAAAGAGGGCACGAGGCCGCCGTGCCCCGCGTCTTGGATCGCCGTCACCTGGACCGAGTTGAACAGGCCCTGCGCGACACCCGAGTTCACCGAGTTCGAGACCTTGTCCGTCGGGTTGAGGTAGCCGATCAGGACCTGGCCTCCCGCGGCGTTGCTCGGATTGTCCTGGATGACCGCGCTCTTGGTGAGCACAAGGTTTGCCTGCCCCGTCGCGATCGACGCGCCCCGTGCGGCGGTCATCTCTGTGGAGAGCGTGACGTAATTCGGGTTGAGTCGGTTTTCGCTCACGAGCTTCATCGCCCCCGCCAGGGCGGCCGCGTCGGCCACCGTGCGAAGTTGGCCCACGGCCACCGCCTTCACGCCGTTGTCCACGGCGATCGCGACCGTGCCGATGATGAACGGCAGCATGGCCACGGTCAGCGTCAATTGCGAGCCGCGTGAGGGGCGACGCTCGCGCCGCATCGATCGCATCTTGCTCCTCCCTTACCACCGAGACCTCGGTCCTCACGTCCTTGTTGTTGGCTCCGTCCTTGTTCATCATTTCTTCATGGTCCCGGCGCGTCAGGGCCGTTCCGAGTTCATCGTCGCCTGACCGTTCAGCTTGAGCGATTTGTAATCGGGCATCGGCAGGATCGACGCCGCCGACCCCGGTTGGTTCGCACCGTTGGTGTTGGGGTTCCAGCTCACCGAGGAGTACTGGACTCGCAGGACGACGCTGATCGGGGTGCCGCCGGCGGACGTGGCCCAGTTGGCCGGCATGATGAACGCGCCCGCCGTCCCCGGGTCGGAGGAAACACCCTGCACCGAGCCGACGGAGATCCCCGAGCCCTGCAAGACGGCCGAAATCCGCGTGTCGACGTCCGCCTGGACCTTTCCGTTGATCGCGGCCGTTCGGGCCCCCTCGCGCGCCGCGTTGGTCAGGAGCTGCGTGACCATGCCGATCCGAGACGCCTCAAGCTCGCACAGGATGATCGCCAGGAAAATCGGTAAGACGAACGCCATTTCCACAGCCGCGGCCGCGTGGCGCAGGCGCTGTCGCCTTCTTCCTGTCGTAGGTCGCATCGTTGACTCCTTTTCGCTCGTCGAGCTAGCATCGGGCCGTCGCGCGTTCACGTTGCGGTGTCGCCGCGCGCGGCCCTCGACCCCCTCGTGGGCCAGACCCGTGCGGAACACACGAGAACCCTAGGTCCGCCGCGGACGCACTCCCTCCAGGTCGTCGAGACGACGCGACACGCATCGCGAAGACCACGCTTGGACGTGTTTTTTTGGCCACATCGTCCCTCTTGGACCCAATCATGGTGAGCTCGCTGCTCTTCGCGATGGTGATCATCGCGACCGACGACGGCCCCCTTAGACTTCACCCCGACAACCCGAGCTACCTCGAATTCCAGGGGAAACCGACGGTCCTCATCACTTCAGGAGAGCACTACGGCGCCGTCCTCAACCTCGATTTCGACCACGCGCCGTATCTGAACGAACTCAGGGACCGAGGACTGAACCTGACACGCACCTTTTCCGGCACCTATTTCGAGGTCGCCGGCTCCTTCAAGATCGTGAATAACACCCTGGCGCCCAGGGCGGGGCGGTACATCGGTCCTTGGCCCCGAAACGCCGACGGCAAGTACGACCTGGACCGCTTCGGGCCCGACTACTTCGAACGCCTGAAGTCGTTCGTGCGCCTGGCCGCCGAACGCGGGATCGTCGTCGAGTATGTCCTCTTCTGCCCCTTCTACAGCAACGACCTCTGGGTCGTGGACCCAATGAACGGCCGCAATAACGTGAACGGAGTGGGAGACTGCCCCCTGGACGAAGTCTATTCGCTGAAACACTCTGAATTGCTGAAGCGGCAACTCGCTTTCACACGCAGGGCCGTCACGGAGCTGAACCCGTTCAGCAACGTCTATTTCGAGATTTGCAATGAGCCATACTTCGGCGGCGTGACCTTGGAGTGGCAGGCCCGCGTGGCCCAAGAGATCGCCCAAACAGAGGCCGGACTCCCCAAGAAGCACCTCATCGCCCAGAACATCGCCAACGGCAAGGCGAAGGTCGAACGGCCCGACCCCCACGTCTCGATCTTCAACTTCCACTACGCCTCTCCGCCCGACACGGTCCCCCTCAACGCCGGCTTGAAGAAGGTCATCGCCGACGATGAGACCGGCTTCAAAGGCACGGGCGACGCCTTCTATCGACGCGAGGCGTGGGAGTTTCTCCTTTCGGGTGGTGCGATCTTCAGCCACCTCGACTACTCGTTCACGACCGACCACGAAGACGGCAAGGCCGAGGTCCGCGACCCGACTCCGGGCGGTGGCGGTCTGACCTTCCGCTCGCAGATGGGACTTCTGAAGCGGTTCCTTGATCAATTCGACTTCATCCGCATGCGGCCCGCGCCCGAAGTCGTCGTCGCCGGCGCGCCCGACCGCGTCACCCCGCGTGTCTTGGCCCAAACGGGGAAGCAATACGCGATCTACCTCCGCGAGGGCGGCCGCGCGACCCTCACGCTCGAACTGCCCGCCGGAAGCTATGTCGGCCAATGGATCGACCCGCGCGACGGCAAGGTCTTGAAGGAGCTGAAGGTCCAAAGCGCGGGAGGGAAAACCACTATCGAAGCACCCGAGTTCGCCGAGGACGTGGCGCTGTCTCTGAAGGCCGAATGAAACCGACCTGGGTCCATTCTGTGAACAAGAAACACCAGCGTGAAGGGTCTCAATCATGCGGATGGTGATGGTGGTTCGCACCATGACCAACCGGCTCGGCCGCCGTGAGGACCAGCCTGCCCGACTCGACCCCCTTCGTGCCGATGAGTGTGCTGGCGAACTCGCGGACGGCGCGGGCGGGGCCCCTCAAAAGCACCACCTCCAGACAGCGTCGTTCATCCAGATGGACATGGGTCGTGCTCACGACTTGTTCCAGATGGTGGTGCTGCAACTCGGTCAGTCTCTCGGCGACTTTGCCCGCGTGATGGTCGTAGATCAGCGTGACCACCCCCATCGCGGCGGCCTCGTCGCGAGTGATCGCCTCCTCGATGAGCGCGGCACGCATCAGGCCGCGGACCGCCTCGCTCCGGTTCGAGTAGCGGTGCTCTTCGCGATAGCGGTCGAACCGCCGGAGCAGTTCGCCGCCGATCGCGACACTGAAGCGAACCAGAGGGTCCTTGGACACGAGAGGGTCCCTCAACGCACATCGTCAAGTTTCACGGGCCGGCGTTCCGCCGCCGAGATCAAGACGGCCTCCAGCACGCGCTGGGTGTTGTAGGCGTCTTCGAAGTCGGGCAGGGGGACCGTGGGCTCACGTCCGGCGATCGCTTCCAAGATATCGAACGCTTGATTGGTGAAGCCATGTTCATAGCCAATGAGGTGGGCGTCGGGCCACCAGGCCTCGGCGTATGGGTGCGCGCCGCCGTGCGTGCACATGATGTTGGTCCAGCCTTGCTGGGCCCTGGGTCGGGTGGCGTCGTAGAAATTGAGTTCGTTCATGCGTTCAAAATCGAACTTGAGGGACCCCTTCGAGCCGTTGATCTCGAAGCCATTGCGGTTCTGGTTGCCGGTGGCCTGCCGAGCGGCCTCGAAGCTCGCCACGGCGCCGCCGGAAAACCGCGCGAGGAAGAGGACCGTGTCGTCCACCGTGACGGGCCCCGTGCCCGAGTCGGCGGTTTGCACGCCGGCCGCGATGCCCCCCGCCGCGCCTCCCGACATGAGCTTACGTTGCTTGATGAACGTCTCGGCGATCGCGCCCGAAATTTCGGTGATTTCCTCACTCGTGACGAACCGAGTCATGTCGATGATGTGGGCGTTGAGGTCCCCGTGGGCGCCCGACCCGGCCAGTTCCTTTTGAAAGCGCCAGACGAGGGGGATGCTCTCATCGGCCCAGTCTTGGAGGTAATGGGCGCGGACGTGGCGGATTTCGCCGATGAGTCCGTCGCGGACCATCTTGTGGGCGAGGGCCACGGCGGGGCAGCGTCGGTAGTTGTACCAGACGAACGTCTTGACCTTGGCGCGCCGGGCCGCCTCGACCATCAGCCGCGCCTCGGCCAGCGTGCCGGCGATCGGCTTCTCACACGCCACATGCTTGCCCGCCGCAATCGCGGCCAGGGCCACTTCGGCATGGAGATGGTTGGGCGTGACCACGTCCACCAGGTCGATCTCGGGGTTGTTCACGACCCCCTTCCAGTTCCCCGAACCGTGGTCCCAGCCCCAATGGTTGGCGAACGCCTTGTTCGGCTCCTCGCGACGCCCGCAGACCGTGTGCATCACCGGACGCGCGGCCGGCTTGAAGAACTTGGCCACTTGCGACCAGCCGTTGGAATGGGTCCGTCCCATGAATCCTTCGCCGATCAAGGCGACATTCACGCTGCGCATCGTACTTGGTCCCGGGTGGGTGATTCGTCCGAAAGGCGGGTGGACATCAAATCATGATAGAAGGACGGAAGGCCCGGTCCAAGGGCCCGGCGGTGTTCCGGCGCGCGCGGTCGCGCAGCGGCGAGGGAGGCCCTCCCAACGACCTCCGCGCGCCGCGCGAACGTGCCTCAAGGCACCAGTTCAAACACGACCTTGCCGATCTTGCCCGTGAAAGGGAAGGGAGACTTCGCCCGGTACGAAAGCGAGACCGGATCACCGTTGTCCTTGCCGATGTCCATGCCGGCGTAGCTTGAGAAGCGGATCGGCACCGTGCGCGCGAGCTTCTTCTCGCCGACCATCGTCTCCCCCACGAAGAGGCGACCGCGGCCCCCCGTGCCTTGCCGGCCGGGCTCGTCGGCAACGAACTCGTATCGAGCCCGCACTTTCCCCGTCGGCATCGCGGCCGACGCCGTCAGTGTCTCGACCTCGATCCCGAAGAAACTGTACGTGTGACATAGCCGTCCATCTTCCACGTAAAGCGAGAACCCGCCCATCACGTCGGAGTTGGCCACGATCACGCCGTCGACCCCCTTCTCGGGCACTTCAAGGTCAGCCGTGATCGTGTACGAGCGGTTGTAGATCGGCGGGAGCATCCCCGCGCCGATGTTCTCCGTGCCGGGCAAGTAGGTGAACGAGGTTCGTCCCGAACGGGGAGGCGCCATGCCGTAAAACTGGGCCATGCCGGCGAGGAGCGGCGTGACTTGGTACTTCTCCGCGTCCTGCCAGAAGAGGGCCTTCAGGTCTCGGAGCTTCTCGGGTTCTTTCGCGGCCAGGTCGTTCGCTTGCGAATAATCCTCGTTCAGGTTGTACAGCTCCCAGACGTCGTTTTCCGGGTCGTAGGTCCCAGGTGCGAGCTTGGCTAGAGTGGCCGGGTCGAGCTTCCAGGGGACCCGGTTGATCCGGGCGCACGCGAACCAGCCGTCCTTGTACAAGGCGCGATTGCCGAAGACCTCGAAGTATTGCTGGGTGTGTCGCTCCTTGGCCTTCGCGTCGTCAAACGTATAAACAAAACTCGTGCCATGAATCGGCATTTGTTCGATGCCGTCCACGGTCTTGGGGGCCGTGATGCCGGCCGCCTCCAGGACGGTCGGGGTCACGTCGATGACGTGCGTGAACTGACTCCGCGAACCGTCTCGCTCCTTGATGCGAGCCGGCCATGAGACCACCATCGGGTTACGGATGCCTCCGAGGTGCGACGCCACCTGCTTACCCCAGCGGAAGGGGGTGTTCCCCGCCCACGCCCATGCGCAGGCGAAATGCGGCTGCATGATCGGGCCGCCCCAGGCGTCGATGCCGCCGTACTTTTCCATCAGTTTGAGCTGTTGGTCCGCGTCCAGGGGAATGCCCGTGAGGGTGGTCAGTTCGTTGAATGTCCCCGTCTCGGTCCCCTCCATGCTTGAACCGTTGTCTCCCCAGATGGCGATCACAAGGGTGTTGTCCAACTCGCCCATCGCTTCGAGGGAGTCGATCACGCGGCCGATCTGATGGTCGGTGTTCTCCTGAAAGCCGGCATAAACCTCCATCTGGCGCGCGTAGAGCTTCTTGGCGGCCGGACCCAGCGAGTCCCACGCCGGGAAGGCGGCGTCGCGCGGCGTGAGGGTCGCGTTGCCCGGGACCACGCCCAACGCCTTCTGCCGCGCGTACGTTTCCTCGCGGAGCTTGTCCCAGCCCTGGTCGAACTTGCCCTTGTACTTGTCGGCCCAAGCCTTGGGGACGTGGTGCGGCGAGTGCGTCGCGCCCGTGGAGTAATAGATGAAGAAGGGTCGGTCGGGGGCCTGGGCCTTCTGGTCCTGGACCCAGCGGATCGTCTTCTCGGTCATATCGTCCGGGAAGTAGTAGCCCTCGCCGCGCGGGACGCCAATGATCGAGTTGTCTTCGGCGAGGAGCGGGTCGTACTGTCCGGCGGCGCCGCCAAGAAAGCCGTAGAAGTGGTCGAAACCGAGCCCGCAGGGCCAGCGGTCGAACGGCCCGGCAGGGCCTTGCTGGTCGTCGGGAGTGAGGTGCCACTTTCCAAACGCGGCCGTGGAATAGCCGTTTCCTTGCAAGACCCGAGCAAGTCCCGCGGCGCTCTTGGGCCACGTGGCGTTATAGCCGGGCCAACCCCCGGCGAACTCGGCGATGGAGCCGAAGCCCACGGCGTGCTGGTTGCGTCCCGAGAGCAGCGCGGCCCTCGTCGGTGAGCAGAGCGCCGTCACGTGAAAACGGTTGTACTTCAAGCCACGCGCTGCCAGCTTCGACAGGTTGGGAGTTTGACAAGGCCCGCCGAACGTGGACGGATTGCCGAAGCCCGCGTCATCGACAAGCACCAAGAGGACATTCGGCGCTCCTTTGGGGGCCTTTACCGGTACTGGGAACTCGGGTGAGGAACCGCCGAGCGTTCGCTTGGCGACCCCATGAAATGCCGGGTCGGGCTTGGGGAGCGACTGGCCCCTGTCCTGGCGCTCCTGTTTGGCCGTGGACAAGAGGGCCGCGGCCCCCACAAAAAGGCACGGAATGACGAGGAGGCGGAGAGCGTGAGGCATGGGCGGGTCCCGAGTGACGACGGCGCCGGCGAAACGAAAGAGTGGTATCGTCGTCTTCGAAGCAAGGTCCTGTCAAATCGCGTTCGTCGAGACCTGGGTGGAATGATGGGTCTCCCTCTTCAGGGCCAACTCCCACCTCTCAGCCGCGACTCATCTTCTTGGGATCATTTCGACCACCATCTTGAAATCCCCACGAGGGGCGAGCAAAATGTGACGTTCGTTTCCCTTCGCCTTCTCGCTCCCTGGTCCCTTTGGATGCTCCGGACCGACTCGCGTCTCCCAATGGGTCGCGTGGAGGGTCTGCGTTCAAGGTACGCCCGTCGTCATTCGTCCTTGGTCTTCACGGGGAGGATTGAAGGGCCCTCTCCGCTTTCTTATCTCATCGTCCCGAAGGATGACCCTCATGGCATCTTCACGTCCCCGCCAAGGTTTCACTCTGATCGAACTCCTGGTCGTGATCGCGATCATCGGTGTGTTGATCGCGCTCCTGCTGCCGGCCGTCCAGCAAGCGCGCGAGGCCGCGCGCCGCATCCAGTGCGTGAACAACCTGAAGCAGATCGGTATCGGCATGCACAATTATCACGACACGGCCGGCGCCCTGCCTTTCGGCCACGGACCGTTTGGATGGAACGACTGGAATGCCCAGACGTACCTCTTGCCCTACATGGAACAGGCCCAGGTCTATAATAGCCTGAACTTCTCCAACGGCATCTCGGGCGCGGCCCCCGGGGTGGCCCAGAACTCAACCGCCCAGCGCGTCGCGCTCGTCGCCTTCGAGTGCCCGTCGGACGTGAACCGGATCACGGGCGTTTACGGCACCATCAATTACGTGGCGAATTCGGGGTCGAACGTGCAGTTCTTCGGAAGCGGGTTCGACGGTATGTTCGGCTGGGTCGTCAACAGCAATCCCGATCGCTCAGGCGACAATTCGTCCAACCTCGCCCGCACCGGCTTCTCCGTGAAATTTCGCGACGTGACCGACGGCCTGAGCATGACCGCCGCGTTCAGTGAGAAGAACCGAGGCATCGGCCAGGACAACAGCACGCGCGACACGCTGACCCCAAAGGCGAACACGTTCCAATCGAACGTGACCGGGCCCGACCAAGCGACCGAGGTAAGCTACGCTTGGGTCCAACAAACGTTCGTCCCGGCCTGCAAGGCCATCAACCCGAACACGGCCGCCCTTCCGGGGACCCAAGCTTTCGGTCAGCACTGGTGGACCGGACACCCCTACGCGGGGCGCTACAACCACGTGATGTTGCCTAATACCACTGCCTGCCTCTATGGCATCAACGGCATCACGAATGGCAACGGGGCCATGCCGCCCAGCAGTCGCCACCCTGGTATCGTCAACGTCCTCTTCGGCGACGGGACCGTTCGAGCCGTCAAGAACACCGTCAACCAAAACGTTTGGTGGGGAATCGGCTCACGCAATGGCGGCGAGGTCATCCCATCCGACGCCCTCTAATTTCTTGCCTACGAGCGGGGCCCACCTCCTCACCTGGGCGTGGGCCCCGTCATGATTCACTGGTCTTTCGGGATCTTGATGTCGAACGTCGACTCGCCGGCGGGCACGTCGTAAACATAGGTCTCGTAAAGACTTGCCGCCTTGGCCGCCTCAGCGCTGTCCACCTTCACCGTGTTGGGGCCGATCAGTGTCGTGATTTCATAGGTCCCATCGGCGGAGATGTCCGCTTGGCGGACCGATTCGTTCTTCCGTTTGTAGTTGGACGGGTCGAAAACGACCTTCCCTTTCGTCGCGAGTTTCCCCTTGATCGTGACCGTGCCCTTGACCTTCGCCTCGGTCGTGGAGGTCTCGACGCTCGGCTTACCGTCGCACCCAAGCATGCCAAGGCCCAGCAAGGCCGAACCCACCAGGCCGGACACCCATGTGCGCATCGGAACTCTCATGATTGGCCCTTCCGAGAAGAATGGGAAAAAAACGGCCCGCGGCCGACCCACGCCGACTCGACTATCGACGATGCAATGGAACATGTCAAGAACTAAGGGCGAATGATTTCTGACTTATGAACGGACGCCAGCCTCTTGATGGTTGGGGCCAAACACGCCGCCAGGCGACGCGCCTTGCCTGTGGCACCGTCCTGGCCGGTCTCTTGATCGTGGGCCTGATCTTTCTTCTGGAACGCCACTCGCTGGGGCGACGCGCCTTGTCTTGGCGCGTCCTGGAAGGGGAAGGCCCCGCTCATGTGGAAATGGAATTCCTGGCCGAAGGAGTGACCACTCCCAGACCCAGCGAGCCCAACGAGGCCCGCTTGAAGGACGACGACGAGGTGATCGGGGTAGTCGCTGGAGGCGTGGCGCGTGCCTATCGCTTGGCCCGACTGGCTGATCGACGCGGCCATGTCGTGAACGACCTCATCGGCGCCGTGCCCGTTTCGGTCACCTACTGCGACCTCAGCGATTGCGTCCGCGTGTTCGAGGGAGACCCAGGCGCCGGCCCCTTGGCGATCGCGACTTCCGGCCTTTTCGACAGTCAGATGGTCCTGCGCCTGGACGGCGTGGACTTTCTCCAACACTCAGGCGAGGTCCTTCGCGGGTCCGGCCCAACCCCGCGCCTGGCCCCCGCTCATTGGGAGCGGACCACCTGGAGGGCCTGGCGAGACGCTCACGCCGAGACGACCCTGATCGAGTGACGGTGACGAGTAGTACCGCGCGTTGCGCCCCTGACCCGATCAGCGGGCCGCCGTCTTCAACGACAACGCGGACCCATGCGCACGCGACGGCGTGGACGAAACGCTCCCATCGCTGCCGGACGGTCCCGTTCCCGAGGCCGTGGAGAGGTCTTCGTCGTCCCGCATGAAAGAGTTGTCCGCGGGAAGTTCCTCGTACTGCTCCCAGGCCGCCAACTCGGGAATGGCCATGTCTTCCGACTTCAGGCCGGTCGGGCGCACTTGGACCATCGGAGACGAGGCCGAACCGGAGTTCGCGTTCGAAGCCATCTCGGCCACGTAACGGGCCAAGGGAGAAACCGCCGGCGCGTTGGGACTTGAACCAGCGTGCTGAGTGACGTCCGCATCTTCTTCAGTCGACAGTGGCCGAGGCTCGGCGAGCCGGGCGGGCAGAAGGGCCTCCACCATCACCCCAAGGGGTCCGAATAGGCCGCCAATCACCAGACCTTCCCAGCCCCATCGGCCCTTCTGCCGAGCGACCCAGCAACCCAAAGTCGCCAGAAAGGCATGGAGCAAACCCAAGCTCAGGCCATCCTGAAACAGACCCAGGCTCGGCAAGCCGACAAGGGGTCGCGCGATCGCCCAGGGCCAAGCTATGGCGCTCTCTGAAACGGCCGTGTCTTCCTGTCTAGCGACGGGCCCTTCGCTCACTTCTTCATCCGAGGGTGTTGGTGCTTCGGGGCCCGCCTCGGCCTTGTCTTCTTCCGGTTCAGGTGCAGGCGGGGTCGGCTCGGGTGGTCGTCTCTCTTCGACGCGCGGGACCTCGACGCGCGGGACCTCCGTGGGCGCCGCCCAAAGGCCCCGGCCATTTTCGCGCGCTTCGCGTTGCGCGACGTGGAGGCGCTCCAACAAGCGCGGCGCGACGGCACAGCGCTCGTCCACACGCGCCAGACCGCCCCTGATCGCCAGTTCGTTCAGCGAACGGCCCCCTCGGAAGAGTTCCACGAGGGGTGTGCCCGCGCTGTCCACGGCGCTGCCCGGCTGCAAGACGGGAGAGGCACTTCCTTCAAGAAGTCGTCGCAATGGGTCGGTCGGCCGATCGATGGTCACACCCAGAAGGCGGACCAGGGCCTCGCGACCGCCGAGGCGCAGGACGACGGCCCCGTCGTCTTGGACCTTGGCGACGGTCCAGTTGCCGGTATCACCGCCGAGCGCCGCGGCGGCTTGGATTCCCTGAAAGATGCCTAGGAACCAAAGAAGCCGACAGCCGTGTCGGACATGGCGTCCCACAATGATCCTCCCCAACTTCGTCGGTGTCGAACCCGATGGACTTTGTGTGGCTGTTAAGCGAACGGGAGGGGGGCCCGAGTGGTGGGTCGATCGGATCGGGCCATTCCCAAAGTAAGCAAGCCGCGTGTGGATTGTCAAGTTTTCTGCCTATTTGTATATTTCCATGCTCCTTGGGATTGAAAATATACGCAAATTGCCAGGTTTCTGAGGATAGGAGACCCTGGGTGGCTTTAGAAGACCCGGCAAGGGACGAAGGAATGGGTACGAAAGTGTCCTCAGGCACGCCTTCCTGATCGTTACGAGTCGAGAAGGGCCCATGTGACGCGCCGAGAGAAGGCGATCGCTCAGGAAGGTCCTCGGGCCCGAGGCGCGCGAGAACTCCCCGCCGCATATCGCGTGGTCTCGGGGGGACGCCTTCTTAATCCGCCAAGGCCCTCTGTTATCTAGCTTACGAATTGGCCGGTGTCCGTCAGGCATGAACTCGATTCATCTCGTCGGCTTCGCACAGACGTCTTTCTGAAGTCGTAGGGCCGCCCTGAGGATCTTCTCAGCGCCGTCTACTTCCAGATAACTCGAGCGGGCCCGCCAGGTCTCGTAGCCGCCCAGCTCGTGGTGGGCCTTGGTGGGTAGGTAGCCGTTGTAGCCGTTGGCCAGCGAGATCGTGAATGTCTTCCCCGCGGGTGACTCGGCCTTCAGCTTCAAGCCGATCTCGACGAAGACCTCACAAGGAATGGCCGTGATCGCCAGCTCGCCCACGCGGACGACCTGGATCGTGACGGGCACCGTGTCGGGGTACTTGTCGATCAAGAGCGTCTCGCGAGCGTAAACTTCCTCAAGGCCGCGCATGATCGGCCCCTTGGCCTTGGCCACGATTTCAACGGCCCGCACCTTCTCCTCCTCGGTCGGCTTGCGGACCTTCAACGTGAGTTCGACCGCCTTGGCGTCGAGGTCCGCACCACTTCGGAAGGCCATCCCCCGAACAACGCGGGCCGCCTCCCGGGCCGTCTTCTCGGCCACGGCGCGGCAGCGCTCATAGGCCGGCGCGTTCGGGCGTGGTTCACGAAAATTGATGTTGTTGATATCACCACTCGTGCCATTGGTCATCATGGCGACGAATGGGGGGTCGGCCGCGGCGACGCGCAGCTCGTCGCGTAAACGTTCGGCGAAGATGCCGTAGTAGTCGGCCGAGACATGTCCCGGTCCCACGCCGCCGACGTAGTGCAGCGAGTAGGCGGAATACACGGCGATCATCCGGCCTTGCGGCTCGCGCAGCGCGATGATGGCGCGCTGGCCGATGTGGTTCCCGGACATGGAGCAGGTGACGGGCCTGGTGCCGACCGACTCTGGCCTCGCCCCAGAAATTTCAACCAAGGTACTTTTAAAATTCGCCACACAGCGAGTGGTGAACTTCCACTGTTTGATGCGAAGAAACCAATCCCTGGTCAGAACGATCTCTTCGAAACTGTGACGCACGGTCTCCCCGGTTCTGCGATGCCCCCGTGGGAAGGTATCTTGAGCGAGGAGCAGCGGCAACAAGTCCTTTCTTTTGTAACGACCCAACTCGTCAAAGATCGGAAATTCACCGATAAGCAGTCTGAGAGCCAAACTGTGCTGCAGTTGGCTGATTTGAAGCCAAAGCCTGCTACCGACGAAAGTAAGAAGCGCGGTGGTGAGTTAATCGTCGAGAAAAAGTGCGTGGAATGTCATGGGATGGAAGGTCGGGGTGATGGAAACGCCTTCAATCTGAAGGACGACTGGGGCTTCTCCATTCAGCCGGCCAATTGGCATAAGTGCTGGAATTTCCGTGGCAGCCGTCAGGACCCGTACAATGTGAGCAATATTTTTCGAACCTTCTCAACAGGTGTCAACGGGACACCGATGCCTTCATTTGCAGACAACACCAGCGTAGACGAACGTTGGGATATTGCCAATTTTGTCAACTCTCTCTGTGAGAGAGATCCATTGGGTAACCCCTTACCCATTGATCCTCTGACTGATAAACCAAAAATCAATTTCGTCATTCCATCAGATATGGTCGAAGGGGAAATCCCGACTGA
>CALLYK010000086.1 GCA_937858365.1 uncultured Isosphaeraceae bacterium | reverse complement strand
ATCAAGTGGCGCGGCGAGTTCACGGTCCGGATGCTCGTCGGCTGTGGCAACGGAAGCGGTGGCAGCCGTGTCGAGGTTCGTGTCGGGGGCAAGGACCTCTTGTTGACCGTGCCCGAGACGGGTGGTTTTCAACGATTCGAGCCCCAGGACGTGGGGCGAGTCAGCTTCGAGCACAAAGGGCGACAAACACTTGAGGTACGTCCCGTGAGCAAGCCTGGACTGGCCGTGATGGACCTCCGCGAAGTCCGGCTCATCCCCGTGGGTCGTTGAACTCGATCGTCGTCAAAGCGAAGAGCATTCCGCGCATCGACTCAAGGCGCATCCTTCCACTTGGCGTGTTGCTCCAACCCGGTCGCGCCAACAGACCTGCGCCCACGAGAAAAGCGGCTCTCGGTCGGTCAACTTATCGGCGAGAGTACGCCTCCAGTTGTGAAAATCCTCCTCGCGGTCCCATGTCGTCAAGAGCCAAAGGTCGTCCGAATCGTCGAAAGCCGAGAGCGACTGGAGCCCGAGCAAGCCCGGCGTGGACTCGAGGTCGAGCAAGTGGTCGAGTCGGGGCCTTGCTCGGTCGAATCCCGTCCCGAGTCGTGCCAAGGCCGCGTACCGCCGGGACTTTTGTGAGTTGGGGGTCCGCTCCGTCATTGCTTCGCCACATTCTGAACGCATGTCTATATGATGTCGGACATGGTTCCGGCCGTGGCGTTTCACTTCGTAGAGGGCCCGATCCGCCTCCTCGATGAGCCTCAAGGTGTCGGGGGCTTGAGGGCTGAGCGTGGCGACGCCGAAGCTCGCGGTGATCGGCCGATGGGGCCAGGCATGGTCCGCAACCGCTCGGCGGAGCCGTTCGGCGACGAGTCGGCTGGTCTCCATGTCGGTCGACGGCAAGAGCACGGCGAACTCCTCACCCCCGTAACGCGAGACCGTGTCGTGTTTGCGCAGGGCCGCTTCCAAGGTGCGGGCTAACTCGCGGAGCACTTCGTCTCCGGCAACATGCCCATAACGATCGTTATATAACTTAAACATGTCTACATCAAGCATAATTAGGGACAGCGGCAAGCCGCTCCGCGAGGCGAACGCGGCATGGGCCTCGAGGTCCTGATGGAACCTGCGACGGTTCTGGGTGCCCGTGAGAGGGTCGGTCGTCGCCAACTCGGCGAGGACGGCGTTGCGCCGCGCGAGTTCCTCGTGGACAGCCAGGATCCGCTCGGCGATTTGAAGGCGGACTCCCAGTTCCTCGGGGTCGGCCGGCTTGGAGAGGAAGTCGTCGGCGCCTGCTCGAAGGCCTTCGAGGCGGTCCTCGCGACTTTCACGTGACGTCAACAGGATAATATACACATACGCATTCGTCAGGCGACCCCGAACGAGGTGGCACAGCGCCGGACCGTCGAGTCCGGGCATTTCCCAGTCGCAAATGACAAGGTGGATGTCACCGCGCTCGACCATCTCCCACGCGCGTCGGCCATCGGAGGCGACCTCGACCTGGTGGCCGAGGCGTTCCAAGGTCCTGCGCAGGAGCAAGGCGGAAGGCAGTTGGTCCTCGGCAATCAGCAATCGCATGGAGGCCCCCCTTCATTCGGTTAGGATCATTCGCGGGGCGTCGCCCGGAGGATTTGACCGGCGAGGTCCGCGGCGCGTTCGGCGACGATGAGGTCTCGCGCGGCCATTCCGAGTGTTTTGGAATAAAGGAGCAATGCGCCCGCGGGCGCGTCCATCCCGGTCTGGACCCTCATCGCCGCGGCCGATCGCCATCCATTCGCCAAGGCACGTGCTCGCCATTCGGGCCAAGACCCGGCTAGCGCGATCCGGTCGACGACGATCGAAGTCACGGCGCCGCGGACAGCCAAGAGCGGACATCGACCGGGTCCGGCCGCCAACTCCGCATGCCAACGGGCGAATCGGTCCGTCCAAGCGCGACTCGCGACCAACGCGGTCCCGTTGCAAACACCGTTCCCCAAGAGCACTCCGCAGGAGAGCGGTCCACCCGTGTTGGCGACCAACTCCGTGATCCCCACCAATAGGTCCTTCGTCGATGAGCGTCCGACTTTCTCACGGATGCCTTGCTCCGCTCGAGAGAACAAGCGCAAACGCTGCTGATCAGCCAGGAGTGCCAACACCCTGGCCGATGCCTCAACGCGACGTCGAGCTTGTTCCATAAGGGCCTCGGGGGTCTTGGCTTGGTCTTGGGCAAGCGCCCGGAGCTCGTCCGCGGCTAGTTCCAAACGCCTATTGATATCATCGAGTGATCGGAAATCTGTGGCCATGAGGGCTCGTCCAGAGGATTGTTCCCGCGAGGTCCCGACGGGGGACCACGAACACGTCCAGCTAACCCCGGTGGACGCGACATGACTCCGGGAGAACCCTAGTTCACGGGAGCGGGGAAGAGTCCCCCCAATCGTCTCGACCTTCCCGGTTTTGTGAACGTGCGGCAAAGTCCTCTTTGGAGTGGCCTCCATCTGGGCCCGAATTGCCTTTGAGAAGACCAATGGACATTGTCGCGCGGTGAGCGGCGGCTTTATGATGCGAGACTTCCGGACTGTCTCCCCTCATTCGCGAGACCCCTCCATGTCCGCGATCGAGACTGCCTACGAACTCGCCCGTGAGCAATACGCAGCCCTCGGCGTGGACACGGAGGTCGCCCTGCGCACGTTGGCGCAAGTGGCGATTTCGTTGCATTGCTGGCAGGGAGACGACGTGGGCGGCTTCGAACGCGCGCATACGAGCGGTCTAACAGGCGGCATTCAAGCCACCGGCGATTATCCTGGAAAGGCCCGCGACGCCGATGAACTGCGGGCCGACGCGGACCAAGCCTTGCGACTCGTCCCAGGCAGGCACCGCTTCAACTTGCACGCGAGCTACGCCGAGACCGACGGTCAAAAGGTAGAGCGCGACCAACTGGGCCCCGAGCATTTCTCGCGATGGCTTGGCTGGGCCAAGGACCGCGGCCTAGGGCTTGACTTCAACCCAACCTTCTTCGCTCATCCGCTGGCTGCCGACGGCTTCACGCTATCCAATCGCGACTCTGGTCGGCGCGCCTTCTGGGTGGAACACGGCCGCGCTTGCCGTCGCATCGGCGCCTCGTTCGGCAAGGCCCTGGGGTCTCCCTGTGTGACCAACATTTGGATACCCGATGGATATAAAGATACGCCAGTCGATCGCAAGGGCCCAAGGCAGAGGCTCCGCTTGTCCCTTGATCAAGTGCTGGCCGACCCCATCGATCGCGCCTTCAACCTCGACGCGGTGGAAGGAAAGCTATTTGGCCTGGGTGTCGAGAGTTACACCGTGGGGTCTCACGAGTTCTATCTGGCTTATGCGGTCGAGAAGAAGCTCTTGCTGTGCCTCGACGCTGGACACTATCACCCCACCGAGTTCTTGGCCGACAAAATCTCGGCCGTCCTGTGTTCTCTGGACCAAGTGCTGCTCCACGTGAGCCGAGGGGTTCGTTGGGACAGTGACCATGTCGTCATCCTGAACGACGAGTTGCGGGCCATCGCCGAGGAGGTCGTGCGAGGTGATTACCTTGATCGCGTCCGTCTCGGTCTCGATTTCTTCGACGCCAGCATCAATCGCGTGGCGGCTTGGGTCATCGGCGCTCGTTCCACTCTCAAGGCCGTTTTGATCGCCCTCTTGGAGCCTCGCGTCTTGATGAGAAGGGCCGAGTCCGTCCGCGACCACACCGAACGCCTGGCCTGGCTCGAGGAACTCAAGAACATGCCGTTCGGCGCCGTTTGGGACATGCACTGTCAGCGTCAAAGCGTCCCGTTGGGGACACACTGGCTTGACGAGGTAAAGCGATACGAGCGCGAGGTCCTCGCACGGCGATCGTGAACGATGACGATGTTGCTACGAGCCACTGGAATCACCAAGTCGTTTTCGGGCGTGCGGGCGCTCAAGGGAGTCGATTTCGACCTTCAGAGTGGTGAGGTCCATGCCTTGGTTGGAGAGAACGGCGCCGGCAAATCGACCCTCATCAAGGTCTTCACCGGCGCACATGTTCCCGACGAAGGGACGCTCGAGCTTCACGGTCGAGTCATCGACCACAACGACCCTTCCACCTCGCGAGACTTGGGCTTGGCCGCGATCTATCAGCAGCCGGCCCTCTTTCCCGACTTGACCGTGGCTGAGAACATCGCCATCGGCCTGGAACCAGGCGGCCCTTGGCGTTGGGTGCGATGGGGAGAACGCAAGCGACGCGCCGCGGAACTACTGGCCAGGTTGGGCTCGAAGATCGACCCTGGTCGCGATGTCCGAGACTTGTCCATGCCGGAACAGCAGCTTGTCGAGATCGCCCGCGCACTGGGCGCGAACGCGCGCATTTTGATCATGGATGAACCCACCGCATCGCTTTCCGAGCATGAAGTGACCGAGCTGCTGCGTGTCGTTCGCGAGCTAAAAGAGCAGGCGGTCGGCATCATTTACATTTCGCATCGCTTGGAGGAGCTTGGCCAAATCGCCGACCGAGTCACCGTCCTTCGGGACGGCGAGACCGTGGGCACGATGCTAATGAGAGAGGCCGATCACGGTCGGATCGTCCGGCTCATGGTGGGCCGGGAACTCACCGCGATCTTCCCCAAGGTTGAAGTGCCGCTGGGGGACGTGGTCCTCGAAGTGCGGGACCTCGCTTGCTCGGCCTTGGGACTTCGTGACGTCTCGTTTTCCGTGAGATCGAGTGAGATTGTCGGCTTGGCTGGTCTTGTCGGTGCGGGTCGGACCGAACTTGCTGAGGTCCTCTTTGGATTGGAATCGGCCGATTCCGGGTCGGTCCGGCTCGGAGGTCGCGAGGTCAACCTTGAGGACCCCGAACGGGCCATCGCGCTGGGGATCGCGTACGTGCCCGAAGATAGGCGGCGCCACGGCGTCATCCTCGAGATGTCGGTCGCCGAGAACACGACTCTCGCAGTCCTGAACGCGATCTCGCGCGGCGGCCTCCTCGACCTCGCGAAGGAGAGGAGTTTGGCGGCCGATCACGTCGCGCGCCTGGGCGTGAAGACCCCTTCGATCCACGTGCCCGTCGGCAATCTCTCGGGCGGGAACCAGCAGAAGGTGGCTCTGGCCCGTTGGCTCTCGACCAACCCCAAGGTCTTGGTGTTGGACGAGCCAACACAAGGTGTCGACGTCGGGGCCAAGGCCGAGATCCATCGCCTGATGGGAGACCTCGCGAGCCGAGGCTTGGCGATCTTGCTCATCTCTTCGGAACTTCCGGAGGTCCTGGGGATGAGCGACCGGACGATCGTGATGCACCGCGGGACCATCCTGGGGGAATTGACGAGGGCCGAGGCAACGCAAGAGCGAGTCTTGGCGTTGGCGCTCGGACATCGGGAAGTCCACGTTGGATGAGGGGCCCCCTTGAATCAGAGGCTCAATTTTCGATGATGGAAAAGTTCAGACGAGAATTCTCGGTCCTTCTGGCCTACTTCGCGCTGCTTGGCGTTTTGCTCTTCTCCGCGCCGTCGTTTTTTCGTGGGGACCAGTTCCAGAGGATCCTCGTCGGTAACGCCCCGGTGCTCATCGCCGCCGTGGGCATGACCCTCGTGGTCCTATCTCGCCAGATCGACATCTCCATCGGTTCGCAATTCTCGATCTGCGGCGTCTTGGCGGGCCTTCTCTCCCGCGAGGGTGTCCCCGTGCCAATCGTCATCCCCTTGACGATCGCCGCCGGGGCCTCTCTTGGTAGCCTCAACGGCCTCCTCGTC
>CALLYK010000085.1 GCA_937858365.1 uncultured Isosphaeraceae bacterium | reverse complement strand
GGGGGGGAAGATCACGGTAGACGAGAAGGCGGCGAAGAAACCGGCGGTGGCGGTTATCATGTGGGGGCCGGGATTCAACGTGGACCTTCTGAAGGAATTGAAGGAGTTCAAGAACCTCGAGAAGCTCCGGATCGGAGGGCCCTGGATCACCGACGCGGGCCTGCAGAACCTCAAGGAAATCAAGACTTTGAAGGTTCTCGAAATCCGCAGCCCCAGGGTGACGGACGCGGCGTTGAAGGAGCTTGGCGCTGCGCTGCCCAAGCTCAAGATCCGGCGGGCGGCGCCCGGTGAAACGCCGTTTGCCGAACCGAAGTGAGCGAGGTCAAAAGCACTCGTCAGGAGTTCGGACGCGGTTCGTTGCGGGTTCGCGTGGAGGACCACGCGCCGGCGAGCCTGCCCGAAACCTCAGCGAGTCACGATTCCATTGATTGCGATTCACTTTTTCGCTGGACAGACCTGCTTTCCCATACGCTTCCTTTCTGTTACCTTCAATCCGTGGGGCGCCGCCGGGCGTCTCTCTTGATAGAACGCCATTCCGTCTCACTCCGAAAGGAACGCCGCCATGATCCGCGCCTTGCCATGGACGACGCCCCTGATCGCGCTCGCCCTGGCCGCCCCCGCCGACGCGGCCTGCTGCTACTTCTCCGCGAAGAACGCCGACATCCTGCAGCCGGCCCAGAAAGTCTTCCTCAGCTACGACCCGGCCGAGAAGATCGAGACCTTCACCGTGCAGCCGAAGTTCGAAGGCAACGCCCTCGACTTCGGCATGGTGATCCCCACCCCCGCCATGCCGAAGCTGCACGAGATGCCCAAGGAGTTCTTCCGGCATCTGGCGATGTATACGATCCTGCGTAAACGGGAATCGCCCTATTCCAAGCTGCTGCCGCTCACGTATCCGCCGGGAATCTTGTTTGGAGCCCCGGCGCCGGTCGCGCAGGGCGCCAAGGCGGATGCCGGCGGCTTCGGCGCGCCGAAGCTACCGCCCGTGCGTGTGCTGGAGACCGGCGTGGTCGGCACGCTCGATTACAAGATTCTCGAAGCCGATCGGGCCGACGCCCTCTTCGACTGGCTCAAGGAACACAAATACCAGTACTCCGGCGACGAGGCGACGCTCGACCATTACGTCAAGCAGAAGTGGTTCTTCACCGTCATGAAGATCGACACCATGGCGATGAAAAAGAACAAGGACGGCACGTTTGCCGGCGAAGTCACGCCGACCCGCTTCCAGTTCACCAGCGAAAAGTTCATTTACCCGCTCAAGATCACTCAGATCTCGGTGAAGGACAAGACCGAGGCCTTGATCTACGTGCAGACGTCCCACAAAGTCGACCTGCCCGGCGACTGGACTTACCAGTACACCTGGATCCCGATGCTGCAAGCCGCGACTGGCTGCACCCCCGGCGGTATCCAGGGAGGCGGCGAGGAGTGGGTCAAGACGCTCGGCGCCCGCGTTCCGGCCTTGCTCAAACGCGCTCAAGACCTCGGCTTTCGCTTCATGCCGGGGCAACGTCCGGCGCCGAATGGCAAGGGGCACATTCCGACGACCATGGAATGGGCCCGCAAGCTGACGGCGGACGACGTGAAGATCCTCAAGGGGGACGCGCCCTACAGCGAAAAGGTCCCGAACGTCGATGAGGGCTTCACCGAGGCCGACATGAAAGACCCCAAACGCGCCCAGGCGATCGTCAAGGTTATCCAGGCGCGGCTGGCCAAGAGCCAGAAGGAGCGTCCCTTCGGTTACGCGGTGCGCGAGGCGCCGGAGGACGAGATCAAGGGGCTGCGCAACCTGGCGGGCCACCTTCAGGAGGGCCTGTTCATCACGAAGTTCCGCAAGTTTTTCTGCCGGGACGAGATGAACGAGGACCTGGTGATCGTGCCCGCCCGCGAAGGGGACAGCGAGGACACCTCCGAGTACCAGGAAGTCCTTCCCAGTTCGCCCCCGTGACAGTTTGGGCCGTGTCTGAACACCGCTTTGAGACGCTCCAAAGCGGTGTTCACGCCCTTCGCGCCCGAGTCGTGCGCCTCCGCCGCCAGCCATAGCCGATCAAGCCAAGCAGAGTGACCGCCAGCAGGCTGTTCGGTTCCGGGATGAAGGTCTGGGCCGGTTGTGCTCCGTTCGGCGCCCGGTCCGTGGGCTCAACAAAGGTACCGACCAACAGGCCGAAATTGATCGGCCCGTTGTCCGCGCCGACGAACGGGACCGTGACGGAGAAACTGCTGGGGCCGAAAGTGATCGGCACGGTCGCGAAGACGCCGCCGGTAGTTGTGTCGAGAATGTCGACGAAACCCGGGTTGAAGGCTTCGGTGGACAGGTCGACATAGAACTCATCGCCCAGCGCGATGAGCGTGTCATTCGGGGCCGGGATGGGTATTGCCGGGATGAAGAAGTTGATCCAGTTATTGCCCCCGGTGACGGGACCACCCCAGGGCGCCGTCCCGCCGGTCCCCGAGTTGCGATCGACGTCGAGGTCGATGAAGCCAACGAGGCTCGAGGCGGCAAACGTCGAAGGGGGAGATATCGCTCCGGCGAAGTTCACCGTGAACGTCGTACTCAGGGCGAAGGGGTTGCTGATAGCGCTGTAGGTCGTGATGTCGGGTACCGGTCCCCCGACGAAGGTGTCACCGGTCGGGTCGGTAGAGATTGGCCCGGCGCCGGCCGGGGATGCGGCAAGGAAGAGCGCCGTGGCTCCCCAGGCAGCCAAGCGGAACCATTTGTTGGTCGACATAAATCAATTCCCTTCTGGCGGGTTCGCGCTGCTGGGGGGTGCAAACCACGGTCGGTAGGTGATCTGGTCATGCGCCCCTCGTCCGCACAAGGGGTGTCAAACAAGTTTCAGGGCCGCCATCATCCCCGCAAGCGGCGTCGCCGGGCTTGCCGCTCCCACGCCAGGCCCAGGGTGGTCCATTCCGAGTCGTCAAGCAGCAAGCAGCCAAGATCGGCGAAGGCTGCATCCGTCGCTTGCAGCAGGCTTGAACGGGTCTGGGCCACTGTCGAAACCGCGGTCGACGGAATGCCAAATGAGCCGGCTGCCACGTTGGAGCGGCGTGGGGTTGCTGTTATTGGGGCGCTTGGCGCCGGCGCTGTCGGCACGCGCCGAACCCCCGGCGCCAGAGTGGCGGCCATGAGATCGACGGCATGCTCGCTCGGGTCGAGGTCTTCCAATCCGAGCAGATGGCCCAGTTCGTGCGCGAGGACCGTCAGTAGATCGATGCGTCCCATGGCTTCGCCCTGCGTGGCGTGCAGGCCAGCCGGGAAGGGGCTGAACTCCAGGTCGTCGCCTGGGGTGGGGTCGATGAACCAGCCATGCCCGGCGGCATTGTGATCAATCCAGATGGTTCCGTCGCCGGCCAGGCCCAGGATGGCGCCGGGCAGGTCCGCGATTTGCACGGTCACTTGACCCGCGGCCGCCGCGCCCCAGCGTGCCCAGGCGGCGCTCAGCAGCGGCGTGAGCGCCTCGGGCGTGAGTTCCTGATCGGTTGGGACGAGTGTTTCGCCGGCGGCAAGCAACGGCCTCGGCGCCGCCACAACGATGACGCCGTCGGCCACCACCTTGCCGTTGGCGAAATTACTGAGTTGCACGGTGACCACGCCCGAGGTGATGTCGAAGGTTCCGAGACTGGCCCAGGCGAAGCCGTTGTACGCGCCCTCCGCCGGCGCGAGGCGCTGGTTGAGCCGAACCGTGCCGCGATTGGCGCTGCCATCGAAGATCGTGTAGGGAGCGTTGTCGGCGCGATCCGATCCCGGGGTCCAGCGTGTGAAGATCTCGACGCGGCCACTGGGTACCTGGAGTTGCCAGCTCGCCGTCTTGGCCGGCGCATCGGACGTGGCGATGCGGTAGTCGCCGCTGAAGCCGCCCGGATCCAGGACGCTCTGCCAGACGCCGGTTTGCCGGTAGCCCCAGTCGCCGTCGTCCTTGACGCCGTTGGTGACGGGAACGACGAGGCGGTGGAGGACTTTGACGGTTTCGATCTGAGAGTAGTAGACAGGGGTGGCCCCGCTGACCGCGACAACTCCCGCGCTGCGTGCGACCGCGGCGCCATTCGCCTCCACGATCAGGGTGTCGGCGCCACCGGCGCGGCCGTCAACTTCGACGCCAGCGGGGACCGAGAAGAAACCGCCGGATGCGAAATCGATTGTGACTCGATCGTCGGTCTCCTCGGCGCCGAAAATCTGCACGAGGCGGGTCCGGTCAAGGGGGCGGCTGGCGACCACCGCGGACGTCCGATTGTCGTAGATTTCGAGGGAGTTGCCATTGCGGCGGAGCGTCAGATCACTGGCGGTGGTCGCGCTGAGGTCGCTGAAATAGAGTATGTCGTTCATTTCCGCGAAGGTCGCGTACGTGATCTCGACGATGCCCGCCCCTGGGCCCCCAGCGTCGTCGACACAGGCCACGGCGTAATGGAGAGCGGACCAGTCCTCATGACCGTGCAAGGTCTGGCCTGGGGTGTTGTCCCGAGCGTCGACCACACCATCGAAGTTCTCATCCGCGACAATACGGTTGACGTCGAGTTGGATGGGGTTCCTGGGGTCGTGGGGGTCGATGACGCCGTTGCTATTCCAATCGACGGGTCCGGACTCGTTGACGGTTTGCGGCGGAAGGGGACCGACATCCACTCGGTGGCCCGCGTGGCCGCCGATCCCCGCCACCTCGTCGAGATCGGCCTCGTTCAAATCCGGGAAGGCCAGCCTGGAATAATCCAGCAGCCAACTCGACGCGAAACGGGCATTGCGGAACCCCCACAGATAGTTCATCACGCTGTGGTAGTTCGGCTTCCAGTTGTCGTCGTCCCCCGGGCCGCCATGACCGAGGCCCAGGCTGTGCCCGAGTTCGTGCATGAACGTGGCCGCCTGTTCCTCGGGGGTTCCTCCTGGAGTCCGCAACCCGCCCAAGGTGATGAAGAAGTCTTTTCCCGTGCCCTTGGCCAAGCCGCTGGAGCCCAGGGCGCCATAGCGATCCGCGAAGATGGCGTAGCGGAAGGTCTTCGCCTTGGCGGCGAGTATCTCGGCTGAATTGGAATCGCCACGTTCCGCTGGCGTGCCGAAGCGTACCCCCTTCACCGCGTCAAAGGCGCTGAAGTTATTCGGCCAGCGTGTGCGCGGGATGTCGGTTTCGTCCACCTGGATGTGAAGCGCGACGCCATCTCTGCCGTCCGGATTCTGCACGAGAGCCTGTGGAGCCGCGGCAAAGGCGTTTACCAGCTGGGTGATCGCCGCCGGCGCCGGCGCCCGCCCGACCATGGAGTCCACCTCGATGAACAGGTCCTTGTGAAGCGGGTCCGCGCCGAGCGCCGGCAGATCCAGGTCAACAACGCCGTCGTTGTTGATGTCCACGCCGTTCCTCTCCCAGCGATCCAACAGGCCATCGCCATCCGAGTCGACGTCGCTGGTGATGTCGAAGACGAGCTCGGCGTCGCCGCCGCCGTTGCCGTTGCCTCGGCCCGAGTTGGCCGGCGAATCGACGTCGCCGCTCCACTGTCCCGTGAGCAGGTCAAGAGAAAGGACAAGGGAGGTTTTGGGGCTGGCGGGGTTGATGTCGACAACGTCGTCGGCGAACGTGTCGGCGTCGAAGAGAGCGATGGTCACCGGGACATTGCCCGCAGTCGGATTCACGAAATCCGTGGCTGTCCAATTGGGGAAGAACGAGTTGAAGGAACTCGTGAGCGTACTCGTCGTATGCTCGGAGTTGTCG
>CALLYK010000084.1 GCA_937858365.1 uncultured Isosphaeraceae bacterium | reverse complement strand
GGACCTCGCCTACTTCGACCACCCGCCGCTTCTGGGATGGCTCGAATGGTTGGGGATGCAGCTGGTCGGGCCCGGCACTTGGCTCGGCCCGCGCCTTGGTTTCGTCGTGCTTTCGGCCGGCTCGACCTGGCTGCTGGCCAAACTCACCACGCGCCTTCACGGCCAATGGGCGGGACTCTGGGCGGCCGTTTGCTTGAATGCGGTCCCCTATTATGGACTCGCGGCCGGCACGTTCGCGCTCCCGGATGGTCCGCTCCTCTTCTTCTGGCTCCTCACCCTGGACCGCCTTCTCATCGCTTGCGCAAGCGATCGGACCTTGCCCTGGGTGGCAGTCGGCCTGGCCTGGGGCGGGGCGTGTCTCAGCAAGTATCACGCGCTCCTCTTGCCGGTCATCACGCTGGCCGCCTTCGTGAGACACGCTCCCTGGCGAACCCGCTTGAAGACGATGGGGCCCTACCTGGCCCTTGCTTTGGGACTTTTCGTATTCAGTCCTGTCTTGATTTGGAATTCCCAACACGATTGGGTCTCGTTTCGCTTTCAAGGGGGACGAGCATTGGGCCTGACTTGGCCACGGCCCGACTACTTCTTGCGCGGCGTGGGCGGAATGGCGCTCTACTTGACTCCCTGGCTTGGGGCCCTTCTGGCGATCACGCTGGTGCGCGCCAGGCGCGAATGGCGGTCGGCCTCGGGGGAGGATAGGCTCCTGCTGATCGCCGCGAGTGTGCCTTTGGGACTGGTCGCGGTCGTTTCCTTGTTTCGCGAGGTCTTGCCGCACTGGTCGCTAATCGGCTGCGTGGGCCTCTTGCCCGCGCTGGGACGCCGGCGCGGCCTCGAGCTCGCAGCCGATCGCGTCGCGATGGCCCGACGAGGCGCCTTGATCCTATCTGCGCCGCTCCTTCTGGGGCTCTTGCTCATCGGACAGTATCACTTTGGATGGTTCCAAAAAGGGGCGCCGGGGCGGCTCGGCTTTCTCTCCCCGCCGGCCGACCCCACGGTTGAAAGCTACGGCTGGGAGCAAGTCGCCGAGCGCTTGGCCCGACATGGGCTTGATGAGCGTCCGGGCACGTTCGTCTTCACCGGCAACTGGTATCACGGCGGGCAACTCGCGCGGGTCTTGCGCGATCGGGCGACCGTCTATTGCTACCATCGAGGCGACGCCCGTGGGTTCGCCTATTGGACCCGTCCCGAGCCCTGTGTCGGCCAAGACGGACTGTTGGTCACGGTCGGCGACAACATCGTCGAGCCCTGGTGCTTCGACCGCTGGTTCCAGGAATTGGTCCCCGTTGACACCTTTTGGGTCGAGCGAGCGGGGGGGAAGCTGCTACCGGTTCGAATCACGCGCTGCGTTGGCCAAAAGCGGCCGTTTCCGTTCGCGGGTCCCGAGCGAGTCGCAGCACGCGACTAGCGAAAGATGGGCGACCCTCCGGGCAGGCGTACGGGTGTGATTCGGTCGATCTTCCAGGTCCCTTTTTCGGTCTCGCGCAGGCCGAATTCCCATTCGCTCCCCGCGCCGTCGGTCAGGAAATTCAGGCTGGTGCCGCCCCGTTCCGTAGTGCCCCCCGCGTGGACGATGAACCGCGCCCGGGCCGTCCGCGATTGCTCGCCCACTTGCACTTGCACTTTGCTCATCTTGATGAACTCGAACGTCGTGTTTTCGAGTTGCGACTTCACGACGGCCCGGGCAAAGGCGCCCGGCACGGCGAAGCCGGCCGCATCGAACTGGGCGTCGGGCGTGAGGTGCGAGAAGAGCCGCTCAAACGCCTGGGCGTTCGATGTGCGGGTTGGCCGTTCGTCCACGGTCTCGTCATCCAGGCCTCGCGGCGGGTTGATCTCGCGGACCGCCTGGACGACATCATAGGTCACGGCCTCGACTCGCTCCGCGTCGGTCACCCACACGAACTCGATAAGCCAGGCCAGGCCGATCAGGCCCGTCGCGACCACCCCGATGATTAAGTACTTCCCTTGCTGGGTCGCACGCAGGGAAATCCAGGAACCGACCGCGACCACGCTTAGGACGAACGTGGCGGGCCAGGGGTCTTCGGCCAGATAGTGCATGGTCGGGCTCCCTTGATGTGAGACGGCGTGGGGGCCGCGCGATGTGTGACCTCTTAGACGCGCGCCGAGCGATTCGCGGCGCCGGATGGTTGCGTTTCCGAGGCGGGCGCGTTTCCTTGGGGTGAACGGCCACGCTTGTCGATGGGGCCGGCGTCGCCTTGGAGACCTTGATCATGATCCGGTTTTGTCCACTCCTTGTCGCCGTGACTTCGACCTTCGTGGTCCAGGACCCGCCCGTTTTTCCGGGCTTCGGCGACCCCCTTGAGGTCGATCGCGACTGCGCGATCAAGCTGGACGGCAAGACGCTGGTGATGGCCGTACCCGGCACGGACCACGATTATCGTCCCGGCCCGAGCGGGCGCAAGGCGCCTCGGGTGGTGCGCGACATGGAAGGGAACTTCACGGCGAAGGTCCAGGTGGGGGGTGACGTCGACACGTCTTCAGCGAAACCAGGGCAGGGGGCGGGCCTATTCCTGGGCCAGGACGAGCGAAACTTCGTGCGACTGGAACGTCTGCCCCGGCCCGGTCCGGAAAAAGGGGCGATCTTCTTTGAATACTGGCAAGACAACCAACCGAAAAGCGGCGGCAATGGGGTGGTGGAGGTGTCCCTGAAGGGGGACATCTCCTGGTTGCGATTGACCCGAAGGATGGACAAGCTCAAGGCCGAAGTAAGCGCCGATGGCAAGGATTGGGTGGAAGCCAAGACCTTGACGATCCGGCTCTCGTCGCGCCTGAACCTGGGCGTGATCGCCACGAACACGTCGGGCAAGCCCTTCGAGGCGCGGTTCACCGGGTTCGAGTTCAAAGGGATACCGCTCTATCCCTGATCGTCGGGCGCCGCCCGGGACTAGGTCATCGTTCTTCCGGAAGCGATCGCGGAGAACGGCCATGTCGGAGCTGACATTGGAAAGCCTGGCCCGGCGCCTGGAGGAATTCGTACGCCGTCTGGACGAGAGATCGGACACTCCCCGCCGATCGCCACTGACGGAAGCCGGTCCGGTGTGCGACTTCCTCTGCCCTGGGTGGAGATCGGCGAGAAGTCTCAAAAAAAGGACCGCCGGCGCGGAGAACCCCATACGTCATTGACGGGCCGCCCGGACCCTTTCGCAAAGAGGTCGGAATCCGTGTCACCTGACGGCAGTCCAACCGTCGCGACCGTTTCGACCCGCCCGCTCAGGACAGAACCCACGAAGTCGGCTCGAATCGGCGCTCTGGAAAGGGCCCGTCACCGCGATGATCTAGGTAGGAGGAGTTCGGTTGTTTCAACGACCCTCCCGCGAGCGACCATCGATCGGGCGTTGTCGTTCCTCCCCGCCCGGTCGACCCCCTTGGGATGGGAAGGCCGCCCCGAAGGACCACCGTTCTTTGGCATCCCGGTTTTTGGTTGTCGTCTTAGCCGATCCCTTGGTTTTTTGGGGTACGCCCCGCTCGGCGTCGCGGCTTTGTTTCGATTCGTGCAAATCACTGGTTACTCATGATTTGCGTCGAAAGCACAGGGCCAAAGAGCCTTGGGGCCCCAAAAACGAACAACACACCCGTTTTCTCGTCAGAAGTCCCGAAAATTTCCGAGGTTGTGGCGGAGAGATTTTTGTCAACATACCCGATCCTGGAGGGTCCCACCTTGGTCGACCGCAGTAGCCCAAGGAGATGAAACCGACCGCCAAGGGAATGGGATGCGGCGCTTGACGGGTGGGCTGGACCCATCGCTCTTGCGGAAGTCGGCGAGGAGCTCGTCGTGCAGGGCGGTCACCCAACTGCGGAGATCGCCTGGATAGGGTGGTTGGTTGTCGCGTTGCACATCGCTGATGAACAGGTCGTAAGGCATGAATCCACCTGAATCAAGCGCCTTTAACAAACAAGGGCCTTTCATGGCATACCCATATCTCTATGATTGAACAGACCTAGATGTGGTCAAGGAGGGCCTTTAGAACCTTCCCATCCAGGTTTCCAGGTCGATGACTTCACTAATCATCATTTGTTGTGCACATAAAATGGAGCGTTGCAGTTCTTCAGCGGTCACTTGGCCGGCCGCGTTTTCGAGTGGCAGGGTGCCCGTCGCGTCGGCCAGGAACTCGACGGCGTAGCCGCGATGCATGGCTTGGCGGGCGGTGGTGTCACAGCACATGTGCGTCATGTAGCCGGCGATCGTGACCGTGTCCACTTCCCGGGCGCGGAGCCAGAGGTCCAGGTCGGTCCCCGTGAAGCTGCCGGGCAACTCCTTTTCCAAATGGAGGTCTCGGTGGCGCTTCGCGACGTCGTGGTGCAATTGCCAGGCGTGCGAGCCACGCTTGAAGAGGGGAGCGTCGTGTTTGGTGGAGCCATGCTGCACGACCACCACAGGCACATGATGGCCCCGCGCCGTGTCCATCGCGCGAAGGATGCGCTGGAGGTGCCCCGTTGGGTGCGTGATCGGCAGTTTGCCGTCGAAATACTCGTTCTGCACGTCGATCACGATCAAGGCACGTTTCATCTTCGGTCCCCTTCCTATGCCCGTGACACGGCGCGTCACTTCTCTTGGTCTTTGGCCTTTTCCTTTTCCTTTTCCTTCTCTTTTTCCTTGGCTTTTTCCTTTTCCTTCTCCTTGTTCTTGCCGAAGACCTTGACGTCGCGGTACGCGATGGGGCTGAGGTTGTAGCGGCCTTCCCACTCGTCGCGTCTGAGTTTGACGGTCGTGTCCAGGAACTTCCAGAGGGGCTCGTTGGCCTTGGGGTCCAAACGCAGCAGGACATCCGACTTCAGGCCCGAGTCTTTGACGAGCGCAACCTTGCTCTGACGATTGCGCTCGATCACCTTTTGCACGGCCTTGGCGGCGCCGGCCGTCACCGCCTCGTTCTCGCCTGTTTCGAGGATCATGGGGAGGCGGTACGCGAAGAGGGGGACGTCCACGTCGAGCTTCATGCCGTCGGAATCGACCAGCGGCGAGACGAGGACAAGGGCGGCCAGGTCGGTTGGTCGCGGGTCGGAGTTCGGTGGCGGCGACGCCACGGCCGCACCTGTTTCCGCGGCCCAGTGCGCGGCCAGGTTGGCGCCTGCTTCCAGGCCCATCACGGCGAACTTCGCCAGGTTCAGTTCGCGGCGATTGTGGCGGTCGAGCAAGAAGAGGTAGGCGGACTGAAGGTCGGCTGTCATCGCCTGCCAGTCCTTTGCCGTCAGTTCCTTGGTGGGGCGTGGGTTCAGGCCGTGGCCGCGGAGATCGAATGAGAGGACCGCGTAACCGTCTTGCCGCAGGCGCTCGGCGATCGATTTCCCCTCCATGTGCTTGTTCGGCTCATCGAAGTCTTGCGAGGAGCGGCCTTTGCCGTGAACGAGGAGGACGACCGGTGCGGTGGATGGGTCGAGCTTCGCGGAGGGGTAATAGGTGGCGGCCAGGAAGTCGCCGACGGTGGTGCCCAGTTGAAACTTGACCACGGCGGTGGCCGGGTCGGCGTCGGGACTGGCCTTGGCGATTGGGTCGCCGCGACGGCCGAGGGCCTTTTTGGGCGGAGCTCCGACGGGCACGCGCAGGCCGCCCGGCTTCTTGGGGGCCTTCTTGTTGTCGTTCGGGCCCATCGCCTTGGGTCGGGCAGGCTGTTGCTGTTGCTGCTGGGCCTGGATCGCGGGAAGCGCCACGAGGAGGGCCATCACGGCCGCGACCACGACCACGCGAGTCAAGGGCCGCGACTTCCCATCCAGCGCCATGAGGACCTCCCGCCGATCAATCGCATCAAGGAAACAAAGACCGACCCCAACCGAGCCCGTACCATCGTAGCGGGCCGAACGGTCGGCCGACAAGCGGCGGAATTACGGAGAAGCCCCCCAGCCGACTCAACGCGCGACATCAGCACGCGAACGCGCTTGCTCGAAGAGATCGACCAGTCGCCTGGCTTCTTTACGCACGTCATGCCGTTCAGCTACGGCGTGTGCTCCCGCTTGGCCCATGCGATCGAGGTCCTCGGGCGCCAGGGTCAACGCGGTGCGCATCGCCTCGGCGAGCGGCCCAACGGCCCCCGCCGGCACAAGCCATCCCGAAGACCCCGGTTCGACCAACTCGGGAATCCCAGCCACATACGTGCTGATCGCCGGACGCCCCAGCGCGAGCGCCTCCATCAAGACCACGGGTAAGCCTTCGGCGAAGCTGGGCAGCACCAAGGCCCGCGACGCGAGCAGTTCCCTCCGGATGCTGTCGCTCGTCATCCAGCCTGAAATGCGTACGCGGTCGGTGAGGCCGTGGCGGGCGATCCGCCCCTCCATCAGCGAACGCAAGGGGCCATCGCCGATCAAGTTCAACTCGAATTCCAGACCATCGCGAGCGAGAAGCGCGGCTGCTTCGATGAGCACGAGCGGTCCCTTTTGCTCGGCGAGTCGCCCCACGAAGACCAGGCGACTCACCGTCGGGACGGGTTCGCCGGGCCCGTTCGAGAAAGTCGCGCCCACGCCGCAATGGACGATGTGGATGCGGTCCCAATCCTCAGGGTTGGTCCACCGATACAACTGACTCCGGCCAAACTCGCAAACCGCCACCGTGAAGGCGGCCCGACCGACCTTCCGATCGAGCGCGAGCGTAAGCGGGATGTCGAACTCGCTTGGCCCGTGGATCGTCAGGCTGTACGGGACCCCGCTAAGGATGGACGCGAGCATCCCCACCGCGCCGGGCCCCTCCGCGATGTGAACATGAAGGTGCTCCACGGCATGCGCTTCCAGCCGACACGCGAGATAAGCGGCCTCGACAAGATAAAAGAGAGGCCACAAACGCCCCTTCCATCCAGGCCAGCCCAAGGAGAAAGACTCGCGTAAGGCGCGCCACCAGCGACCGGGGCGTCGCCAGGCGCAAACCAAGGCCGCCATCACTAAGGAGAAGGGCGAGACCTGAAGGATGACCTCGGTGTTCGCTCGCTCGCGCGCCACGTTCTCGTCCACCAGTTCTCCCAGAGGCGCGGCGCGCACCGAGAAGGTGAAGACGTCGTGACCTAGGGCTCGGACCTCCGCGACCTCGTCGCGCAGAAAGGTGTCACTGGCCCGGGCGTATTGACTGGTCAGGTAAGCGATTCGCAAGGTCGAAAGACCCACTGATCCAAACGAGTCCACGACTCGCCCCGTCCATCGAAGCGATGTCGTAAGTGCATTGTTTCGCGAAGGCCGAGCGGCCCGCAAGCGGAGAAGCGGTCCGTGTCGGTTTCCGGGCTGGTTGCGACCTTGGACCTTGCCCCGAGGGGTCGTTTAGCGCACTCCGGTTTCCCACCTCAGAGTCAGCCGGTGACACCCGACCTCGTCCGCATGGTCGAGCGATACTTGTCTTTCTTCTCTCGCTTCGCGGTCATGCGAAATTCTTGTTTAGTGCCCATAATTACCACCTCGCATTTGATATTGATCATTTTCATTTTAAATGATAATATGCTATATCTACATACATCGATTTATTTCCATTTGGTTAGGAGAAACGACCATTTGGCCTAGCTGTCGGTCCAAGGACGCGGCTGAAGCGACGCTTGAACCATGCTGAGAAGTGTGGCCGAACGAACGATCGCGGTCATCGGAATTCGTGCCGTTGTTCGTCCCCCGAGTTGCTTCCTGTGCGGGTCTGACGGTCTTGGGCGGGGGCCTCTGGTTCAAACTCATGCCGTGCCCGTGTTCCCTCGTCACGTTTTTATGCCACAGGACGCTTGCCGTCGACCTCGTATGTCATCACCGCTTCGGGCAGTTCGCGAACGACCTCGTCCTCGCGATAGCCAAACCCGGGCCCGTGGACCGTGCTCAGGTCGACGCGGCCGTTCGTTCGCCGGTGGAGTCCCGGATGCACGACCGCCTCGGGACTGGACGCCTCGGGGTAGAACTGCGACCCGTTGGTCTCGACCCCCATGATCGTCCCCGCGTGGGCCGCCAACAGGACGTGCGTCACTTGCGCGAGCATCGGGTTCGTCAGGTCTTGGACCATCAGCGTCATCCCGCGCGACTTGGCCCAGGCCAATGAAAGCAACGCGCCCGTTTGCGTCTTGCACGTCTTGAGCGCGACCCCCGACCATCCCAGCGACCGGCCGAGTTTCACGAACCGCCAGTCGTGCGCGCTTTCGTCGAGGAAGAGCGGTTTCCGCGCGGCCACGCTGTGCGCATCGATCGGGTGCTCTTCCAGGTCGTATGGGAACGGCTGCTCCACGTACAAGATCATGCCGTAAATCCGAGGATGATCGCGCATCAAGCGATCCAAAACGTCATTCACATAGGATGGGTCACTCACGGTGCAGTTGAAGTCCGCCGAGAGCCAGTCGGCCCCTTCCTCGATAGCGATCGCACCGACGCGGATGATGCGCTCTTGGTCCCAAGCGGCGTCGGTGCCGGTGAGCTTCACCTTGAGGCATCTCAGACCATCGCGCCGGACCCAATCACGAAGCAGGACCGGATGGCCGTCGTCGGGTTCGGCACCGGTCAGGTCTTCCGGCGTGAGGGGGTCCTTGCCGCCCACAAGGTGCCAGGCCGGCAGCGAATCGGGACGGGGCGAAACGAGGAAGTCGGCCGGATACTTGCCTTGGAACGATGTGCCTTGGTCGTCGTCGGCCCGGAAGAAGTGGGCCAGGTCGGCGTTCATCCAGTTGGGATTGTACGTGTCATAGGTGGCCACGCCGTGCAATCGGCCGTAGGCGTCGTGCAGGGCCAGGTCGAACGCGGAGTCGCAAACAAGGGCAGCGAGCCAGGGCATTGCCTCGCTCGCCTCGCGTCTTTTCTCGAACTCGCGGTGCAGTGTTGGGAGGACGCTT
Organism: uncultured Isosphaeraceae bacterium; assembly: GCA_937858365.1. Classification (GTDB taxonomy): domain Bacteria; phylum Planctomycetota; class Planctomycetia; order Isosphaerales; family Isosphaeraceae; genus CALLYK01. The sequence continues at coordinate 21,451 of CALLYK010000084.1, read as the reverse complement.
TCCAGGAAGGCGTGGCCCAGCTCCATCGGGTGGCCGGGGTCAAGCCCGGCGCTCGGCCAGGTCTCGGTCAAGAGTTTGCAGAAGTCTTTCAAAACCACATGCCGTGATTCGTAACTCGAAGTCGAGGGCCAGACCCATTGCACACTCAAGGGGGTCTCGCCCCAGCCGTCGGCCGCGCGGCCGAGACGATCGACCACGGTCATCCGCACGCGGGCGCAGGTCACCTCCGTGGTGATCTCGGGACCGAACTTCAGGGGCATCCGCGTGCGGATCGGCAGCAAGTGCAAACTCGCGGCGATGGGACGGACATCGGTCGGTCGAGACATGGGGGCCTCAGGGACGCGCCAACCAGTCGTGGTAAAAGGCCCAGCGCGCGTCCACCGCGGCGGGGTCGAGACCGAACTGTTCCAAGCTGTATTCGTGACGACCGTGCTTGTGCTGCGGGTTGCTCGTCAGCCACGATCGGACCCGCTCATCAAGGCCAGAGTCGCGCGCGATGCCAAAATGATCATGAATACGGTGGACAGTGGCCAAGGAATCAGCCATCAGGTCCTTGTAGGCCACGGGCAAGATGCGGGCGGTCCCGCGCTCGGCCAAGACGCCCAAGGACCGCTCGAACGCCCAGGCGAGCGACTCGTTGAACGCGACGCCGATCGCGCCTGGGTCCACGAAGTCGGAGCTGATCCGCCGAAAGGCGACCGACAACCGCGCCACCGAAGGGACCACTTGCCGCGGGTCGCGATGCAAGAGCACCACACAAGCGTCGGGGAAGACGCTCAGGAGCGTGTCCAGGAAAAAGGTGTGGGCGGGGGCCTTCAGCACCCATCGTCCGGTCGGGAACTTCCAGGACAGGAGTTGCAGAAGACGGCGGTAATAGCGGTAAGGACCCGTCATGTCGCTTTGGAGCAACCAGTCCATATAGCTCGGGATGCGATACATGAACGAAAAAATCGGGTGCTGGAACGTATGATTGAAAAGACCATTGCATTCCTCGGGGCCGTCGGGAGTGATCTCGTGGCCGGCCAGGAGGTCGGGCGCGAGACCGTCCATGGTGCGCACCAGGCGGCGGGCCCTTTTGGCGCGCGGGTCTTGGTGATGGGTCTCCGGCGTCGGCGGGGGCGTGGGCCAGAGGGTCTCCCAAAAAAGGAGGGGCCGGCCCGAGCCTTCCAAGGAAAGAAGGCGGTGCAACTTGGTCGTGCCGCTGCGCGGCAGGCCCGCGACGATCAAGGGGGACGGCACCGGCACGTCCAGGGCCTCGGGATGACGTGTCCAGATATCTTGAAAGATTAAACGATTGACCAGGAGGCGCGTGAGTTCTTCACGGACCACATAACGGCCGAGCAGGGTGAGTTCGGCTTCCTCTTCCAGGGACTGGCAGAGGCGTCCCAACGGCGCGCGGAAGTCGAAGCCGTCGATCTGTTCCCCGAAGTCGCTGAGGCGGGCCTGGCGTTGGGCACGGTCCATCAAGCGCTGGGGGACCAAGCGCCAAGGACGGGCGCCCAGGCGGTCCAGACCGCGCCCGGTCACGTTGACGAGGCGGGCCCAGGTCGGTCGGCGCGGTGCGGCCAATAAGGGAACGGCCGGCGGCGGGGCGACTTCAAGCGACATCTGTCCCTTGGCCCTTCATCATCATGAGGAGCATCACTTCATCCGTTCATAGATGAGGCGCATCTGGCCGGTGTCGGGCTCGGAGGCGAACTTGGCCGGCCGGGTCTTGCTCGGCGGACCGGAGACCACTTCGAGCTTCTCGCCGTCGAACCGGTAGATCCCCGGCACAATCTTGCCGATCAACTCCTCCGGCCCGGCCGTGAACTTGCCGTCCACCGACTTCGGCGACTTCGTCGGTTCCAGGGCCATCGTCCCTTCGCCGAGCACCTTGTCCCCCTGCTTGTCGGTGAACTTCTCCCCGCTGACGATCAAGATACGCCCCGCGATCCGTTCGGCCGGGATGATATTGCCGTTGCGTTCGAACAAGACGACCTTCCATGTGCCTTGGAACCTCTCCAAATCGGCCTTCGCGTCTTGGGCCAGACCCACCGACGCTTGGGCGAGAAGCGAAAACGCGCAAATCGGACCCGCAAATGCCGTCAACGCATGACGCATGAAATCGGTCTCCGTTTGAGAAAGAAGTCCCAAGCCTCATCCCAAGCTAACCGTCCGTCGGCGAGATCGCCAGGCCCGATCGGCCCTGGACCGTGTTGGGAAAAAAGGCGACCCGTGTTGTCCCAAGCAGTCATGCTCCCTAGTATGGAAAATGGCCCGGTTCGCCCTCGATGGGCCCGGGCCCCCTCTGGAGGGCCGGGACCGTGTCGCGAAACCCGCTCGCATTGATTGAGGAATGGCTCGCCAACCTCGTGGCCCCCTGGTCCGAGCGGCTCGACATCCACCTGCCGGCGATGGGCGCCAGCCTCGGCTTTCACCTGCTGGTCGTGCTGGTCTTGGCCACGATCGCGACCGCCGTCCCGGCCGACTTGACCGGGGCCTTCCAGACGGAAATGGTCATCGGCGAACTGCCCGACCTCGCCAAGCTCGACTCGACCGAACTTGTCGAGACCGACCGCTTGACGACCATCGAACCGGTCGGCGGCACGTTCGCCCCTCGCCTTTCCCCCTTACTCAACAACCCGGCGATGATGGACGAGGCCCCCAAGATGACGGTGGACGTCCCATCGGCCACGCGGGCCGTCCTCCCCGCCGCGGCGCGCCTCGACTCGGCCGTGACCGTCCACGGCAGCGGGATGGAAAATGTCGAAGGGGTGGACAAGGCGGTCGATCGTCTGGCCCAGGAAATCCTCCGCAAGCTCGAACAGGGCCGGACCTTGGTCGTCTGGGCTTTCGACGCCTCGGGCAGCCTTCAGGCGGAACGCGAAAACCTGCGTAAGCACATCGAAGAAGTGTACAAACACATCGCGCAAGCGGGGGGCAGCGACATCTTCGAGACGGCCGGTCTGCAAACGGCCGTGGTCAGTTTCGGCAAAGACCGCAAGGTCCTCTGCGAACCGACGACCGACCCAGCCGCGGTCGCCAGTGCGATTCGCGCGGTCGGGCTCGACGAAAGCGGCATCGAGACGGTCTTCCAAACAGTCATCGACATCGTCAAGAAGTATGGCAAGTTCCGGATGGACGGCCAAGTGACGAAGCCGATGATCGTGGTGGTGACCGACGAGATCGGGGACGACCTCGACCGGCTCGAACCCGCGATCGCCGCTTGCCGCGATGCCAAGGTCCCTGTGTACGTGCTCGGCTCGCCCGCCGTCTTCGGCCGCAAGGACGGCCTCGCCGACTACAAACACCCCGTCACCGGCAGGCAGTATTACAACCTGAAGGTCGACCAAGGGCCCGAGTCGGCCTTGCTCGAAGGCGTGCAACTTCCGTTCTGGTTTGAGGGGCCTCAGTACGAGTACCTTGACGCGGGCTTCGGACCGTATGGCCTGAGCCGGCTCGCCGGCGCGACGCAGGGGATTTACTTCATCTCAAGAATGAGCAACAAGGTCCCCGTCCACTTCGACCCTGCCGGCATGCGCGAATACAAACCCGACTGGGTCTCAATGGACCAGTATCGCAAAGCCGTCCTGGGCGACCCGCTCCGCCAAGCGGTCGTCATGGCGAGCGAAATCTGCCAAAAGAAACTGCCGGGCACCCCCCCAATGGGCTTCCCACCCGTGGACGACGCCGCGTTCAAGGAGAGCCTCACCCGCAATCAGGAAGGCACGGCGCGCACGCTCTACACGGTCGAGGAAGCCCTCGTGCCCATCAACCAGGTGGCCAAGCTCCGCGAAAAGGAAGTCTCGCGCCGCTGGCTGGCCCATTACGACCTGATTCGCGGCCGTCTGATGGCCCTACGAGTCCGCTGCTTTGAATACTCCGGCCAGTGCGCCAAGATGAAGCGGGACACACCCAAGTTCACCAAGGCCAACAGCAACGCGTGGCGCCTGGTCCCCGACACCGAGATCCACTACAGCGACAAGGCGGCGGCGGCGGCCAAGGAGGCCGAAGGGCTTCTCAAGAAGGTGATCGCCGACCACCCCGGCACCCCTTGGGCCCTCCTGGCCGAACGTGAGCTGCGCCATCCGATGGGACTCAAGTGGGTCGAGACCCACGTTGAGCCGCCACCCAAGCCGGGCGAAGGGAACAACAACGCAGCGGCCAAGAAAAAGGCAATGCCCGCACCTTCGAAACCCGAAGAGCCGCCTAAGCTCTAAGGGCCTCGACGCGGCCTTCAGGGCTCATCATATCCCTTCAGTTCGCGGACCCAGACGTTACGGAAACGAATGGGGTTGCCGTGGTCCTGAAACGCGATGGGCCCCTTGGGACCGTGAGGCGCGTACTTGGGCAAGGCACGATGCGCCATTGGCCCCAGGACCTCGGCGTGATTGTGGACGACCACGCCATTGTGCAAGACCGTTTCATAAGCGGGCACCGCCACGGAACCGTCTTCCTTGAATTTGGGCGCGGTGAAAAGGATGTCATAAGTTTGCCATTCGCCCGGCTTGCGTGCCGCGTTCACGAGCGGCGGGTACTGACCATAGATCGCGGCGGCCTGGCCATCCGGATAGGTCGGGTTGTCGAAGCTGTCCAGCACCTGGATTTCGTAGCGACCGAAGGGGAAAACGCCGCTATTCCCGCGCCCCTGGCCGCTGCCTTCCACCTTCGTCGGCGTGGCGAACTCGACGTGGAGCTGGCAGTCGCCGAACTCCCGCTTCGAGTAAATCATGCCCGAGCCCCGGACGCAGACGAGCGACCCGTCCTCGACGACCCACTTTGTGGGGCCCCCTTTGCCGTCTTGCCAGTTGGACGTGTCCTTGCCGTCGAACAAGACGACCGCGTCGGACGGGGGCCGGCCCGGCTGCTCCTGTGTGCTCGCCGTCCCAGGGTCGATCTTGCGCGGTTGGGGACGCTCCCCATCGTGGACATGCCACTTTCCACCCGGCAGCAAAGGCGTGTCTTGATACCCGAGCTTGGGCTTGTCTTGCGACGGAGCGTTGAGGGGCAAGGACAAACCGAGTCCGGCGACGGCCAAGAAGCCAATCCCAAAAGTAGTCGGCACGAAAAGACGCATCGTCATCGACCTGTGTGATGGAAGAGGGGGATGAGACCTCGACCGATCGAGGTCCAACGCGGGCGATTCTAACGCGATTGGGGACGGCGGGCGATTCGGTAGTAGGCCATCCAAAGACCATCCCACCGCTTTTCTTCCCAAGGAGGCCCTTGACACATGAGGGGCCGCCTGAAACACTGTACTAGCAACCTAGAACAGTAGGAGGGCGCCCATGATCCTGCTCGACCTTGACCCCGGGGACGCTCGGCCGATTTACACCCAGATCGCCGACCAGGTCAAGTTCGCGGTGGCGGCCGGCGTCCTGCGAACGGGGGACCTGGTGCCTTCGGTGCGCGAGTTGGCCAAACAGCTCGTCGTGAACCCGAACACGGTGGCCCGGGCCTATCGCGACCTTCAAGCCGAGGGCCTGCTTGGACCGGTGCGCGGCACGGGACTGCAAGTGAACGAAGGGGCCCAGGAACGTTGTCGCGAGGCCCGCCGGGCGCATGTGCGTCAGCGCTTGCGCAACGCCTTGGCGGAGGCCAAACGCAGCGCGATGGACCCGCGCGAGATCGAGGTCATCCTGGAAGAGACCTGGGCCGAGACCAACGGGGCGAACCCGCTTCGATCGACCGACAAAAGAGGAGGCATGTCATGAGCGACGCGAATGTGGTGGTGCGCCTGGCGGGCTTGACCAAGCGCTTCGGCTCGCAGGTCGCCGTGGATGACCTCTCGCTTGAAGTGCCGGAAGGATCCGTCTTCGGGCTTCTGGGCGAAAACGGCGCCGGCAAGACGACGACCCTTCAGGTCCTGCTGGGACTCGTCGCGCCGAGCGCCGGACGGGTGGAAGTGCTGGGTCTCGACCCGACAAAGCGGGGCCTTGAGGTCAGGCGCCAGGTGGGTTACGTCCCGGAGGTGCCGGCCCTCTACGACTGGATGACCGTGGCCGAGATCGGCTGGTTCGCCGCGGGTTTCCATCCCGACAAAGAAGTCGGCGCGGCCGGCTATCAGGCACGATTCGACGAGCGGGCCGAGGCGTTCGGTCTGCCCCGCGGGCGGAGGATCAAGGCCCTTTCCAAAGGGACACGAGCCAAGGTCGCGCTCGCCTTGGCGCTCGCCTCGGACCCCGCCTTGCTCATCTTGGATGAGCCGACTTCGGGCCTGGACGTTTTGGTCCGTCGCGAGTTTCTGGAGAGCATGGTGGACCTTGCCGGGTCGGGACGCACCGTCGTCTTGTCGAGCCACCAGATCGGCGAAGTGGAGCGTGTGGCCAGTCACGTCGCTCTCGTGCATAAGGGGAAGGTCCTTCTGGCGGGGCCTCTCGAGGACCTGCGGGCCCGCACGTTTCAACTCGCCCTGACATTCACGAACCGCGAGCACCCGACAGCGCCGCCGGAGGGCTCGCCCCTGACCTTGGTCGACGCGGCCGACACGGTGCGTCAAGGGGTTTGGCTCGTGCATGCCCCCGATCGCTCGGCATGCGAGATGATGCGGGCCCTGCCCGGTGTGGAGGGGCTCGAAATCACGACGCCGACGCTGGAGGACATTTACATCGCATACATGCGAGGCCGTCGGCCCGAGCGTTCGCCGGCGCCTTTGGCAGTCCACGTGGCTTGACGAAGCGGCCCGAGGCGACGAGGCGACGAGGCGACGAGGCGAGGTGTTCGATGTTCGCACGCATTTGGTGGAAGGAAACGCGGCAGTTCTGGCCCCTCTGGGTGGTCCTGCCGCCGGCCGCGGCGGGCCTTCAGTGGTTGGCGGCCTGGTTCTCCTCTCGTCAGCACCATGCGGACGCGGGGCCCCTGGCTTCGATCGGGTTGGCGGTGACGTGTCTCTATGCCATCGCCGTCTCTTGCGCGGCCTTCGCGGGGGAACGCGAAGCTCGCACGCTGACCTTCCTTGACGCGATGCCCGTGGATCGCCGACGGCTGTGGATGGGCAAGGCGAGTTTCGCGGCGGTCACGAGCGTGACGATGGGCCTTGTCGGGTTCGTCATCGCCTGGCTTTTCAGCCAAAGTTGGTCTCTGACTTGGTTCGGTCCGATATCGATCGCATTCGCGGCGGGGGCCTTGTTCTTGATCGAGTGCGTCGGCTGGTCACTCTTCTGGTCCGCCTTGTTGGAGAACGTGCTCTTGACGGCCGTGCTGGCGGTCTTGGCCGTGGCATTCTCGAACATGTCCTCGCGGGACCTCACCTTCAGCGCCGGCTTATCTCTCTCGACATGGCCCGTTCGCTTGCCGCTCGCCTTGCTCACGTTCGCGGCGTCGGCGTTCGTCTTCGTGGGGACCTCACCACCGCGGATGCTGTTGCCGACTCGATCGCGCATTGTGAAAGATCACCTCGAGCCGGGGCCACCCGCGAGGCGGCGCAAGGCGTCTCGGACGTGGCCGCGTGCCGCAATCGGATTGCTTTGGAAGACGTCGCGGGAAGTCTGGCCCGTTTGGTGGAAGCTGGCCCTCTTGGCATGGGTCATCCCTTTTTGTCTGTCGCTGGGACTTCCCTTCACGAACTTCGCCCCTTGGTTCCTGGGTGTGAACGCGATGGCCGCGTTGATCGCGGGCATCTGCGTCTTCGGCGTGGAAGGCCGCGTCCGAGGTGATCGCTTCCTCGCCAACCACGGTGCTGGGGCCGGCCTTGTTTGGGCCGTCAAGAACGCGGTCTGGGTGCCCGCTCTCACGTTCTTGTTGGTCCCCTCCTTGCTCATCACTCCCAGGCTTAGGCACCAGGGCCGGCTCGAGTCGGCGGCAATTGTATTGGTGTTCTGGGCCGCGATGCTTTCGGTCTTCGCGGTGGGTCAGCTTGCCGGTCTGACGATCCGGCGCGGGATCACGGCGGGGACGGTCGCCGCGTTGGTCTGGTTGCTGCCGGCCGTCCTCTTCGCTTGGGTCTTTTCCATCACGAACGACATCGTCGCGGGGCTGGGAGGCATGGTGCTTTTCGCCCTGCTCGCGCTGCTTCTCTGCCGGCCTTGGACGACTGGCTGGCTGGTCGAGGGCCAATGGAAATGGGGTTATCGGCTGGTTGCGTTGGGGCTGTTCGCGTTGGTCCAGTTCGGCTCGCACGTGGCCTTTCGTGTGTTGGGCGTTCCGGGTGTCCGTGCTGAGGAAGCGGCGCGATTGGTCCCAAGTTCCGCCTTGGAGGTTTCTGAAGAAGGCGACGCGTCCCTCCTCTATCAGGAAGCGTGCGAGGCCCTTCTCCTGGACGTGCGGCCACAAGAACCCTCAATCATGCCGGACGCCGCGTATCAGCGGCAAAGGAAGATACCGCCCAGCGATGACATCGAGAGGGGCTTGGCGAAGGTCCGAGAAGCCACGGAACACCCAGGCGGCGTTGGCGTCCGCTTGGAAGGGGCCAACTGGGTCTGGGCAGGGAAATCCTACAAAGAGAAGGAAGTCGTCTCCTTGATCGCTCTACCCTTGGGCTTGTCAGGCTACCTCGAATCGTCGGTCCGGAAAGGCCGGCGCAAGGGAGACCTAGACGCGGCTTGGCGGGACATCATGACGATGCTCAAGATGTCCCACCAAATGATGGGGCCTGTCCCGATAAGCATGGCGGAGCGGGCCCAACGCGCTGAGCGCGATTCCATCGGTTTGGCGATGCGTTGGGTCATGGACGAGCGACAAACCCTGGAAGGGTTGAACCAAGCGCGCGTTGAGTTCGCCACGTTCCGCCCGCGTCCCGACGAAGGGGAGACCATTTGCCTCGCGGCCTTGCGTGCCGAACGCCTCACCGAGTTGCCCTGGGACGAATTGCGCGAACTGCTGCCCATTTGGTGGCCCCCTGAGATTGGTCAAAGCGCCAAGGCGACCCCTTGGGAACGTGCCCGGGCCCGGCGCGCGATCCGGGTCTTGGCCTTGGTCTGGCTCTCCGCCGCGGACAAGCAACCGTGGGCCGTCGTCTGGCCAGGGAACGTGCCGGCGAATCAATGGGTGCCGTGGCCCGATGTGAAGCTGCGACTCATCGGCGACGCCGCACCCTTCCTCACCTCCAGCCGACTCGACGAGATCAACCGGGCAACGCCGATGGCGCGCGCGTTCATGCCGAACTTCAGGGCCTACCTCAACGCTCAACTCCGCAACGAGACCGCGAAGGCCGCCTTGGAGACCATCTTCGCGCTGAGGTCCTGGCAACTTAAGCACGACGGCGCATGGCCGACACGATTGGACGAACTTGTCCCTTCGGAACTTGAGCAACTGCCGATCGACCTCTACTCTGGTGGGTTGCCGTTCGGCTACGTGGAAGCGAGCGGCCAAGGCCTTCTGCCGCTGGGCGACCTTGAGCCACTCGAGCTCCCAGACTCAGCCCGAAGGATGAAGCCAACGCAAGGCATGCTGCTCTACTCGGTTGGTCCCGACGGCATGAATCAACGGGCCTTGCGCAATGACGAAACCGATCGGATCGGCGGTGATTTCATCTTCCCGTTGATTGCTCCCGAACCATGAGTCCGTTTGCTTTGGTTCAAGCCGTCCTGGTGGCGCGGAGGACCCGAGGATTGTTGGCGGCGTCCTTGATCGTCGGGGCCAATTCGAGCTCGTCCCGCTGACGGAGAAGGTCACGAACGGGGCCTTCCTGGTCGGTGCCGATTTCGAGGATGAGGTGCCCCCCCGGCTTGAGGAGAGGCGTGGCTTGCGCGATGAGGCGGGCCACAACGCGAAGGCCGTCGGCCCCGCCATCCAGGGCCATGTGGGGCTCGTGATCGCGCACACCCGTTGCCAGTTGGGGAATGACCTCGGTCGGAATATAAGGCGGGTTCGAGAGGATGGCGTCCCAAGGTCCCCGGTCTTTCACCGGGTCCAAGAGGTCTCCCGGGACGAAATCGATCCGGTCCGTCAGACCATGCGTTCGGGCGTTTTCGCGGGCGATTTCCAGGGCCTCGACGCTTCGGTCGGTGGCCACGAAACGCGCCTCTTTGTGCCGCGAGGCGCAGGCGATCGCGATACAGCCCGATCCCGTGCCCACGTCCACGGCGCGCACCTCCGCGACGTTTTTGAAGCGCTCCAGGAACTCGACGACCACCGTTTCCGTGTCGGGCCTTGGGATCAAGACGGCCGGGCCGACCTTGAGTGCGAGCGAGAAGAACTCCTTGCGGCCGACGAGATAGGCCACTGGGGTACCCTCGGCCCTTCGACGGATCGACTCGCGATAGGCGGCCCGATCTTGTTCACCGACCTCCTGGTCGTAACCGGTGTAAAGGCGCACGCGATCGCATTGGAGGACATTGGCCAAGAGCACTTCGGCATCGAGGCGCGGGGTCTCCGCCCCCTTCTTGCCCAGGAAGTCCGCCGTCCAAGTCAAGAGTTGGCCAATCGTCCAAGTCATACGTGGTCGTCGAGGGTGGTGAGTGAAGGGACGCGCTTTCAGTCGTAGGGTCGTTCTTCGGCGTTGTTTCGTTTGTAGCCAGCGGCGCACGGGAGACCGCGGAGCGCGGCGGGCAGGGTCGCGGCGTGAGGCCAGCGCTTGTCGGGCCTGCGGGACAGGGCCAGGCGGATGATCTGGGCCAGGTCATCGGGGAGCGTCGGCATGACCTGACCGATGTCCATGGGGTCGCTGTTGATCCGCTGACGGATCATCTGCATCGGCTCAGTCGCGTCGTAGGGAAGCTTACCGGTCAAGAGTTCGAAGGCGGTGACGCCCCATGAGAAAATGTCGATCTTCTCGTCGATCGACTCGCGCCGGACGAGTTCCGGGGCCATGTATTGGAGGGTCCCCGTGCGATTGCCGGGGCGACGATAAGCGGGCGTGTTGGGCACGGCCAGTCCGAAGTCGATCAGCTTGATCTCGTCGTCGCGGCTCACCAGCAGGTTCTTGGGGCCATAGTCGTGGTGCATGAAGCCTTTGGCGTGGACGGCCGCCAACCCCTCGGCCGCCTGGGCCAAAAGTTCCACTTTGCGCGCCAACTCGCAGCCGGATTGACGCACGAAGTTCAGGCTCACCCCTTCGATGAACTCCATGACGATGTAATACTGACCCTTGGATGTCAAACCGAAATCATATGTGCGCACGACGTGGGGATGATGGATTTTCTGTCCGATCTCGCCCTCGGTGGGGCGGTCGGGCGCGCGGGTCCGCGCTTGGGCGGCGGTCGTCTTGGGTTTGTCTTGGACCTTGAGGCAGACGACCCGTCCGTTTTCGTTGTCCACGGCCCGATAGACCTTGGACATGCTCCCTTGGCCGATCTCGCCGACGACCGCATATTTCCGTTCGATGTTGACCTTGCGGAGCTTGACCGGCGCGGCGGCGGGCGGGGCCTTGGGCGCGGCGGCCTTCCCCTTCGACTTGGGTTTGGGTTTGGCGCCGCCCTGCCCGCCGGCGTCTTCTTTCTTGGCACCGAACAACCAATCGAGCATGAACCCAGGCCCCCTGAATCGGGTCGCTTTTCGCGTCCTCCAATTATAGCGTGAGGACTGAGATGCGCCAGGACGAGACCCCGTCGCGATGCATAAGCGAGACCCTCAGGCGTTCGCAGTCCGAGACAAGGGCGAAAGTCAACGGGACGATATCGGAAAGCAGCAAGGCGGGACCATCCTCAGTCGAGCGCCCCGCCGATTCCAGTCCCACCGGGCCCAGTCGGGACAGCTCCAGCGACCACGGAGGGCGTTCGATAAAGAGCAACTCGCGTGTGCCGATCTTCCCGTAGAAGCCCGGTTTCTCACGACCCCGGTCCCCGGGAGTGACGACCTCCACGGCGAAGTCAGGACCGCCGAGCCAGCGGGTCTGACGAACTTCAGCCGGATTGCCGTTCTGGTACACGGCCAAGCCGGGACAACGGTCGTTCCGGGTCCAGTCGATCGCTTGGTCGGCCACGTTCACACCGGCGAAGACCCGCCCGAGTTCGATGTCTTCCACGACGGCAATGAAGGCCCTCGAAAGGCAGGGCACGATGCTCTGGTGTTCCAGCACCGGCAGAGGCATGAGTTGTTACATCCCGTCCCAAACCTCGTCCCACTTCTCGGCTTTGGCCGTTTTTCTCAGGGCGTCTGTTGTTCCAGGTCGATTGTGACCGTGCTCATGGGTTGGGGCCCCTCGACAGTGGTGGACCTGATCTTAGAGTTCCCAATTCCCTGTGAACACTTCACTTGCGGGGCCCGTCATCTTCACGGAGGCACCGTTTCCGGTCCATTCTAGTTCCAACTCGCCCCCGGGAAGATGGGCCAGTAGCTTGTGATTGGTACGGCCTGTAAGCACCCCCACCACGCAGACGGCGCAGGCGCCCGTCCCACATGCGAGCGTAATGCCGGAACCTCGTTCCCAGGTCCTCATCCGCACTTCGCGCTCACTCAACACCTCGACGAAATGTACGTTCACGCGTCGGGGAAAGGCCGAATGACGCTCGAAGAGAGGGCCGAGGTACTCCACGGGAAACGCCGCCACGTCGGGAACGTAAATCATGGCGTGAGGGTTGCCCATCGAGACCGCTGAGACGAGGTATTCGTCCCCTTCGACTTCCAGGGGGACGTCCAAGGGCGGGTCGCCGGGCAGGGTCGTCGGGACGTCGGCCGCGCGCAGGATCGGCGGGCCCATGTCCACGACGACGCGCTCAACCTTTCCTCTTTCGATCATGAGGTCGAGTGAAAGCACTCCTCGCCCGGTCTCGATCGTGAGACGCGGTTTGCGGGCCAGTCCGTGGTCGTGGACATACTTGGCGACGCAGCGAACCCCGTTGCCGCACATCTCTCCCTCGGAGCCGTCGGCGTTGAACATGCGCATGCGCGCGTCGGCGCGGTCGGATGGGCCGATCACGATCAGGCCGTCGCCGCCGACGCCGAAGTGGCGGTCACTCACGCGCCGGGCCAACTCGGACCAATCGCGGCCTTTGGCTTGGTCTTCTTCGATGTAAATATAATCATTTCCAATCCCTTGCATTTTCGTGAACTTCACGGCGCGTTTCTCCCGGGATTTGGGCCGACTTCGGTCTTCGGTCCATTCTAGCCGGTATCGGTTCGTTGGGCGCCGGACTGGCAAACGGCGATCGCTTCGACTATCTTCACGGTTCGCATCATCCGACCGGGTCAGCGAGACCGCCTAGACACCCTCCTCAGTACCTTGAAATGCTCATCTACTACTTCGCGTTGAAGATCGGCTTCTTCTTCGCCTTGGTGAAGACGTTCACCAAGTTCGAGCCGCTTCAGAAGCACTGGCTTTTTCTGTCCTTCCTGTACACGGCGGTCGTGGCGGGTCTAAGTTGGGTCTTCCTGATCGCGTCGCAACAAGACCCCTCGTGGCTCTCAAACGAGGCGGCCTTGGGTAGGACCCTCGGCGTCATCACGGCCCAGGCGACCCCCGCCGAGGTCGTTTGGCGGGCCTGGCTGATCTGGTTGGCCCTCACTTGGGCCCTGGTGGCAGTCTATTTTGGCCTGATGGCCAAATTCAGCGAGGGCCTGTTTTTCTGGGTCTTACTCATCGCGGGGCTCGCTGTCGTCCTCTTTTGAGAACGGGGACCTGGAAACATGAGGGGCGGCCAATGACAATCGCGTTCGCATGTGATTCTTGCGGGGCCCGCTTCACCGTGGCCGACCGGCTGGCGGGCAAGAAGGCGCGTTGCAAGGTCTGCGGCAAGACCATGATGATCCCGTCGGCCTCTCAGCCGGTGGCGAAGGCGTCTTCGTCTCCCGCGCTAGCTGCGGCGGCGGTCGGCCCTGGGGCGCGACCCTTGAACTGGCTAGACGCGGTGACCAGCCAGGTCGCGCTCAAGCCCATCACGATGGAACAGTTGAGCGTCTTGCGCCGGCCCAAACCCTCGCCGCTCGATGACGACGACGGCGCGCCCGGTCCCTACGATTTGTTGTCCGCCCCAGCGCTTCCCGCGGTCGAGCGGGCAGCGGGCCGGCCCCCCAACGCGCTCGTGCAGGGTTATCGGGGCGGGTTGCTCGAGGTCCAACGCCTCTTCCGCCGTTTGAACGAGTGGGCCTTCGTCGCTTCGGCACCGTTCTTGGCGATCTTGATGCTCGCCATACCACTTCGCTCTTACTCCTGGGCCGTGCTCGGCGCGACGGGCGTGGTGCTACTCAACATCGGACGGTTGGTCGCGGGCTTGGCGAACCTCGTCGTGATTCCGTTTCGAGACAGCCCCGTTCAAGGAGTGATGTTCCTGGTCCCACCGCTGACCTTCGTCTATCTCGCCCAGAACTGGGGGCGCGTGCGTAAGCCGGTTGAGCGCGTGGTCGGTCCGATTTTCTGGGTGGGTCTGGTGGTCCTCGCGTTCGCCTTTGTCCCCTGGCTCCGAAGTGGGAAGAGCGACGCGAGCGTGGCCGAGAAGTTGAAGTCCAGCGTCGGGACCCTGAAGGGGGAAATGAAGGGGCAATTGGACAAGGCCGGGGTCGACCAGATTAGTCGGGGCGCGCAGGGCGCCCTGAACGAGGCCAAAGAGAGGATCGAGAAGTCGGGGGTGCTGCCTCCGGGAAATCCGTAACGAGCCGGCGAACCGACACGACGACGAGGACACCAATGGCGGGACCGCAAGTGAGAAACGACCGAGAGGACGTGATCGAACTCGAGCCGACGATCGAGTTTCAAAGCGCCGGTTCCGCGCCCTCGTATCTCGGGATCGGACCGTCGCCGACTTTGGCCGTGGAATCGCCCCATCTTCTGCGCTCGCGACTCCGCGTGGCGGCCCTGTTCCTGGGGGTGCCTACACTCATCTTCCTCTTCTTTCGGCTTGTCATGGCAGACGAGGTCTCCGGGGTCGTGGTCCCGGCCCTTGCGGTGCGACTCGCCTTGTGCGCCGCTTTGGCGGGTCTCTTGTTCAGTCGGGTGGACCTAAACGTCAGCCAGTTGCGCACTCTCGAATATGTATTTTTCGGTCTCCTGACGCTTACCTTGATGATCACGCAATACCTGGTTGAGCGGGCCTTGATGACGAGGGCCGAAGACCTGCCGATCTTGATCGCCTACCAGAAGAACGGGGTCATTTACCTCTTCGTCCTCATGGTCGTGTACGGGACGCTCGTCCCCAACGACCCGAGGCGGTCGGCGATGGTCATCTGCCTGATGGCCCTGGCCCCGTTCGTCCTCCTGGCGATCGAGGTCGAAGGTCTCGCGGAGGACTCGACCCGCGAGCACCTGATCAGCGAGCGGATCGCCATGGCCAACGCCCTTTTCGTCCTGATCGGCGCGGGGTTGTCGATCGCGTCGGCCTACGTCTTGCACGGTCTGCGAAGCGAATTGAAGGAGGCGCGGAAGCTCGGCCAATACCACCTCGGTGAGAAACTGGGTGAAGGGGGCATGGGGGCCGTGTTCATGGCCGAACATGAACTCCTCAAACGGCCTTGCGCTTTGAAGATGATTCGACCTGAGGTGAACACGAACCCTATCGCGCAGGCCCGTTTCGAGCGCGAGGTGAAGTCGGCCGCGATGCTCACGCACCCCAACTCGCTCGAGATTTACGACTACGGGCGGACCGACGACGGTACATTCTACTACGTGATGCAGTATCTTCCCGGTTTGAGTTCGGCCGACCTCGTCGCTCAGTTTGGCCAGATGACTCCGGGCCGGGCCGTCTATCTGGCCCGGCAGGCGGCCCTGGCCCTGCACGAGGCCCACCAGCTCGGCCTAGTCCATCGCGACCTCAAGCCGGCCAACATCTTCGTGGCGATCCTGGGCGGGGCCTGCGACGTCGTGAAGGTCCTCGACTTCGGGCTCGTGAAGGTCGCCGACCCCAACGCCCCGCAACTCACGGCCGATTACACCGTGAGTGGCACCCCTCAATTCATGAGCCCTGAACAAGCCACGGGTGCCGACTCGGTGGACGGCCGCGCGGACATTTACGCACTGGGGGCCGTCTTGTACTACTTCGTCACTGGAAAGCCGCCCTTTGAAGGCACTACGGCGATGGACCTGATGATCGCCCACGCCCGGGACCCGGTCGTGCCGCCCAGGGGCCTTCGGGCCGACGTGCCCGCCGACCTTGAGGCCGTCATCCTCCGTTGCCTGGCGAAGAAACCCGAGGAACGTTATCGCGACGCCCGGTCGCTGGCACAGGCCCTGGCCGCCTGCGAATGCTCGCGAGATTGGGACGAGGTCCGCGCCGAGGCCTGGTGGGCCGAACAGGCCGAGACCCAAATCGCGGCCGCCGCGGCCGAGTCGAATCAGGTCAGCTGACCGGGGCTGGAGCGCGGGAGGTCGTGGTGGCCCACGTCATGCCGACCCCGATAGATGCGAAATACCCCGAGGCCTCGACGCGGAGCGCGCGTTGGGCCTGGGGACTCTGCTGGCTGATGTTCGCCGCTACCGTTCTGAACTACATGGACCGGCAAACCGTCTCCCTCGTCAAACCGCTGGTCCTCAAAGAGTTCAACATCCCCAACGAGACGTTCGGTTGGGTGATCGCCGCGTTTCAACTCGCTTACGCGTTGAGCCAGGTGCCCGCCGGTTTTCTCGTGGATCGCTGGGAGCTCCGGCGGACCTACGCGGGGGCGGTCGCTTGGTGGTCGCTCGCGGGTGTGGTCGCCGGCTTCGTCCCTTCGCTAGGCTTTTTGATTGTCTGCCGCGCCTTGCTCGGCGTCGGCGAATCGTTCAACTGGCCCTGTGCCTTGAAGGCGACCGGTCGCGTTTTAGCACCCGCTGATCGGGGTTTGGGAAACGGGATCTTCAACTCAGGCGCGGCGGTCGGCGCGGTCGTGACTCCCCTGATCGTCCCCTTCTTGGCGGACCGTTTCGGCTGGCGGACTGCCTTCGTGGCGATCGGCGCTTGCGGCTCACTTTGGATCGTTGCGTGGCTCCGGCTGGTGCGCGGTCCGATCGCCCAGGCCTTGAAGGAGGATAAGAGGGACCGGCCGGTCTTCTCTCCGTCGCCGGTCGCACTACAAGCGTTCGGCGTATTGCTCCTCGCCTCGATCCTGCTCGCGAGCACATCGTGGTGGGTGGGCGCGCCGGCTTTGTGGTGGGGGGTCGCCTTGCTCATGGTGGGGATGCTCTTCGTCGCAAGGCTCTTGCCGATGACCGCCCTTCAAGGGACCTCCTGGTTGGCTGACCTGGGTGTCATCGTGCGATTCAGGCGCTTCTGGGTGCTCGTGGTCGTGAGCAGCAGCATCAACGTTTGTTGGCACTTCCTCGTGAACTGGCTTCCCGGCTACCTGCAAGACGATCGCGGCATGGAGTTCGTGGTGGGTGGGATGCTCAGCGCGGTCCCCTTCCTCGCGGCCGATTTCGGCAACCTCGGCGGCGGCGGCTTGTCGAAATGGCTCGCCGTCCGAGGCCTCGGCCCCAGGTCCGCGCGACTCGCGGTGATGACGGGTTGCACGCTCCTGATCGCATCGGGCGCGCTCGTGGGGATCGTCCAGGGGAACGTCCTCACCATGACGCTCTTGGCGGTGATGGCGATGGGGACGGCCGCGTTCATGGCGAACTACTTCGCCTTGTGTCAGGACGTTTCACCCAGCCACACCGGGCTCGTGGTCGGAATCCTCGGTGGTCTCGGCAACCTCTTCGCGGCCGGTTTCGCCCCCATCGTGGGCCGCATCAAAGACCAGACGGGGACTTATGGCCCGGTCTTCGTGATCGTGGGCCTTCTCCCGTTTCTTGGACTGGCCGCTCTCCTCCTGGCGTGGGGGCGAGACGCGCGTGAAGCCGAGTGAAGGTGGACCTTAAGCCAGGAGTTCGCGAATCGCCGTGCCCGTGCTGAGTTTGATCGGCCGGCCCGTGATGGGCGCGATGTTCTCTTTGAGCGGATTGATGCCCAAGGCCTTCAAGACGGTTGCGTGAATGTCCTCCACGTTGATCGGCTTGTCGGGGCCCTTCTTGCCCTCGGGGTCGGTCTCGCCCAGGGCGAAGCCGCCCCTCAAGCCCCCACCGGCCAGGGCCATGCTGAAGCCGTTGGGCCAATGGTCACGCCCTAGGCCGACGTTCAGTTGCGGCGTCCGGCCGAACTCACCGCCGCAGAGTACAATCGTCGATTCCAGGAGGCCCCGACGACGTAGGTCGCGGATCAAGGACGCGAAGGCTGGGTCGAGCACCTTCACCAAGTTGCGATGGATTTGGTGGTTGTTGACATGCGAGTCCCAGCCGCCCAGGGTGACTTCAACGCAACGCACGCCGACTTCGATCAGCCGTCGGGCGGCGAGGCAGCCGCGTCCGAAGGGAGAGTCGCCGTATTCGGCCTGGACGGCGGTGGGCTCTTGCGAAACGTCGAACGCTTTCAGTTGCTCGGACGTCATCATCGTCCGCGCTCTCGTCATGACGTCGCGATGCAGGGTCGCGCCGACTCGGTTCTTACGACCGCGCGCGAAGGCCCTCTCCACGATGTCGAGGTCGGCGAAGCGGGCAGCCTCGCGTTCCTCGGCGATGAACGACCGAACGTCGGGCAGAGGGCCTTTTGGGTCATCAGCGAGGAACGCGTCGTGCTCACCGCCAAGGAAGCCGCCGCGACTGGGCCATTGTCCCGTCAGGATCGAAATGTGCCGCGGGATGTCGGTACCCGCGGCGGGCATTTCGTGGCAACAGATCGCGCCGATCGACGGGTACTCGTTGTTGGGGTCCAGCCGGTAGCCGGTCTTCATCAAATAGGTGCCGCGCTCATGGTCGCCCTCCTTGCTCACAAGCGATCTCACAAGCGCGATCGACCCCATCTGGTCGGCGAGGCGTTCGAATTGCTCGACAAGTTGGACCCCCTTCACGGCGGTGTCGATCGCCTTGGTCCCCCCGGCGATCCGCGTGTTCGGCTTGGGGTCGAACGTCTCGAGTTGGCTGGGTCCGCCGCCCAGCCAGAGGAAGATGATCGACTGTGCCGGCCCGTCGCGCCGCTCGGCCTCGCGCGCCAGCAATTGCCCAACCGGGGTCAACCAACCGAGACCGGCGCCGGCGGCTTTCAGAAACGCCCGGCGATCGAACGTGTTCATGTCAGTGCCCCCACGAGAACTCGGTGGAGTTGAAGAGTATCCAGTAGAGGTCCGTCAGCAGGTCCTTGCGGGTCTGGCCGGTCGTCCCTTCGAGCTTGGCGGCGAAGTGGTCGAGTTCCTCGGGGGTCGGCCGTCTTGTGAGCACGGCCAGGTAGGCCACTTCCACCGCCTTGCGGTCCGTGGGGGCGAGTGTTGCGATCAGGCTCGTGGCGTTGAAGAGGTCGGACTTGATCTTGTCCCGAACGATTTGGCCGTTCATCAAAAGGAGGCGTTGGGGGATCGTGCTCGCATGAACGTCGAAGCTGTCCTCACCCACGTCGCCGTAGCGGCGGACGAAGTCGTTGCGGCCGTTGTAAACGGCGAGGCGCACGAGCCAGTGCGAATCCGCCGCCAACGTCCTCACCGACGCGGCTTGGAAGATCGAACCAGCCACCTGCTCGGGGCGTAGCGGGGTGATCGGGAAGGCGACCCAGTTCGTTTCGTGTTCGGTCGAAGGCTCGTCCCCTCGGTCCTCGTCGCCGCTATCGCGTCGAAAGGTCTCGGTGGCGGCGATGACCGTGATCAAGCGGCGAAGGTCGTGGCCGTGGGACCTGAAGTCCGCCGCGAGGACCTCCAAGGCGGCGGGAACATCGCCCGACGCGGGCAGGTCGTCCACGGGTTCGACCAACGGCCTACCGAACATGAGGGCCCAGACGCGATTCGCGGTGGCGCGCCCGAGACTCTTGTTCTTGGGGTCCACGACCCAGGCCGCGAGTCGGTCGCGTGGACCGCCCGATTCGGCGAGAAGTTCGCCCAGGAACGGGACTGTTGGTTCCACGTCTTGCGGTTCGTCGGTCTTGCGGTCTTTGGGATGGTACGTGCTTTCGCCGTCGCGGACGCCTCGCAAGTCGGAGTGGATGCCGCCGAAGAAGGCGGCCAGGCCCCGAAAATCGGCCTGCTTCCACGGTTGGAAGGGGTGATCGTGACATTGCGCGCAGTCGAGCCTCACGCCGAGGAAGGCGCGCGCCGTTCGCGCCGCCAGGCGTTCGGCGTCAGGACGCTGCGAATCCATGTCGTAGGTGACGGACACGAAATTGGTCGCCGGATGGTCGGTCCAAATCCCACGATCGGCGATCAGGTCTTTGACGATCGCGTCGTAAGGACGATTTGTGAACAGTTGATCGCTGAGCCAGGTCCGAAAGCGTCGTCGTCGAAAGAGGAGGAAAGGTCCGTCTTCCGTACCGACAAAGACGCGGGTCCAGCGTTCAGCCAGATAATCGGCGGCCCGACGATCGGCGAGAAGATCGGCGAGCCACGAGTCAAGGCGATCGACGGCGGGCCTGGCCTCGAACTTCCGAATGTCCTCCAGCGAAGGGACCGAACCTGTCAGGGCCAATGAGAGGCGGCGCATGAGAGTCAATTCATGGGCGATCGGCGTCGGTCTCAAACCCATGTCGGACCAATCCGCGGCGAGGGCCTCATCAACGCGCGAGGCGACGACTCGCGGGTCGTTCGGGTCCTCCTCGTCGATGCTCGTCGAGGCAATGGGTGTGGGACGCTGGGTTGGAATGGCCGGGCGTGTCAAACCGGCGGTGAGGGTGGCCCCGCCCGCGACGATGGCCGTCAGAAAAAAGACATCGCGACGTCCCATACTGACCACCTCTCCTTGCGAAAAGGACCTCGGGCGAGATACGCTCAGGAGGAGATTGTCCTTCGCCGGCGGCCCCTTCAGTATCGCCGATCATGAATGACACGACCAGTCTGCTCGAACGACCCATCGTGGAACCAGCGATCGCCCTTGCGTGGGACCAACCCACATTGGAAAGGGTTGTGCGTCGGCGGCCCTGGCTCATCCGAGTTGTGGTCTCGACGACGCGGGGGGGCGGCCTGGCGACCGAATGGGTATTCGGTGTCGTCTGCCTGATCTTGGGTCTGTCGATCCTCGCGGCCCTTCCCTTGCTTCAGTTCTTGAGCCTCGGCTACCTGATGGAATGCTCCGCCCGGGTGGCTCGAAGCGGCCGGTTGCGAGACGGCCTTGTCGGGGTCCGGCGCGCGGCGAAGGTTGGGGGCGTGATCGCTGGGGGCTGGTTGTCGCTCGTGCCCCTTTGGCTGGCCGGCTCTCTGGCAAGGTCGGCCGAGGTGATCGACCCGGGCGGCCCGATCGCCCGCGGATGGAAAATCGGCCTGATCATCATCACCGGGCTGCACCTCAGCGGCACCGCCGCCAAGACCGTCGCCGACGAGATCGCATGGGTGGCGGCAAGCTGTCTCAGTCTCAGCTGCCTGCTTTCCTACATTGCCATTCGTCGCGAGCCAGAGTCCACGGTGTTCGAAGTCTGGGCCGACCGGATCTTCCTGGTGGAGAATGCACGGCGCATCCACGACCTGGCGGCGTCGGCCGACAAGACCTTCTTGTAGGTCGTCGCCGGCGTGAGTTCACCGGGCGTGCCCGCGTTCAGCGCTTCGTAGGCCTCGGCCCAGAGCGCGATGGCGATGCGAACGGCAATCGAGTCCGCGATGAGGTGATGGAAGCGCCACAGCGCGAACGTCAGGCCCGGGCCGACGCGCACCATGTCGACGTGGAAGAGCGGGTGATCGCCGA